>CAZNUR010000005.1:5133-78725 GCA_964576375.1 uncultured Chitinophaga sp.
TAAGTCAATTACCAGTAAAGCATAAGAAGATTGTCTTAAAGCAACGTTGGTTTTATTTTTTATTGCCCTCCTACAGGGGGCAATGCCCAGTTAAAATTCGTACTGAAAAAGATATTTGGCAAGGGTTAGCCACTTTCCCGATGCTGGAAACGGAAAAGGAAACTTCTTTAAAAGCTTTGTTGAAGCTAGCGGAGAAAAACAAGCTGATTCCAGCCGATGCTTATGTAGTTGAATCCATTTCCCCTCTTTATCGACAGACTTTGTCACATCAGATCATTGTAGGGCAGTTTATTCGAATTCGGTTGAGGAAAAAGCCATTGCTAGAAAAGGGTTGGAATTGGCAGGATGCTGTGGCATTGAAATCCCAAGCCTTTCCGCAGCTTATTAATCAGTATTTACAAGCCACTGCCACACAAACCATTCTCTTCTAAGTAAACGCGGTAAATTCAATAAATTTGTAACGCGTTCATCAAAAACATTTCGCTTGGAGCCTCCGTCAAACGGATTAATTATTGTTCCCTACTTGTTATTCAATGTTCTGGCTGCTGCGCCACAGGGGATTACTTTTTTAGCGGTGCTACTGGCACTCCTGTTAGTGTTGTCCTTTGTAATTGCTGGCAACGAAGCAGCACTTTTCTCCCTCTCTAAAAAGGATATTGATGTACTAAAAACCAAGCAACATGATTCTGCACGACGCATTGTGCAATTGTTGGCTACGCCCAAACAACTTTATGCCACCTTGCTCATAGCAGGGACATTTGTAAATATTTGTAGCATCTTACTGGCAAACTATCTTCTGCTTCCATTATTTCCTGTGGGATGGTTGGCGGTACTTGTCCGTATTTTACTACTTGTTTTTTTGGTTTTTTTTATCACAAGAATTCTTCCCAAGATCTGGGGAACTCAACATAATCTTCGTTTTGCACGCGACTGGTCCTTTGTGGCAGCGGGATTAAATTCTATGTTGTACGGACTTAGCAATTGGCTGGTTAAACTTGCCGATCAAATTGCTCGTACTACAGGAGCTAATCGGTTTCAGGAAATTACCAAACAGGAGTTGGACGAGGCTATTGAGTTCAAGTCCGATGAGGAAGCCTCTCCTGCAGAGAAAAATATCATGAAGGGCGTTGTTAAGTTTGGAGATATTGCTGTGAAGCAAATCATGCGAAGCAGATTGGACGTATCCGGAGTAGACTACCAGCTTTCGTTTCCTGAATTATTACAACGCGTACAAGAATTGCACTATTCTCGTTTACCGGTTTACAAAGGTAGTCTGGATGAAGTGGTGGGTATTCTCTATACCAAGGATTTAATTCCCTACTTGGAGGCGCCTGCTACTTTTGATTGGCATCGATTATTGCGTGCTCCTTATTTTGTTCCGGAGCCTAAACTAATTGAGGATTTATTAAAAACCTTTCAGCAACGTCGTATCCATTTTGCGGTAGTGGTCGATGAGTTTGGTGGAACCAGCGGGATTGTTACCATGGAGGATATTTTGGAAGAAGTGATTGGGGATATACGCGATGAGTTTGATGAGGAAGAAGCTACAGGCCAACAAGTGGATGACCATACCTATATTTTTGAGGGGAAGACATTGTTGCCTGATTTATGTCGAGCCTTATCACTTCCTATTGATACATTTGATGAGGTGAAGGGCGAAAGTGATTCACTAGCGGGTTTATTATTAGAACGCGTAGGAGCGCTGCCTGCAAAGGAGCAGGTAATAGTAGTGGGTGATTTTGAGTTCAAAGTATTAGCACTTGAACAAAATCGAATCCAACGTGTTCAGGTTTCCATTCATTACCCTTCTTGAGATAATAATGCGAGTAATAATTTTCATAGGATTTTTTTTAATGGCTGTAACTGTAATCAGCAGCTGTAATAGTCCCTATACAGTAGGCAAAAAGCGTGGCTATTTTGCGATTGACTTCCCTGCTAAACAATACCAAATTTTTGATCAGCCCGGTTACCCTTATACATTTGAATATCCGGTATATGCCCAAGTAAAAAAAGATTCTACTTTTTTTCAGGATCGTGCAGAGGATTGGTGGATCAATATTGAGTTTCCTCGGTTTGCAGGACGTATACATATCAGCTACAAGCCAATCGATAATAGGAACAAGTTTGATTCCTTGGTAGAAGATGGATTTCGGATGGCCTATCGACAGCATATCAATATGGCTACGGGAATCAAGGATAGCGTGTTTAGTACACCGGCAGGCATTGAGGGGATTTATTTTGATTTAGGGGGTAATACGGCAACTGCTAACCAATTTTTTGTGACTGATTCCACTCAACATTTTTTAAGAGGTGCACTCTATTTTGATGCTACGCCCAATGCAGATTCGCTGGGTGTGGTGAATAATTTTTTAAAGGAGGATTTACTTCATTTGATTCAAACACTCCGGTGGAGAAATGCGGAGAATAAAAAATAGCTATGATTGTAGTAGACAATAAAATTATCAGTGACGATGTGCTCGAGAAGCAATTTGTGTGTGATCTGACCAAATGCAAAGGGGCTTGTTGTGAGGACGGCGATGCGGGGGCACCTCTGGAGGAGGAAGAGAAAGCCATTATCGATGCGGTCTATGATATTGTTCGTCCTTATTTGACAAAGGCAGCTGTAAAGGAGATCGAAAAAAATGGAAAGTATGTTTGGCATGAGGAGTTTGGTTGGGTTACTCCTACTTTGCCGAGTGATAAGGAAATTTGTGTGTACGGTTTACGCGAAAAAGATGGAACTATCCATTGTGCTTTTGAAAAAGCCTATACCGACAAAAAAATAGATTGGAAAAAGCCGATCAGTTGTCATTTGTATCCCATCATTGCCGAGCAGAGTGAGTATGCTAATACCGAGCGAATCAACTACGACCCAAGACCAAAGGTCTGTGCACCCGCCTGTCAATTGGGAAAGAAATTAAAAGTGCCTGTTTATCAGTTTTTAAAAGAGCCGATTGTACGCAAATGGGGACTGCCTTTTTGGGAAGCGCTGGATACGCTGGCAAAAGGTGAATGGAAACAAAAAGAGTAGTTTATCTTTGAAACAAGTGTAGCACTTATATGCAGGTGAAAGAAATCCAAGAACAATTTTTAGCTAGTAGCACGGTCAAGGCTGCGGATAGGGAGCATCGTCGTAAAATCAACTTTAATATTGGTAAGTACAATGCGGTGGTGCCAAAGGGTAAGCAGCAGTTCATGAATGTAGAGCTGGCTCGTGAAAAAGCAAAGAATGCAAAATGGAAAGCGATTGCTACACTGGATAAACAGTTGGAGCTTTTTGAATCT
Source organism: uncultured Chitinophaga sp. (assembly GCA_964576375.1). Taxonomy (GTDB): domain Bacteria; phylum Bacteroidota; class Bacteroidia; order Chitinophagales; family Chitinophagaceae; genus JJ008. Next base: position 8,419 of record CAZNUR010000005.1, read on the forward strand.
ATTATCACAGCACGTGGTGCAAAAGTAATTTGGGCCGAAGATGTTACACAGGCGCAAGAAGCCATTGGAAAAATTTGTCGTGAAAAAAATTGTAAGACACTAGTGAAAAGTAAAAGCATGGTAACCGAGGAGATTCATCTCAACGATTACCTGGCTTCTATCGGTGTAGAGAGTGTGGAGACTGATTTGGGCGAGTATATCCAGCAATTGGATGGAGAACCGCCTTATCACATTGTTACACCTGCCATGCATAAAAGCAAGGAGGATGTAGCTAAACTTTTTGCAGAAAAACTTGGAACAGATCCTAAAGCTACTCCTGAGCAACTAACCTTGAAAGCACGTGAAGTGCTTCGTAAAAAATATGTACAGGCAGAGGTGGGTGTGACAGGCGGAAATTTTATTGTAGCGGATGTAGGCGGAATTGCTGTTACCGAAAATGAGGGCAATGCCCGATTGAGTTGTGCATGGCCTTCCACACATATTGTGGTGGTAGGGATTGAAAAGGTAATTTCTTCTTGGAGTGATCTTCAATTATTCTGGCCCTTACTGGCCACTTATGGAACGGGTCAACGTGTTACTGTATATAATTCATTATTGACAGGTCCTCGTCAGCCAAACGAAACGGATGGGCCGCAAGAAATGATTGTGATTTTATTAGATAATGGCCGTACCAATATTTTAGCTGACGAAAGACAGCGTGAAAGTTTATATTGTATTCGTTGTGGGGCCTGCCTGAATGCTTGTCCGGTATACAAAAACATTGGTGGGCACGCGTATGGTGTTACCTATAGTGGTCCGATCGGTTCTGTGATTACGCCACACTTGCAAGGACTGGATGAATATAAACACCTTAGCTACGCCTCCTCACTCTGTGGAAATTGTACTGCTGTCTGTGCCGTTAAAATAAATCTGCACGAATTATTACTGGAGAATAGAAATCAATCGGTACGCGAGAAAAAAAATAACTGGAAAGAGAAAGCGGCTTGGCAGGCCTGGAAACAAGCCATGTTATTCCGCCCGGCTATGAATATGGCTAATGGAAAAATGAAAAATTGGTTTGTCAACAAAGTATTTACGGCCTGGACTGCACAAAGGGGTCCACTTACTTTTCCGGATCGAACATTCAATCAACAGTGGCGCGATAAATACGGCGACCAGTAATTCTTACATCCCTTCAGTTTCAGGTTGCTCTACGCTGGTTGTATTTCTAAATGCCTGATTCACTAACCAGACTCCGAGCAGTGCTACGGTTCCTCCTATTAAAATAAAGAAAGAGATTTTCTCATCAAACAGCCACACTCCCAACAACAGGGCTACAACCGGATTGACATATGCATAAATGGAAACCTGTTCCGTTGGTAAATGTTGTAGCGCGTAGAGATAACATAAGAAAGAAAAAACGGATCCCATCAATACCATGTATCCAATCACCGCCCATGATTGCCAGGGAATGGATTCCAGTGGAATGGCAAAGCCAGTAAAATGTGTGCCTGCTGTTAAGACGGTTCCTGAAAGTAGCATTTGAATACCCATACTGAAATAAGGATTGAAGTGAGCTGCTTGTTGTTTGGTATACAGCGTAGCAAATGCCCAGCTCCAGGTAGCTAATAAAGAAAGTAAAATGCCAAACCGAAAAGAGGGATCCAGAAAATCGTGCAGATGGTCATAAAATATGATACAGACACCGGTAAATCCAATTAGTAAACCGGTAATGGCTTTACGTGGTAATCTTTCCTTGGAAGTAAACAATCCAATTACTACCAGCCAGATGGGGAAGATGGCTCCCATAATTGCAGCCAGTCCGGCCGATATGTATTTTACACCCCAAGTACTTAACCCATTGCTTAGTATAAAATTTAAAAGGGCCAATAAAAGCAATGGTCTCCATTCTTTTCCTTTTGGAAAGGGTGCACCGATAATTAAAAAGTAAGTGACGTAAAGTATTCCTGCACTTAATTGTCTTAAACCAGCCAGTTGCAAGGCAGGTATATGACGAACACCTTCTTTTGAAGCCACCCAGGTAGTTCCCCATAGAATACAGACGGCCGCTAGAGCAAAAATGGCTTTGGTTCTTGTTCCTTTTTTATGAAGCGTGAAGGGATTGAATTCAGCCAGCCTCCTGAGCGTTTCTGCAGGTGTTTGAAGGAGTAAGCGGTTGAAATCAAAACGTGCCATTAGTGTTTGAAGTGACGAAGCCCGGTGATGACCATGGCCAGTCCATTTTGTTTACAATAATCAATAGAGTCCTGATCTCGAATAGAACCTCCAGGTTGAATAAAGGCAGTAATACCGGCTTCATGTCCCATTCTTACACAGTCATTAAAAGGGAAAAAAGCATCACTGGCCATTACAGCTCCCTTTAAATCAGCACTAAACTGTTTTGCTTTTTCTACCGCTTGTCGTAAGGAGTCTATTCGACTGGTCTGTCCACATCCCTTTCCAATTAGTTGTTTGTTTTTTACTAACGCAATGGCATTTGACTTGAGATGTTTGCAAACAATGTTGGCAAAAAACAAGTCCGCTTTTTCTGTTTCACTGCATTCGCGTCCACCTGCTTCATTCCAGGTGGCAATATTACCTTGATCGGTGCCTTGTGTAAGTACACCACCCAGTACACCCTTAAAGGATACGGTGTCAGCTAAGTTTTGTTTTTGCTCCAGCAAAATTCGATTTTTTTTGCTTTGTAGCGTTGCGAGTGCTTCGGGTTCAAATGATGGTGCAATCAAAACTTCAAAGAAAATAGAATTGATTGCCGCAGCTGTTTCGATATCGATGGGGCGATTAGTGATCAATACACCGCCAAACGCACTTTCAGGATCACCAGCTAGTGCTGCATCCCAACTTTCCTTGACCGTAGTTCTTTGTGCAACACCACACACATTGGTGTGTTTGATAATGGCAAAAGTGGGAGAATCAAATTCACAAATCAATTGAAGGGCTGCATCCACATCCACCAAGTTGTTGTAAGAAAGTTCTTTTCCTCCCAATTGAGTAAACAAGGAAGAGAGATCTCCATAGAAGGTGGCTGCCTGATGAGGATTTTCGCCATAACGTAATGAACGTGGATTACCACTTGCTTCAACAAATTGAAGTGTAGCGGCCGGATCAAAATATTTTGCAATAGCCACATCATAACGCGCTACTACTTGAAATGCTTTGGCGGCAAATTCTTTTCGTTGTTCCAGTGTAGTGGCACCTTGTTGTTGCGTGAGCAGTTCTACCAGTGGCATATATTCTGTTTTGGCAGCTAAGACCGTTACATCTTTAAAATTCTTTGCCGCTGCACGTATCATCGAAGGCCCGCCGATATCAATTTTTTCAATGATTGCTTTTTCGTCGTTGGTAGATGCAACCGTTTCTTCAAATGGATATAGATCTACAATTACAAGATCCAGCGAGGGAATTTTGTACTGCTCCATTTCCTGTACGTGAGTGGCATCCTCCCGTTTACCCAAGATTCCTCCAAATACCGAAGGATGCAAGGTTTTAACACGGCCCCCTAGTATGGAGGGATATCCGGTCAATTGCTCTACGGGTACTACCGGTATCCCTAGGGATTCAATAAAAGTTTGTGTACCCCCGGTGGAGTAAATGATAACACCTTGTTGATGTAGCAAACGAACGAGGGGTTCCAGCCCGTCTTTGTAAAAAACTGAAATGAGGGCTGTGCGGATTGTTTTATTCATGGAGTATGGAGCGTTGAAGGAAAAGCAAATGTACTCGATGATGGGGAGTGTACAAAAGCACCATTGGTTATCATATCATGAACTGGAATTTTATGAGCGCTAAGTTGTTTTTTCCAATTTTCACGAGTTCGAGTGCCAAGTGTTCCGTCCAAAATGGCTACGGATATAATGTTGTGTTGTATCCAACTACCTCCATCATAGGGGGCGGCCTTTGAAATTAGCAGTATATTTTCTTTTCCCCTCCCCGGGATGGTTGGCGATTCAAATTTCCGATTCGGTACAATTATTGTACAATTTCCTAGTTGAAAGTAGGGAGTGAGTAAGGTGTCGGTTTGATGTTGAATTCGAAAGTATCTATTACTGGCTTTTATAATCCTATTCTTATTTAATTCTCCTGCTTGGGTACTCCTGTCTAATATGTAAAGGGCCTGATTTCCTTTGATCCAACCAAGCATAGATCCGGACTTTGATAGGTAGATCACTATCGCCTCCTGTTTTTGATGAAGGAGACCATCTCCTAATTGCCAGCCTGTCAACAGGATGCCGCTAATGCTAGCCAACAAGGCTCCAGATTTGCTTTTCAGTCCTATCCAACCCGCTCCAGTTAAAATGAATAGTAATAGTAAGAAGGCTTCACCCCAAGTCCAATGCAGTTCATCCAATTGTATACCGGGTATCTCACCGATCAATTGAATGTATTGATTCATCCACCCAATTGTTGTTTTGGCAATCATTCCTACGCCCGTACCTACAAATGGTATACTAGCGGTGAACAGTAATAATAACAGGATATACAGGATACAGGTAGAGAGCGGTACTGCTACCAGGTTACTCAATAAAAACCCAAGTGGAAATTGTTGGAAATAATACAAGGTAAAGGGAGAGGTTAATAATTGCGCAGCAAGCGTTACTGCTATAAGCGTGGTAACGGGTTGTAAAAATTGAATACGGGTGATCAATACTTGTTGTAGTGGTTTTGCAAAAAGTATAATGCTAAATACAGCGCTAAAAGACAACTGAAAACCCAAATCCCAAAGCCAATATGGCTGTATAACCAATAATAAAAAGCCTGCTGCAGTCAGGGTATTTATTGATAATGGTTTACGTCCTAGCATTTTCCCTACCGCATCAATCGTAAAGGCTAGAGCCGCTCGTAATACGGAGGGGGTAGCTCCAGCCAGTAAAGTAAAAAACCAGATGATTGTGATAATCAGAAACTGTGATAGCAGCACTCCGATTTTATTTTTTTCAAAAGGACGAACAAAAAATTGTAGCAGCCATCCAAGTAATGCCAAATGCATGCCTGAGATAGCAATGATATGTACAACACCGGTTTTACTATAACTCTCTTGTAAGCTTGGATCTAGGTTTTGACGATAGCCAATCAATAGAGCAGCGGCTAATCCTGCAGCTTGGGAATCTTGTATACTTGACTCAAGTAATGACACTATTTTTCTTTGTAACCGGGTGAGCATCCTGGTAAATATGTAGTGATAAGTACTGCTATCTAGTACTAGGTAATCAGTGTTTTTCACCACGCATCGATGTGTGATTTGCTGACGTAAATAATAAGTAGCCCAATCTCTTTCACCTGGATTGCCGGTATGTATTAACCTGTTTGGAATTTTGATTAACAAGATTCGGGTTCCAGGTAATAAATGTGCAAGACTTTCCGATTGATAACTACTCAGTATAATTTTACCAATCGCGGGCTGTTGTGATTTTCCACGATGCAATGCGTAAGCACTTGCAACTACTTGTGTTGAATTTGTTTTTTCAACGGGACTGGTTTCGATAACTAATTCCAAAGCAGGAGCGAGCGTATCAATTTCAAGTTTCCCGATCCAGTTTTTGTGGTTGCGAATGTCTTTTGCTGCTAACAGCACTTGTCCTCCAGCAACAAAAAATAGTAAGTAAATAAATGGTAGGAGAGATTGCCACTGATATCTTTTCCGTTGCGGCAAGAAAAAGTAAATGGTATGCAATAGAAAGCCTGCACTCAATAAGTAAATAGCACCTGTACTTTTAACCGGTAAGTATTCCTGTGTTATTATGCCCAGACAAAGTCCCAGAAAGGGAAAGAAAAACGGGGTATGTTGAATAAAAAAAAGCAGCGCTTGGTACACGCTGCTAGTATAATTGTCCTACTTGATCAGTACAAGAGGTAAAATCTATTTACTCAAGTACATACTCCGGTCTTTGTACAATTGGCGGAAGTAAGGATCGCGTAAATCATCGATAAAGCGAATGGCTTCACCCGTTGATTTCATTTCTGGACCTAATTCTTTGTTCACGCCGGGGAACTTATTGAAGCTGAACACCGGTTCTTTGATCGCAAAGCCTTTCAGTTTTTTCTCAAACTTGAAGTCTTTTAGCTTATGTGTGCCCAACATCACCTTGGTGGCTACATTCAAATAAGGAATCTGGTAGGCTTTGGCAATAAACGGAGTGGTTCTGGAAGCACGAGGGTTCGCCTCAATTACATAAACCTTCCCGTCTTTGATGGCAAATTGAATATTGATCAGTCCCTGAATTTTTAAGGCACGTGCAATCTTCTCTGCATACTCCTCCATCTTCTGTACAAGTAGCGGAGAGAGATTGAAAGCAGGCAGCACTGCATTGCTATCACCCGAGTGGATACCAGCTGGTTCGATATGTTCCATAACACCCATCACATGAAAATCGGTACCATCAAAAATGGCATCGATCTCTGCTTCTTGGCAACGATCCAAGAAATGGTCGATCAAAATTTTATTCCCGGGAATATGTTTGAGCAAACTCACTACAGCCTTCTCTACTTCTTCGTCATTGATTACAATTCGCATGCGTTGTCCGCCCAGTACATAAGAAGGACGAACCAATACAGGGTACCCTACTTTATTAGCGACTTCAATTGCTTCGTCTACATTCCAAGCGGTTCCGTATTCAGGATAAGGAACACCCAGTTCTTTCAGCATATCACTGAAACGACCACGATCCTCCGCAATATCCAAACTGTCAAAAGAGGTTCCAATTATTTTGATGCCGCGTTGGTGTAATCGTTCTGCCAACTTCAAGGCGGTTTGTCCACCTAATTGTACAATTACACCCTCTGGTTTTTCATGCTCCACAATTTCCCAGAGATGTTCCCAGTAAACAGGCTCAAAATATAATTTATCGGCCATGTCAAAGTCAGTAGAAACTGTTTCTGGATTACAGTTGACCATGATGGCTTCAAAACCGGCTTCCTTGATGGCAAGCAAACCATGCACACAGCAATAATCAAATTCAATTCCTTGTCCAATTCGGTTAGGCCCTGATCCAAGAACAATAATTTTTTTCTTATTCGAAACCACACTCTCGTTATGATTTCCTTTTTCAAAAGTGGAATAGAAATAAGGAGTCTTTGCCTCAAACTCAGCAGCGCAGGTATCTACCATTTTGTATACGCGTGTAATACCGGCTTTTTTTCTTTTTTCATACACTGCATCTTCATCACCATTACGAACAATACGTGCAATTTGTTCGTCACTAAATCCTTCCACTTTGGCTTCCTCCAACAAGGCCAGCGGAAGTTCTTCCAAACTATATTTTGCCAACTCTTTTTCAAGGTTGACTATTTTTTGAATTTCATATAAGAACCAGCGATCAATACCATTGGTAGCTTTAGAAATAGAGCTCACTGAAATTCCCGCTTGCAAGGCATCTTTGATGCGAAACAGGCGATCCCATTTTGGAGTTTTGATATAATCCAACAACTCCTCCGCGCGCATCAAACTTTTACCGTAGTAGCCTAGACCCACTGCATTGTTCTCCAAACTTTGACAAGCTTTTTGAATGGCCTCGGTAAAACTGCGTCCGATACCCATCACTTCTCCCACACTTTTCATTTGTAAGCCCAGCGTATCATTGGCTCCTTTGAATTTATCAAAGTTCCATCGGGGGATCTTTACAATCACATAATCCAGCGTTGGCTCAAAGTAAGCGGAGGTAGTTTTTGTAATTTGATTTTCCAGTTCGTCCAGGTTATATCCAATGGCCAGCTTTGCTGCAATTTTTGCAATAGGGTAACCTGTTGCTTTACTGGCAAGCGCAGAAGAACGGCTCACGCGTGGATTGATTTCAATAGCAATGATCTCCTCTGTATCTGGATTGAGTGCAAACTGTACGTTACATCCTCCGGCAAAATTTCCAAGATCACGCATCATACGAATAGCCGTGTTGCGCATGAGCTGCATAGCCGTATCGCTGAGTGTCATGGCAGGAGCCACGGTAATCGAATCACCGGTGTGAACACCCATCGGGTCAAAATTCTCTACGGTACAGATAATACAAACGTTATCGGCTGCATCGCGTAATAACTCTAATTCAAATTCTTTCCATCCTAATACCGCTTGCTCAACCAATACTTCATGGATCGGGGAGGCTTGTAAACCACGGTTCAAGGCTTCGTCCAAATCATCTTTATCATGTACAAATCCTCCTCCCGTTCCTCCCAATGTAAACGAAGGACGGATCACCAATGGGAACCCAATTTCTTGCGCAAATTCTTTTCCTTCTAAAAAGGAGTTGGCTGTTTTTGCAGTGGCTACTTGTACACCCAATTGAATCATCCACTGTCTGAACTTTTCGCGGTCCTCTGCTTTGTCGATGGCTTTAATGTCAACACCAATTAGGCGAACATTATATTGTTTCCAGATGCCTAGTTCTTCGGCCTCTTTAGCAAGGTTCAATGCAGTTTGTCCTCCCATCGTGGGAAGAACGGCATCGATATCATTTTCCTGTAAAATTTTTTCAATACTCTCCACGGTCAACGGCAATAAGTAAACCCGGTCAGCCATCATAGGGTCTGTCATAATAGTGGCAGGATTACTATTGATCAGGATCACTTTGATGCCTTCTTCGCGAAGGGAACGGGCAGCTTGTGTACCGGAGTAATCGAACTCACAGGCCTGTCCGATAATGATGGGTCCTGAGCCGATAATCAGGACGGAGCGGATGGAGGTATCTTTTGGCATTTTTAAAAAAACAAATTGTGCAAAGCTAAGGGAAATCAGGGGTTGTGAAGGGCCATTCGCTCATAATTTTCTTCTTGCTGACCTTACCTTTGCGCATGCAGAAAAAACTACTTCTTTTTTCATTTCTTTTCTCCGCTTTTTTGACCTCCAGCGCGCAGTCTTCCCAGATTCCAAGAGGGTATTTCAGAAATCCAATGGGTATCCCTATGGAGCTGACTGCCAACTTTGGGGAGCTTCGTACACACCACTGGCACATGGGGTTAGATATCCGCACGCAGGCAAAGGAGAACCTGCCTGTTTATGCTGCAGCCGGTGGCTATATAGCATCAATTGGGGTAAGACCACTTAGTTTTGGCCGTTTTATTATTATCAATCATCCCAATGGTCTTTCTACATTATATGCCCACCTGAATGATTTTGAGCCAGCGTTGGAAGCCTATGTAACCCAACAACAATATCAACAGGAGTCTTGGGCTATAGAACTCAAGTTTTCTCCCCATCAATTTCCTGTAAATAAAGGAACCTTTATTGGCTATAGTGGGAACACCGGCGGATCAGCGGGCCCACATTTACATTTTGAAATCATGGATACCAAAACGGAGCGTCGTTTAAATCCGCTTCTTTTTGGTTTCCCTTTGGAGGATAATGTGCCTCCGGTGATCAAAGGATTAGCGTTGTATGACAGAGGCCGCACCATCAATGGACAATCCCCGCGGGCAGTCCCTATAAAAAAAACAATAACTGGGTATACACTGGCTAACTCGGATGTTCTTACCACCTCCCTCAGTCAAATTGGCTTGGCCATACAAGCTACAGACCAAGTAAGTGGTTCATCAAACCCCAATGGAATTTATTCAGCCACCCTTGAAGTAGATGGGCAGGCTGTTCTTGCTTTTATACTCGATAGCATCGATTACGAACAAACAGGGTATATCAATGCACATATTGATTATCGACATAAACAAATGGGGGGCGCCTATTATCAACATCTTTCCATGTTGCCCGGAGAGGGAGGCGTAGCGTATCATCCTTATCAATCAGATGGCGTGATTCGACTTACCGATACCTTGCCTCATCAAGTAGCAATTATAGTAGCGGATCCGTATGGCAATAAGTCGGTGCTTCGTTTTCAAATTAAAACAACCAACCCTTGGCTAGGCCCTGCTGCTAATCCGGCCAAGCTGCCGGGTAAAGAGCCCACCCATTTTGTTCCTCGCAACCCTGTCTTGATTCGTAAGTCTGATTTTCAAATTGATTTTCCTGCCATGGGTCTTTACGATAGCCTTCCTATTGTTTATCGTCGGGATCTTTTTCCAATCTTACCTGGGGCTATTACTGCGCGTCATCAGTTGAACGATCCCACCATTCCGGTTCATCTCAATTTTACAGTACGCTTGAAGCCCGAGCGCATTATTCCTGCCAATCTGAAGAATAAAGTAATTGTACAGCGATCCTTTGGCGCAGTTAAAAAAGTAAAAAAAGCAAATTTGGAGGGCGAATGGGTATCTGCAGAATTTGACGACTTTGGTTATTTCCAGGCATTTGTCGATACAATTCCTCCGCAGGTTACGCTGGCTGGTAAGGGCGATACCATTAATGTGAGTGCGCTTTCCCGTTTGGTTTTTACTCCCACGGATAATTTTGGCACCATTAAACGTTTCCGTGCCGAACTAAATGATAGTTGGATACGTTTTACTAATGACAAAGGCCGCAGCTGGATTTATCGATTTGATCAGCGATGTCCTCATGGCGTACATAAATTAACAGTAACCGTAGAGGATCTGGTGGGAAATACCACTACCAAAACCTGGTGGATCAAACGAGCTCCTTATCAACCTCCGGTTAAAAAGTCAAGTAAAAAAACCGTCAAAAAAAAGAAACGAAAATGAGTGTATTACAGGTTGGAGATAAAGCTCCTCTATTTACCACCCGCGATCAAGATGGAAAACCCTTTAAACTTTCCTCACTCAAAGGAAAAAAAGTAATTCTTTACTTCTATCCCAAAGATCTTACTTCAACTTGTACCACACAGGCTTGTAATTTGCGAGATAACCATGCTCAATTAACTAAAAAGGGATTTGTGGTGATAGGCGTTAGTCCGGATGATGAAAAATCACACCAAAAGTTTATCACTAAAAACAACTTGCCTTTTACTTTAATCACTGATACCGATCATGCCATTGCGCTGGCGTATGGTGTTTGGGGTGAAAAAAAGATGTACGGTAATACCTATATGGGGATCCATCGTACCACTTTCATTATTGATGCAACAGGTAAAATTGAGCGAATCATTGCAAAACCTAAAAGCAGTACGCACGCTCAGGAAATTCTTTTTGAAGACTAGTGGTCGGTCTTGATCTTCCATTCTAGTTCGCCGTGTTGTAGAGGCTTTTCAATTCTGTCCAATAATAGTTCGCCTTGCGGTGTAACACCAAGCGGAATAGCTTGAAAACTGACGCCTGCCCGAGAAAAATTACAGAGTTCACCGGAGCCGTAAAGAAGCTGTTGGTATTGTTCCAGTATTTTTTGTTCGTCCTTACTCATTGCGGTTTGCAAAAAATCAGATAGCGATGCACACAAACTTTTTGCAGCAGTGGCAGGTTCTGATTTTTTTCCATTGACCTGAAAAAGCGAAATTGGGTTGGGTAAGTTGTCTGGAAATTTATCCTGATTTAGGTTGATTCCTATCCCTACAATGGCCCAATTCCATTCTCCGCCACTGGTTACAATATTTTCAATCAGTATGCCTCCAATTTTCTGGTTATTCCAGTAAAGGTCATTGGGCCATTTGATTCGGAATTGGTCGGTAGAAACCTGATTTGCCAACCAGTTCCGGGTGCCTAGGGCAATCATAGCGCTGAGCAAGAATTGTTGGTGAACCGTTAAAAAATGAGGTTTTATAAGTAGGCTAAGTGCCAGACTTTGGTCTTTTGCGGCTTCCCAAGTTTTTCCTCTTTGTCCCTTTCCTTTTTGCTGATCCGCAGTGAAAATGGCCATTCCAGGAACGGCTTTACCTGCTTGAATAGTTCGACGGACCTCTTCGTTGGTGCTGTCCACCGAGGAAAGACTCATAAAAGGGGTACCCAAGGGATGAGGGAGAGGTGGCAATTAATTATGTATTTTTACAAGGTTAAAGGATATACGAAACTAAAGCAATCGAATAGTTGGAACAACTGGCAGTACTAGCCGGTGGCAGGACACAAGGATCCTCCGCTGGAAAAAAAGCGGTCAAACGTCTCACCAAGAGCTCCAAGATCATCAAAACAATCATTGCCGCCATTGAGGCTAAAAAGGGCGAGCAAATCGTTTTATTAGACTTGCGAAAGATCAACGAGGCCGTCGCTGACTTTTTTATTATTTGCGAGGCGGGCAACCAGCCCCAAATCAGGGCAATCTCTGACCACGTTATGGACCAAGTGGCAGATCGATGCGCAGAAAAGCCCTATCGCCAAGAAGGACAAAAGCAAATGCAGTGGGTGTTGATTGATTATGTAAATGTAGTAGTGCATGTAATGACTCCCGAACTAAGACGCTTCTATAAACTCGAGGAAATGTGGAGTGATGCGGTTTTGACGGAGATAGGCGAGTCAAAATGACAAAGGGTTAAACAATTTACAGTTTCAGACATTATAAGTAGAGAGGAATAAATAGTTATGTTACCAAACAGAGAAAAAAGAAAATCAGGAGATAAAACTCCGGGAACTTCCAATCGGAAAGGACCTCAATTCAATATTTATTGGCTTTATGCGATTATCCTGGTCTTCTTGATTGGGTCTTCCTTATTTGGCCCTTTAACCCCCAATATGGCCAAGATCAACGAACTGGAGTTCAAGAACATGGTGGCGCAGGGGCAGGTTGATCACTATACAATCATTGACAACAGAAAACTGGTAAAAGTTTATCTCAATGCTGCTGGACAAAAGGCACATACCAAGGAAATCAAAGAGGCAGCCGGCAAAGTAGATCCTAAAGGGCCACATATGGCCTTTAAGATTACAGGAGCGGATGGTTTCAAAAAGTCCATGGACGATTTTTATCGAGAAAAAAGAGATAATGCAGCCCGTGATCAGGTCCCTTACACTGCAACCGAAGTTCCTTATGAGGTAGAAAGTGAAAGAGATTGGATTGGGGGTGCCATTCAATTGATTCTTCCCATTTTATTATTTGTAGCCATCTGGGTGTTGATGATGCGTAAGATGGGTGGTGGTGCAGGGGGTGGACCAGGCGGTGGAGGAATTTTCAGCATTGGAAAATCCAAGGCCACCTTGTTTGATAAAGGCACACGCGTAAATATCACATTTGCTGATGTGGCTGGTTTGGACGAAGCCAAGGTAGAGGTCATGGAAATTGTGGACTTTTTAAAGAATCCTAAAAAATATACTAACCTCGGTGGTAAGATTCCTAAAGGAGCCTTGTTGGTGGGTCCTCCCGGTACCGGTAAAACATTGTTGGCAAAAGCAATGGCAGGTGAAGCCCAGGTTCCATTCTTTAGTTTGAGTGGTTCTGACTTTGTAGAAATGTTTGTGGGAGTGGGGGCCAGCAGGGTGCGTGATCTTTTCAAACAGGCTCGTGAAAAAGCACCATGTATCATTTTCATCGATGAGATTGATGCCATCGGTCGTGCACGTGGAAAGAATGCCATGATGAGTAATGACGAACGGGAAAGCACACTCAATCAAATGTTAGTAGAGATGGATGGGTTTGGAACAGACACCGGTATTATTGTGTTGGCGGCAACCAACCGTCCTGATGTACTCGATAGTGCTTTATTACGTCCAGGCCGATTTGATCGTCAGATTTCTATTGACAAACCAGATCTGAAAGGACGGGAGGATATTTTTAAAGTGCATCTCAAGCCAATAAAAATCTCCAAATCACTCGATATTCATAAGCTAGCTGAACAAACACCTGGATTTGCGGGTGCCGATATTGCAAACGTTTGTAATGAAGCAGCATTGATTGCAGCGCGCAAGAATAAAGAAGCCGTTGACATGCAGGATTTTCAAGATGCAGTGGATCGTGTAATTGGGGGATTGGAAAAAAAGAATAAGATCATTTCTCCCGAGGAGAAAAAAATCATTGCTTATCACGAAGCGGGACATGCTATTTGCGGATGGTTCCTGGAGCATGCTTATCCGTTGTTGAAAGTAACCATTGTTCCTCGTGGTACGGCTGCATTGGGATATGCGCAGTATACGCCTAAGGAGCAGTATCTCTATAATACCGATCAGCTCAACGACCAGATCTGTATGACACTCGGTGGTCGTGCCAGTGAGGATATTTTCTTTGGAAAAATTTCAACCGGAGCACAAAATGATTTGCAGCAGATTACACGTACTGCTTATGCCATGGTAACGGTTTACGGAATGAACGAAAAAGTGGGTAACGTGAGTTTCTATGATCCGCAGCAGGAGAACGCATTTACAAAACCGTATTCTGACGATACGGCAAAACTGATTGACTACGAAGTCCGTCACTTGATTGACTCCGCCTACGAGCGCACAAAAAAATTATTGACTGATAAAAAAGAAGAAGTAGAAAAACTGGCTAATGCGCTCTTGGAAAAAGAAGTGTTGTTTCAAAGTGATGTGGAAGCCTTGATCGGTAAGCGTCCTTATGAGGAAAAAAAGGTTATTGCAGCAGAAGAAGTAACTCCAATTGAGGATACTTCTCATGAAGTTCCTTCAACTCCATCATCAACTCAACAAGAGAATAGCACTACTGAAAGCAATGCTTGATTATGAATATCTCACCTGCCAAGGAAAATATGCTGAAACGAATTCGGGAGGCACTGGCACTCGAAACACCCATGCCTTTCCCGAACAGTGAAAAGGGGGGTGCTGTTTTCCCTGCGCCAACGCAGGAACTAGAGGTAGAATTTGCAGAGCAGTTTACTCAATTACAGGGAAAGTTTATTTACTGTATCAATCGTCAGGAGTTGGCCTTTCAGTTTGGAAGCTTGGTCAGAAAACAAGATTGGGCACCCGTATTCTGTGCAGACGAAAAATTAGTGCAGTTATTGGGGGAACCATTAGCAGAAAGATTAACTCAAACTGACTTAGCAGAATGTAGTGTAGCCGTAACAGGCTGTGAGTTTTTGGTGGCCCGTACGGGTTCTATTTTGCTCAGCAGTGCACAAACGCAAGGAAGAACGGCCAGTGTGTATGCGCCAGTACATATTTGTATTGCTTTTGTAGATCAACTTGTTTATGATATCAAGGATGCGCTCCAGGGCGTTCGTGAAAAGTATGGCTCTAACTATCCGTCTCTGTTAGCGCTTGCTACGGGACCTAGCCGAACTGCTGATATTGAAAAAACACTGGTAGTGGGCGTTCATGGTCCCAAAGAAGTGTATCTGTTTTTGGTGGAAGCTTAAGATTGAAAAAAGTTTTCAATCTTCGTGTAACTAAAACTTTGCTGTGTCACAAACACAAAAAATTTATTTCCTATCTGATTTCCATTTGGGCGCTCCAGACTCTCCGCGTAGTCTAGAGCGAGAAAAGGTAATCTGTAAATTTTTAGAAGAGACAAGACAAGATGCCACGGAGATTTTTTTGATGGGAGACCTTTTTGATTTTTGGTATGAGTACAAAAAAGTAGTTCCCAAGGGGTATACCCGTTTATTAGGCAAGCTGGCTGAGTTGAGTGACCAGGGAATTATCCTGCATTTTTTTGTGGGTAATCATGATATGTGGGTGCAGGATTATTTTTCAAAGGAGTTGAATTTGAAGATTTATTTTGAGCCTATCACTATTGTTCGAAATGGGTTACGAATTCATTTGGGACACGGCGATGGACTAGGACCTGGCGACGAGGGTTACAAAAGGCTCAAAGTAATTTTTAGAAATCCGATATGTCAAGAATTGTTTGGATTGCTTCCTCCTCGTATAGGTATGGGGCTTGCAGAATACTTCAGTCAAAAAAGCAGGGCACAAACGGCTGATCGCGAAGAACATTTTCTGGGAGAAGATAAAGAATGGTTGATTAGTTATTGTAAAACATATCTGGAGCAGGAGCAAATTGATTATTTTTTATTTGGTCATCGTCATTTGCCTATCGATTGGCCTATTAACAATACTGGACTAGCGAGAGAGGCTCGTTATATTAATCTGGGTGACTGGATTCGATATAACACGTATGCAGTGCTTGAGGGATCAACCTTATCGCTGAAGGCATATCAAAAAAGTGAGCAATCCATTGTAAGACCGGAGCGCTGAACACGTCACTGTTTTTATTTAGTATATTTAGTTAGCAATTGTTATGAACAGTTTCTGGCAACAACAATGGGGTAATAATCAAATTGGCGACTACCTGGTAGTAGGAGTGGTGGTTTCATTGGTTTGGGTATTTCGTCATCCTATCTCCAACTACTTTGCTGGACTTCTATTCCGATGGTTACGTCATCTTTTAAAAAAAGTAGAGCGCCCACTGTTCAACGAATTGGTCATAGGGCCACTGGAAAGATTTGTGTTAGTATTGGTCACCGTGGTGATGCTTTACCGTTTGAATTTTCCTCCTGCACTTACTTTTTCAATTTACAAATTCGATACCAAGGAGTTATTAAATAGCCTGGGAACACTTGTACTGATTTCCACATTTACTTCTTTGATTATTCGGGCAATTGATTTCGCAGCTATTTTATTAGAACAACGAGCAGGGCAGACACCCGATCAGTCAGACAATCAGTTGATTGTTTTTTTCAAGGATTTTTTCAAGGTCTTGATCATTATTATTTCGTTGCTTGTAATTATCCGATTTGCTTTTGGTTGGAATATAGGAAGTCTCCTGACAGGATTGAGCATAGTGGGTGCGGCAATCGCGTTGGCACTCAAAGAGAGTTTAGAAAATTTAATTGCCTCCTTTATAATATTTTTTGATAAACCGTTTGCCACCGGCGATTTAGTGAAAGTAAACGCCATCACAGGAACTGTAGAAAAAATTGGGTTACGAAGTACGCGGATTCGTACTGAACAAAAAACATTTGTAACGGTGCCAAATAAACAGATGGTAGATAGCGTACTTGATAATTTTTCATTACGAACACAACGTCGTGCCGAATTGAAATTGGAATTAGCCAGTTCTAATACACCTTACTTATTACAGGAATTTGTAGAAAGGGCACGGATTATTTTACAACGCGAAAAGGTGGAACAATCCAGTGTGACACTCAGTGACCTTCGATTGAATCGTGTGGTGGTTGATATCGAATTCTACACTGCCGCAATTCCTGTTGCTGATTTTAATGCTATACGAGAAGCTGTAAACCTTGAATTGTTACAAGCTGCGCACACGCTTGGATTAACGTGGCCCACCGAATGATTGCTGAATAATTTCACCCAGCTCTCGGTCAAATTGTCCATACTTGCCATACTCTACTACCCGTCCAATTTCTTTTCCATTTCTAAAAATAATCAGGGTAGGAACATTTACAATGCCCAAGGGTTTAGTAAGGTCACCCCAGGTTTCTTTTTTTCGGTTTACACCGATTAGTACTATCCGAGAGGGGTCTACACCAGCCTGCTCAGCTAGTGCAAAAAAACGAGGGATAATGAAATGCGAATCCTCACACCAGGTTCCCATGAAAGCAAGTAATTGAATGGAGTCACGATAACTTTTTAGGGTAGCAAGTCCTCCTGCATGGGGTTGGTAGGCTTTATAATTTTCAGCAAACCAGGTGAAAGAACTTTCATTGCTCAAAACCTCTTTTGATAAAACGCCCACCAGCGATTTTTCGTTCGGACGTTCTACCAAAGTCTCAAAACGATTTTGCGCATTACTTGTGTAAACCACAAGTAGCATAGACAATAAGAAAACTATTTTTTTCATGAGGGCTATAAGTTGGAACGTAATTCTACCAGAAACGCGCGTAATTGTTGCAGCGATTGAATCAAAGCAAATTTTTCTTCGGCCTTTTTATTTTTTTTCAGAAAATCGCGGGCTCCATCAATGGTAAATTTTCTTCGACGGAGTAGATCATAAATCAAAACCAGATTTTTTACATCAATCGGACGGAAATAACGATCTCCTTTTTTGTTCTTACGCGGTTGTAGGATATCAAACTCTGACTCCCAGTAGCGTATCAGCGATTGGTTTTCCTGAAACATTTTTGCTACCTCACCAATGGTATAGTATTGTTTCTTGAAAAGCTCCTCATCAGCTGGGACTTGTAGTTGATCAATTCGGCTGGCCATTTCACGCATGGACTTTCGTCCTCTTTTTCCACTTGTACCAGCTTCTTTTTTCCGAATGGCCCTCACACGAACACCACTTTCTTCAGCAGGAGTTGTAATCACTTCTTCAATTACAGGGGTCTCTTGTGCTGTGGGTGAAGCAACAGGTGCGCTTGATTCCTCTACACGAGGGGGAGCGGTACTGTTCACCGGTATTTCCTCCGGCGCAGCAGCCAGGTCTTCAAAATCAAAACTGATTTGTGTCAGCGGTTTCTTTCGCATAGACTATTGTAAAGATAACAAAGCCAAGGCCTCTTACTAGTTAAAACTGATCCTGTGGAAAAAACGTGTTTAGTCCATGCTTTGGTTAGAAGCTGCTGCCTGTTTTAGGATGCGATCAAATTGTGCAGGTGTCAGATCGTTATAAAAAAAGTAAATGGGATCGATGGGGGAACCATTCTTTATTACCTCATAGTGACAGTGCGGCCCGGTAGACTTACCCGTACTTCCTACCCACCCAATAACTTCACCTCTTCTTACGGTTTGCCCTACCCGTGCTTTTACACGAACCATATGACCATACAGGGTTTTGTACCCATATCCATGGTTGATGATCACATGTCTACCATAGCCATCTCCGAGATTTCCTGCTACCTCTACTTTCCCGTTAGCAGTTGCATAGATCGGAGTGCCTTGCGGCGCTGTAAAATCCAGTCCGGGGTGTAAACGAGGAGTTTTATAGATAGGATCAATTCGATAGCCAAACCCTGAAGCGATTCGTTTTAAATTTTTATTGCTTACCGGTTGTATAGCGGGTGTATGTGCCAGTAGTCTTTCTTTGTCCTTTACTAATTGATTGACTTCTTCATAGGACTTTTGTTGGGAGCGAATTCGTTCTACCAGATTATCCAATGTAGCGGCTACAGAACTAACAAGTTGTTTGCTACTGATTTTTTCGATTTTGGCAATTTCCAGCTCTGTTTCAATTTTTTTAGCCCTTGCACTATCAGGAATGGGGGTGGCTTCAAAAATGGCTCGGTAGATATCATTATCTCTGGTCTCCAACTCCTTCATCTGTTCCTCCAAGACTCTTGCTTTTTCAACGAGTTCGTAATAGTCCTCCCGCATTTCCTGGTTTTGGAGCTCCAGCATTTTTTCACGAGGTGAACCCACAAACCGAAAAGCAAAGTAAGCGATCAAGGATGCCGTTACCAGGGAGGCCGCCACAAAGCCAAATACACGTAACACTTTTACCCGCAGCGGGGTAACCGCTTTTTCATAGCGGAGTGTATGGGTATTATAGTAGTATTTGACCTTTTTCATGTCAGATCTGGCTTCCTTTATTGCCTTACCTTTGTGCCTTTCGCAGGCAAACAAATATAGTATTTACCCGTATGATGACTTCCGGTGAAATCCGACAGGCTTTTTTGGACTTTTTTCGCTCAAAGGAGCATACCATCGTTCCTTCCGCACCTATTGTGGTAAAGAACGATCCCACCCTCATGTTTACAAATGCGGGGATGAATCAATTCAAGGACTACTTTCTGGGTAATAAAAAGGCACCTTATTCAAGAGCGGCGGATACGCAAAAATGTTTGCGTGTAAGCGGGAAGCATAATGATCTGGAAGAAGTGGGCGTTGATACCTACCACCACACCATGTTTGAGATGCTGGGGAACTGGAGTTTTGGTGACTATTTTAAGAATGAGGCAATAGAGTGGAGCTGGGAATTGCTAACTGAAGTTTATAAAATTCCTAAGGACCGTTTGTATGCCACGGTTTTTGAAGGCGATGCCAAAGAGGGGTTACCTCCTTCTTCGATTGCATTAAAAAAATGGAAAGAAATTTTGCCGGACCAACGAATTGTGTTTGGTAATAAAAAAGATAATTTCTGGGAAATGGGGGACACCGGTCCTTGTGGCCCTTGTAGTGAAATTCATGTGGACTGTCGCTCCGATGAAGAAAGAAAAAAAATTCCTGGCGAACAACTGGTCAATAAGGATCACCCACAGGTAATTGAGATCTGGAACAATGTATTTATCCAATACAATAGAAAGAAAGATGGTACGCTTGAGCCCTTACCTGCCACACACGTGGATACCGGTATGGGATTAGAAAGATTGGTTCGTGTTTTGCAAGGAAAAACATCTAATTACGATACGGATATTTTTAGCGGCACCATTAAACAAGTAGAGTCAATCACCGGTAAAAAGTACGATGGCTCTGATACTCGGGAAGCTGTAGCATTTCGTGTATTAGCCGATCATATTCGTGCTATCAGTTTTACGATTGCCGATGGGCAACTTCCCTCTAATACAGGAGCGGGGTATGTGATCCGCCGCATACTGCGTCGAGCCGTTCGTTATTATTATTCTTATCTGGGGTATAAACAACCTTTATTGGCGCAATTGGTACCTGTGTTGGCTAATCAATTTGAAAATGTTTTTCCTGAATTGAAGCAGCAAGTTGATTTTGTAACCCGCGTGGTGCGTGAAGAGGAAGAGGCCTTTTTGCGTACACTTGAAAAAGGATTACGCCGTATTGAGGAATTGATCTCAGCTTCTGCTGGTGCTATTGCAGGGGCCGCAGCATTTGAATTATATGATACCTATGGTTTTCCTATTGACCTTACCCGTTTGATTGCTTCCGAGAAGGGATTGACTGTGGACGAAAAAGGGTTTGAGGACCAAATGAAAAAACAAAAAGATCGTAGCCGTGCTGCCACCGCAGTTGATGCAGCAGATTGGATAGTAGTCAAGGAAGGTGCGAATCAGTTTGTGGGATATGACAGCTTGGAAACAAATACGAATGTCCTTAAGTACCGAAAAGTAACAGCAAAGGGAAAAGAAGCATATCAATGGATTTTAGAGAAAACGCCTTTCTATGCTGAAAGTGGGGGACAGGTAGGGGATAAGGGGTGGTTACATTTTGCGGACCAGACCATTGAGGTGATTGATACTAAAAAAGACAATGATTTAATTGTACATGTAACCGAAACAGTGCCTGCCACGGTAAGTACAACGGTTACCGCTAAAGTGCATGCAGAAAATCGCTTAGAAACTACTTTACATCATAGTGCTACCCATTTATTGCATGCAGCACTTCGCCAAGTATTGGGGACGCATGTTGCCCAGAAGGGTTCGATGGTGCATGCTGCTAATTTGCGATTTGATTTTTCTCATTTTGCCAAGATGTCTACCGCTGAAATCAGTGCAGTAGAAACAATCGTAAATGAAAAGATTCGGGCCAATATTCCAGTTGTGGTTAAATCGATGTCCAAAGAGGAGGCGCTCAAGCTCGGAGCCATGGCTTTGTTCGGAGAGAAGTATGGTGATGTGGTGCGCGTAGTAATAATGGATCCGGCCTATTCGGTGGAATTATGTGGTGGAACCCATGTGGGGGCAACCGGACAATTGGGCTACTTTAAAATCACTACAGAAACTGCAGTGGCTGCCGGTGTTCGAAGAGTAGAAGCTTGCTGTGGTAAACAAGCTGAGTTTTTCTTGAATGAACAAATTCAGTTGCTCGACACAATTAAAGAAACACTCAAAAATCCAAAGGATATATTGCGTGCCATTGAACAGTTGCAATCGGATAACACTGATTTAAAAAAGCAATTGGAGGTCTTGGAAATGCGTCAGCTTCGCGACCTCAGTAAATCTTTGTTGCAGGAAATTGAAACAGTGAATGGAATTGCCTTTTTAGGCAAACAAATTGCTGTTAATAATCCGGATGCATTGAAAAAGACTTGTACCGAGTTGAAAGCCTTGCACAGTGATCATGTGGCCGTATTAACTGCAATCATTGAGGGGAAATCCTATGTAGCTGTAAGTGTAGCCGAATCATTAGTACAGTCTAAAGGATTTGATGCAGGAAAGATCATCAAAGAAAAGATTGCTCCCCTGATCAAAGGAGGGGGCGGTGGACAAAAAATACTGGCTACCGCAGGAGGACAACAGGTAGATCAAATGCCTGCTGTACTAGCTGCTGTCAAAGCGCTGTTATAATTTCATTTAAAAGATAATTATGTCTATTACTCGAGTATACGTTGGTTTACTGTTGATTTTATTATCTGCTTGTACAGGAGCGGGATCAAAAAAGTTTACAGTCAACGGAAAGATTACGGGACGAACAGCTTCAAAGATCTATTTGGAAGAAGTTCCCATGGCAACGATGCAACGGGTATTGGTAGATTCAGTAACGCCAGACCAAGATGGTTCGTTCAAGCTGCAAGCAAAAGCTGAGGAAGAGACTGTTTATAATGTTCGTGTAGAAAAACAGGATTACCCCGCTGCTTCATTGATTAATGATGAAGCCACTGTTTCCCTTTCCTTATTCTACAATCCAGCAAATCTGGATTTCCCGGACCGTTATGATGTAACGGGTTCGCCCTTGAGTAAATCCTTACAAGCTTATATGCTTGGTTTCAATAAAAAATTAGAACAGGTTTTTGTTTTAGGAAAACAATTGGACAGTTTAAAGCAGACTCCTGCTGTATTACAAACAATCATAGCGGAAGCTGAGTCCAAACGTTCTCTTTTGGTACAAGCGGTTCGGCAGACTACCGACTCCACCCTCAATGCAAATACTAATCCTGCTTACTCTATGTTAGTATTAGGATATTATCAAAGTATGGCAGGAAATCCAGCGGTGGGACTTCCCGGTTATTCTATGGAGGAGGTTAAATCACTGGTCAAGCGATTGAGTGATAAAAATCCTACGCATAAAGGTTTGGAAGCTGTCAGCATCATGATGGCTGCACAACCTAAAGCACCTCAAGGATTGGTTGGACAAACGGCTCCTGAATTTTCATTACCCGATCCCAATGGAAAACTGATTAGCCTGAGTTCATTCAGAGGGCGCTATGTACTGGTTGATTTTTGGGCAAGCTGGTGTAAGCCTTGTCGTATGGAAAATCCTACCGTGGTAGATGCATATGCCCGTTTTAAAAATAGAAATTTTACCGTGTTGGGAGTTTCATTAGACCAGCCTGATGGAAAAAATGATTGGATGAACGCGGTGATGAAAGATCGCTTAGTCTGGACACAGGTCAGTGATTTACAATACTGGAATAGCCCGGTAGTTCCACTCTATAATATTCAAGGTATCCCTTACAATGTATTGGTCGATCCAAATGGAAAAGTAGTGGCAGAGTCTTTGCGGGGCGAACAATTGGCCGCAACACTTGAGCAGGTATTACCTAAATAATTACTTTTTCTTGGTACCCCAGGTAGCGTAAGAAAAATTCTGAATTGGTTTTTGCGGACGGGGTTTTCGCAAGGGCTTACAAGGCTTTAAGGATTCTTCACAAGCAGCAGGAAGTGCTTGATATAATTGAGTTCCTTCTGTTTTCCAAGCAAGCTGTTGATCTGTTACGGTGCGAACAATTTTTCCTGGATTACCCACCACCACTGAGCGAGCTGGAATTTTTTCGCCTTCACGAATCAAGGTAAGCGCACCCACAATGGATTCGTCGCCTAACTCAACATGATCCATGAGTACACTATTCATTCCTACTAAACAATTTTTACCAACAGTAGCTCCGTGGATAATAGCACCATGTCCGATGTGGGCGCCTTCTTTTAATAAAACTGTCAGACCTGGAAACATATGAACAGTACAGTTCTCTTGTACATTACATCCGTCTTCAAGAATAATCTTTCCCCAATCTCCCCGTAAGGCAGCGCCTGGTCCTATGTAACAATTTTTACCAATGATCACATCGCCGGTGACTACTGCCTGCGGATGCACAAATGAACTGGGGTCTACCACAGGTTTGATACCATTGAAGGAATAGAACATACTAAAATTTAAACTAGTGTTTTATGGGTTCTATAACAAAGACCTTTGAACTGCGCTACTAATTCTTGTTGCTGATTGTGTATAGCAATTTGATACAGGCCTGTACTTTTCCCGTTATGTAATTCAGTAGCTGTAGCTGTTAATTGGTCCCCCACGTTTACCGGTTTTGTAAAGTTGATGGACGTGTCCAGCGCTACCGATAAATTATTTCTATTATTACAAGCAAAGGCAAATGCGCTATCCGCCAATGAAAAAGTAATTCCTCCATGCACAATCCCAAATCCATTTACCATTTCGGCTCGTATTTGCATACGTATTTGGCTATAGCCTTCTTTTACCGCTAACACCTCAATGCCTAGCCATTGTGAAAACCGGTCCTCCTGCATCATGTGTTGTACCACTTGTTGTGCTAGTTGATTTTCGGGTGTTGACATAAAATGATTTATTGTCCTTTGAAAACGGGTTTTCTTTTTTCTAAAAAGGCATTTACTCCTTCTTTGAAATCATCAGTTGCTGCGGCTTGTTGTTGCAATCGGTCCTCCAATTCTAATTGCTGGGCCAAATTATTCGTAGCACTTTGATTCAATTGCTGTTTTATAAGTGCCAATGCTTGCGTAGGCATGGCTGCGAGTTGCTTTGCTATTACTAATGCTTCTTCTTGTAATTGTTCGTCGTTTACTGTTTTCCAAATCAGTCCCATTTGCTGGGCATCAGCGCTGCTTACTTTATCGCCTAACATCATCAATCCAGCTGCACGTTGCCAGCCTACCAGTCGAGGCAGAAAAAAACTGCCTCCTGAATCAGGTACTAATCCAATTTTTGAAAATGCTTGTATGAAGGTGGCGCTATTACCAGCAATACACAAATCACAACTTAAGGCAATATTTGCTCCGGCTCCTGCAGCTACGCCATTTACAGCGGCTACCACCGGTTTTTGTAAAGAACGAATACGCGTGATAATGGGGTTGTAATGTTCTTTCAGAATTCGTTCCATACCCGGTCCTTGTGGATCAATGGCTTCCCCTAAATCTTGTCCTGAACAGAAGGCTTTGCCTGCACCTGTGATCAATACAGCACGACAAGTCGCATCCGCACATTGATCTAATAGGGCTTGTAATTGCAAGGCCATCTCTCTGTTAAATGCGTTGAATTTTTCAGGGCGGTTAAGTGTGATAACAGCCACCTGTTCTTTCATCTCAAATAAGATCGAACCCATGCAAACTATTTTAACGAAGTTAAGATTTGCTGTTTAGTGACATTTGAAATAATCAAAAGGCTCGCCGCAGTCCTGGCATTGTAGTAATGCTTTACAAGAGGTGCTTCCAAACTCACTCAGTAGTCGGGTGTGTTCGCTTTTGCATTGGGGACAAGGGATGCCATCGGAAGGAATAGTAAAACGTTTCTCAGGTGGCGCAATGCCGTATGCCTTCAGTTTTTCTTTTCCCTGTTCAGACATCCAATCGGTGGTCCAGGCTGGGGAGATGGAATTTTTAATTGTTATTGATTGATATCCCAGTGCCATTAATTCCATTTTGATGGTGCTGGCAATCCAGTCCATGGCCGGACAACCAGAGTACGTAGCAGTAATGGTAACTTCTATGATCCCTGCTTCAGTAGGGGGGCTTTTTACCTCAATCGCTCTTACGATACCAAGATCGTTGAGGGAGAGCACAGGAACTTCTGGATCATATAGCCGATCCATTAATTGCCAGCATGCTTCTGTGGCTTCCTTATACAAATGGATTGCGTTCATAATTTACCAATCACAACCTGGGTAAGTACGCTGCATATATTGCAGGTCAGTTAAAATATAACCCAGCTCTTCGGAGTGAACGCCTGTTTTACCTCCTAGTTGCATATAGCAGGAAGAAAGTTTTGCAAGGGAGAGAGTGGCTTCTTCAAGTGTGGATTGCACCGTTGGTAACCAATTTGTATGTAATCCAG
Source organism: uncultured Chitinophaga sp. (assembly GCA_964576375.1). Classification (GTDB taxonomy): domain Bacteria; phylum Bacteroidota; class Bacteroidia; order Chitinophagales; family Chitinophagaceae; genus JJ008. The sequence continues at coordinate 34,018 of CAZNUR010000005.1, forward strand.
CTGGATCCAGACCCAAGGCTACTTCATAATCAGCTGCCTTGAATAGTTCGCCTGTGTAGGGCCAAAGGTTTTCCAATGCAGTAACTAAGCGGGTATGACTTTCCGCTGTACCATCTCCGAGACGTACTACCCATTCTCCACTCCAACGGCAGTGATAGCTTACTTCTTTGAGCGACTTAGTTGCAATAGCAGCTAGTGTAACATCTTTTTCCTTGGCTAGTTGTGAATAGAGTTCACGTTGAAAACAACTAAAGAAAAATTGTCGAAGTATGGTCTGTGCCCAATCTCCATTGGGTTGTTCAACCAGTAAACAATTTTTGTATTCCCTTTCGTTTCGTAAATAGGCCAAGGTATCTTCTGTGGCTTCTCCACCTTTTACCTGTGCTGCATATTGGTATAAACTTCTGGCTTGTCCAATTAAATCCAGTGTAATGTTAGTGATAGCTATGTCTTGTTCCAGTACAGGGCCATGACCACACCAGGCTGAATTACGTTGACCTAGTATTAGTGCACTATCTGCGAGATAAAGGGTATAATCAAGAAGTGCTTGTTGCATGAATTTAATTACATGTGTTTGACTTCATCAGGCAAGTCATAAAAAGTGGGATGACGATATACTTTATCAGCGGCAGGTTCGTACAACTCTCCGGCTTCAGCGGGATTTGAGGCAGTGATGTATTTGCTTTCTACTACCCAAATACTCACCCCTTCCTGACGTCGTGTGTAAACATCCCTTGCATTTTCGATAGCCATCTGTGCATCGGTTGCATGCAGACTTCCCACATGTTTGTGATCCAATCCTTGTTTACTGCGAATAAAAACTTCCCAGAGTGGCCAATCAGAAATGGGTTGTTGCTGGTCATTAGTAGGAGCAGCCCCACTGCTGGCATCTGGAATATCTCCGTAGTATAATTTTTTTATAAACTGTAGCATATGGTTTAGGCAGCTTTGTTACGGGTACGTTGTTTATTGGCATAGGCTTGTGCTGCTTCGCGAACCCAGGCGCCTTCTTCCCATGCTTTGCGACGAGCATCCAAACGTTGTTTATTACAAGGTCCATTACCTTTTACTACTTGCCAGAATTCGTCCCAATTAATTTCTCCAAAGTCGTAGTGCTTACGGGCCTCATTCCAACGCAAGGCGGGATCAGGCAAGGTCATTCCTAATAATTTTACCTGCTCGGCAATCATATCTACAAATTGCTGACGTAGTTCATCGTTTGTTTTGCGCTTGATCTTCCACTTCATGCTCATATCGCTATTGGTGCTTTCACTATCACGTGGACCAAACATCATGAGCGCTGGCCACCACCAGCGGTTGATGGCATCCTGACACATGGCACGCTGTTCCTTACTTCCTTTCGAAAGCACCAGTAAGGTTTCAAAGCCTTGTCGTTGATGAAAACTTTCTTCTTTACATATTCTTACCATGGCTCTGGCATAAGGGCCATACGAAGTACGGGTCAGCATCACCTGGTTCATGATGGCAGCACCATCTACTAACCAACCGATCGCGCCCATATCTGCCCAGGTAAGTGTGGGATAATTAAAGATGGAGGAATATTTTGCTTTTCCGCTGTGTAAATCATTGATCATTTGTTCCCTGGATTGTCCCAATGTCTCTGCGGCTGCATATAAGTATAATCCATGCCCTGCCTCGTCCTGGACTTTGGCAATTAAAATGGCTTTTCTTTTGAGAGAAGGAGCGCGGGAGATCCAATTTCCTTCAGGCAACATTCCTACAATTTCGCTATGGGCATGTTGACTTATCTGACGGAGGTTGGTTTTTCTATAAGCCTCAGGCATCCAGTCCTTGGGCTCAATTTTAACTTCCTTGTCAATTTTTTGCTGAAAGAGCTCTTCCAGGTTGTGCGTTCCCATACAAGTATCTTTAAATACAAATTTATTGAAAACTAACAAGTGTTAGGGTACTTGTCGAAGAGTCTGACATTATTTGCTGTCAAAATCCACTACAATCCTTTCTGTTCGGGGGTGGCTTTGGCAGGTTAGGATATAGCCTTGCTCAACTTCCTCTTCCTCCAGCCCCCAGTGTATATCCATACTAACTTCTCCCTCTACCAGTTTGGCTTTACAGGTACAACACATCCCGCCTTTGCAAGCAAAAGGAAGATCAGCTCCTTGTTCCAGCGCTGCATCCAAAATAGTAGCCTGACTATTCAATGGAATTTCAATCTCAAGTTGCCGGCCGTCCAATAAAATGCTGATTTTGCTTTTTACGGTGCTTTTTTCGGTACTACTTTTTGAAACAGCGGTGTGTGAGCCAGTACCAGCATTAAAAAGTTCTGCATGTAGTTTTTTCTTATCCAAGCCCTTGGCTTGCAGAAAATCCATGGCGGTATCTATCATTTCACGAGGGCCACATAAAAAGACATCATCAAGTTGTTGATAAGGAATCAACTTGGATAGTTCTTCCAATTTTTCCTGATCGATTCTTCCAAAATTCAGCGTACTATCTGTTTTTTCACGACTTAATACATGGATCAACTTAAACCGATTCATGTATTGGTTCTTTAGTGCCTCGAGTTGTTCAAAGAAAATGATGGAATGGCGAGTACGATTGCCATATACCAAAGTGAAACGGCTATTTGGCTCAGTGGCTAATGTGGTTTTAATAATTGAGAGCAGTGGGGTAATACCACTTCCTGCAGCAAGCGCCAGATAGTTTTTATGTTGTGTAGGATCAAGTGGTGTAAAAAACTTTCCAGTTGGAGGCATTACCTCCAGTGAGTCGCCTGCATGTAAATGCTCATTGGCATAGGTTGAAAAAATGCCTCCTTTAATTTTTTTGATGGCAATTCGTAATTCATGATCTAGCGGCGAGGAGCAAATAGAATAATTACGACGAACCTCTTGTCCGTTGAGGGTAGCCTTTAAAACAAGATTTTGACCTTGTGTAAATCGAAAGCTATCCTGCAGTGTAGTAGGAATTTCAAATGCCAGCGACACACACTCAGCCGTTTCTCTTTTTACTTCCTTTATAATTAATCGGTGAAAATGCAAAGACATCATTACTCATTTTTGCGCAACCCGTCAATCAAAATCGTCAGCATATTTTCCTCTAGTTCGCGTGCATTGATTTTTTTTCTGCTACGATGCCAGCTTTCAATTCCTCCAATGGCATGTAGTAAAATCAACACGGCTGTAGGAGCATCAATTCGACGAATTTCTTTTTTTTCTATGCCTTGCTCAATCAGTGCTGCAAATCGTTTCCGGTACGTGCGACGCTGCGTTTGGAAATTGGATAAGTAAGGTTCCTCTAAATGACGCCATTCCCGGTCAGTAACAAATACCTGTTCGTAATTATCGATGATTTGTCGGATGTGGAAACGGAGCACCTGTTCGATCTTGGCAATGGTGTTTTCAGAGCTGGTTTCTACCTGATCCATGTGTTCATTGAACAGGTTGGCCATCTCAAAACAGATGGCTTCCAGAATTTCTTGTTTAGAACGAATGTGGTTGTATAAACTGGCCGCTTCAATTCCTACTGCTTCGGCCAGGTCTCGCATGGAGGTGGCTGAAAAACCACGTTGGCGAAACATAGTAGCTGCTTTTTGCAGTATTAATCCTTTTTTGGATGCTTTTTTTCTAGGTGTTTTTGCCATTGGTAAACGAAGAGTGGAAAGGTAGTGAATTACTGGCTTTTTTTGATACGCCGAATTAACCTAGGTTTGCGCCATGTCATTAATTACTGTAGGAACCATGGCCTTTGATGCCATTGAAACGCCCTTTGGAAAAACAGACCGAATTGTTGGTGGCTCTGCAACCTATGTAGCATATTCGGCCAGCAATTTTATAAAGCCAGTGCAGCAGATTTCCATTATTGGAAATGATTTTCCCGCCGAGGAGCTTGCTGATATGCGTGCCCGTGGCGTTCAATTGGATGGGGTGGAAGTGGTACCTGATAAACCCTCCTTTTTTTGGAAAGGACGTTATCACGAGGATATGAATAGTCGTGATACCTTGGTTACCGACTTGAATGTATTGGCTGATTTTGACCCAAAGGTTCCGGAATCCTACCAGGGCGCTGAGTTTTTAATGTTGGGGAATCTCTTACCCAAATTACAATTGAATGTGATCCAGGAATTGCGTACCCGACCTCGTTTTATAGCCATGGACACCATGAACTTTTGGATGGAAACGGCTATGGCAGACTTAAAAATTGTACTTCGTTATGTTGATATGCTAATGGTGAATGATAGCGAAGCGCGTCAGCTGTCCGGTCAATTTTCCTTGGTAAAAGCTGCAAAAAGTATCATGGAAATGGGCCCCAAATATCTAATAATTAAAAAGGGCGAACATGGAGCACTCCTCTTTCACGGAGATCAGGTGTTTTATGCACCCGCCTTGCCATTAGAAGATGTATTTGATCCCACAGGTGCTGGTGATACATTTGCCGGCGGCTTTATGGGCTACCTGGCAAAAACTGGTGATGTATCCTTTGAAAATATGAAGCGAGGCATCATAGTGGGATCTGCTCTAGCTAGTTTCTGTGTAGAAAAGTTTGGACCTACCCGATTGAAAGAGGTAAATCAGGACGATATCAATGGACGTATTCGTTTGTTCCAGGACCTGGTCAATTTTGATATCGAACTTTCTTAAATGATTCTCGTAGTCTTTACGAGATAGAGAACAACTTATTTCCGGGCAAAAGAGTATCCGAATTTCAGGCCGAACCATACTGGCCAAAATCCGTTTTCATTAAACTGAGGAGTGACAGCCACACCCCACATGATGCCGCCATTGGCAGGTTGTCTACGATAACCCAAGGTCATGTGTCCAAAAACTGAATTCTTTGCATCGATAGATAAGCCGGCAACATCTACTGGATAAGGATCGTAGCTACCACCAGGCCATCCCCAATCAAATTTGTCTTCGTAATGGAGGAAAGTGGCACCAAATCCCATTTCAAAAAAGTGTTTATTGTCCTTGGTCAATAACCAGTTTATACCCAAGGGTAAGGTGAAAACTTTTTCATAAGAGCTGGTAAAGCCACCTAGACCCGCTTTGAATCCAATACCATCTGCTGATTTTTTTAAACGAGTTTCATACATGGCATTGAAGGCAACACCATTACCACCCAACTCAACATATATATTTTGACGAGGAGCAGCTTCCTGAAATTTACTGGAGGATGATTGAGCCCAACTGTTTGTAATAAAAAAACAGCCAACTAGGGCGACAAGTACTACTAATTTCTTTTGCATAGCGTTGATTTTGATCTAAAGACGTCCGCAAGATAATTCATGCTGCACAGTATTCAATTGATTCATGTTAAACTTTCTTAAAACTATAGGTTAAGGTAACGGGAATTCTTCTTATTTGTGTTCGTCCTTTTAAATCATACTGCTGAATGATAAATATATATACACCGGCCTCACAGGACTTGCCTGCTTCATCGGTGCCATTCCAAAGAAAGTAACCATCATTGGCAAGAAGTGCGCGAGGAACAAGTTTTTTTATGTGACTTCCTTTTGCGTTAACTATGGTAATTGATACTACTTGTCCACTTTCCATTTTTTTATAGCGTAAAACGCATTGATCTTCCCAGCCGTCTAAGTCGGGAGAGAATACACTGGGCGTGATTTCAAAATCCCCTTGCGTTGATGCAATGGCAATGGTTTGAGAATTTTGTTGCCCGGGCGTGGCAAATCCAATGGTAGAAGCGGCACTATGCCAGTTATTCTTGTTTTGTGTGATTGTAGTCGGATCCAGCCTTTCTAATGAAACTCCTTCTTTTTGTTGAAGTAATTCAAAGTGCCAGGATTCATCATAGTGGAGTTCATCCAGTACCTCTCCCTGTGTATTTAGTAGTACAATTCTTCCTTCTTCATTGGGTAGTGTAACAAAGGGATTTATTTTCTGAAGTAGGGCAGTTGGAGGAACCAAGTATTCTCTGCTGAGGGCATGGGGGTCCTTCGAAAAAGCTATATGTTGTCCAGGCAATAGCGCAAGAGGATAGTTGGCTAACTTGTAGCTGCTTCCCAACTGGCCACCACTATTACGTAGTGCAATTCGAAGATCAGAAACCGCAATGATTTTCTTTCCATTATTTACACATTCAATAAACTCCTCTCCACTTGGGCGGGGATTGAAAAGAATTTCGTTCAGTATAACTGATCCGCGTGTAGCAGGAGCTGCCAACCCTGTTTTTACTATCCAGGATCCTGTTTCTTTATTACCGGTGCAGTTGGTAAGTTCTTTTAAGCTCAGCTCAACAATACTATCCGCTACCAAGGGTTTAGAAAGAGTTAGGATAACTTCAGTGTAGAGGGGAGGAAGGGTACGAATCGATTGCCATGAAATGCTCGGCGAAGCACTTATCCACTGTCCTTTTTCAATAGCAGCACTATCAAGTGCCCGGTTAAAGACAAGATGTAAGTTCCATGCATCTTTTACAAAAGCAAAATAGGGCTTCGCAGGTTCTATAGGTCCTGTAGTGGGTTGATTTTTTTGTCCGGGACTTCCGCCCTCTGCACGCTGACTGGCTCTCCAGTTGTTTTGCTCCTGGCAGGGGTTGTTTGTGTTGATCATCTCCAAGGACCAGCCTCCTTCTGCTTTCCAAGGGAACTCATACCAATCAGTAGAGTAACTCACTGCATGAACTGTTTTTCCCGTGGGATCTCGAAGCGAAATGGTTTCTCCCTCATTACTCAGTGAAGGAAAACTGGATAGGGCTATCGTTTTTCCATATTTACTAAGCGCACTTTGTGCCACTGCGCTACAAAGAATCAGTACACTGTCGGGTGCAAGTAAATAGGGAGGAAAAGAACTGCTCACCGAAGTGCCCACAATGAATCGCCAGTTTTGAAGTGCGATGACCTCTCTAGAGTTATTTTTTATTTCAACCCATTCATAGGGAGGTAACGTTACAGCAGGGTTGGGATCCGCCATAATCTCCTGGATAATCAACCGGTGATGCGCTTGCGCAGTGGCTATATTATTTTTTAGTAACCCCATCCATAAGAGCGCGAACAAGAATTGATTTTTCACAACCGAAAAACTAACAGTCGTTCATTTGTATGTCAAGTCATGTAATTGTTTTTTTTCTGGGAATTCATCAGAAAAATTCAACAGCGTATTACATTCGTGATTCAAACTAAGTAGAGATGAAAGTTGCAGTAGTAGGTGCCACCGGATTAGTGGGTACTAAAATGATTCAGGTTTTAGCCGAACGTAAGTTTCCTGTAACAGAATTAATTCCCGTTGCCTCTGAAAAATCGGTAGGTAAGGAAGTATCCTTTGCCGGGAAAAAATATAAAGTGGTAGGGATGCAAACAGCCATTGACAGTAAACCTGCCGTAGCCTTATTCTCTGCGGGCGGCACCACTTCGTTGGAGTGGGCACCAAAATTTGCAGCAGCAGGAATTACAGTTATCGATAATTCCTCTGCTTGGCGTATGGATCCTGATAAACCGTTAGTTGTTCCTGAGATTAATGCGAGCGTATTGACTGCAGCCGATAAAATTATTGCCAACCCCAATTGTTCCACTATCCAAATGGTGGTAGCGTTAAACCCTTTGCATAAACGATATAAAATCACAAGGGTAGTAGTGAGTACCTATCAGAGTGTTACTGGCACAGGTGTCAAAGCGGTAGATCAATTACAGGGCGAACGTCGTAAAGCCTTTGGAGAGGAAACCACTTATCCCATGGCGTATAAGTATCCGATTGACTTAAATGTGATTCCTCAAATTGATGTGTTTCTTGATAATGGGTATACCAAGGAGGAAATGAAAATGGTAAAGGAAACCTGCAAGATCATGCGAGATGATACGATTCGGGTTACCGCAACTACTGTGCGTATTCCTGTAATGGGAGGACATAGTGAAAGTGTGAATGTGGAATTTGAAAAGGAATTTGATTTATCCGATATCAAACAAATTTTGCAAGAAGCACCCGGAGTGGTGTTGGTAGATGATCCTGCTCAACAAGCCTATCCCATGCCGATGGATGCACACGAACAAGATGAAGTGTTTGTAGGAAGGTTACGCAGAGACGAAACACAACCGCGTACGCTGAATGCCTGGATCGTATCTGATAATCTTCGAAAAGGCGCTGCTACCAATGCCATACAAATTGCTGAATACCTGGCGGAACAAAAATTGATTTAAGTAATTTAATCGCCGAGTAGATTTATAAATTCTTGTTCGTTGATGATATGAATGGACGGAATTTTCTTTGCTTTTTCCAATTTGCTACCGGCCTCCTCTCCTGCTACCAGGTAATTTAATTTGGCGCTGACGCCACTTAACAGTTGACCTCCATTCGCTCTTACCATTTCTTCCGCCTCACTTCTTTTTAACTTGGAGAGCGTGCCTGTAAATAGAAATGTTTTGCCAATGAGATTACCCGTTGCAGGGGTATCCTTCTTTTCATTGCGTAACGTCAATCCTAGTTTTTCTAGGTCATGCAACATGGCAATATTGTCTGCATTTTTAAAAAATTCATGAATACTTCCGGCTACTTTGATCCCAACATCCTCTAGTTGTTGTAACTGCTCTTCGGAATAAGATTGAAAGTCTAGCAAGTGGTTGACCGCATTGGCCAAGGTGCGTGCTGTGGTTTCTCCTACATAACGAATTCCCAGGGCATAGATCAACCGATGCAGGGGTTGTTTTTTAGACAGTTCAATAGCTTGTTGTAAATTTTCGATTGACTTTTTTCCAAAGCCTTCCAAGGACGCGAGTTGTGTAAAATCAAGTGTATAGATTCCAGGAATATCTCGGAGCAATCCTAGCTCCACAAATTTTCTAACGTTGGCCTCACCAAATCCTCTAATATCAAGTGCATCCTTGCTCACGAAGTGTATAATTCTCTCAATCACCTGTGCGGGGCATTCTAAATTGATACAACGCCATACCGCTTCCTCCTGTTCTTTGAATAACTTACTGGCACAGACGGGGCAGGAGGTGGGAAATTGAATCTGCTTTTCTTTTCCAGTGCGTGCTTCTGTCAATGATTTGACAATTTGTGGGATTACGTCTCCTGCTCTTTCAATGAGCACTTGATCTCCAATTCGAAGATCTTTCTCTGCAATGTATTCCTGGTTATGTACCGATATACTGGAAACCATGACGCCCCCTACGGCTACCGGTTCTAATTTAGCAACTGGCGTTACGGCTCCTGTTCGTCCTACCTGAAATTCAATTCCTATTAATTGTGTGGTGGCTTGTCTGGCTTTGAACTTGTAGGCAACGGCCCATCGTGGGTGGTGAGAAGTCATCCCTAGCTTTTCCTGTAAGGCAACTTCGTTTACTTTAATGACCATTCCATCAATCTCATAGGGAAGCGTATCACGTATCGCTTCAAAAGCTAAGCAGTAATCAATTACTTCCTGAATTGATGTAAATACCTTTTTTTCACGCTCCGGACTTCTGAATCCCAAATCCCACAGCAGCTCAAGCGTGGATGCATGTGATTGAACTGCAACAGGCGATTGCTCCTCCTTTTGCAATGAGAAAAAACTTAAGTGATAGACAAATACTTCCAGGTTACGCTTGGCTACTTCACGTGGATCTTTTAGTCGTAATGTGCCAGTAGCTGCATTGCGAGGATTTGCCAAGGGAGCTAATCCTTGTGCGGTTAAACTTTGATTGTAACGACTAAAATTTTCTTTATTCATCAATACTTCACCACGGATCTCGGCTTGTTGTATTCCAAATTTTGAGAAGGGGGCTGTTAATGGAACAGAGTGTATTTGTCGAATATTGGTGGTTACCTCATCACCTGCTACTCCATCGCCGCGCGTTGCTGCTCTTACCAGCTTATCATTTTCATAAATCAAGGAGATGCTACCTCCATCAAATTTGGGTTCAACACAATAACTCATAGAAGTAGGGCCAGCCAGTTCACGAACCTTTCTGTCAAAATCAAGTAAATCTTCCGCATTATATGAGTTATCCAGTGATAACATGGGTACCAGGTGCTGAACTGTCGGAAACTCTTTGGTTAATTCAAAGGCTACTCGTTGTGTGGGAGAGTCAGGAATGATCAGGGTAGGATTTTCCTTTTCAATTTTTTCAAGCGCCTTGAAAAGCTGATCATATTCGTAATCTGAAAGAAGTGGATCGTTCAAAATGTAGTAACGGTGCTCATGGAAGCGCAGAACGGCCCTTAACTCTTCAATTTTGGACAATTCAACTCCTTTTTTCAGTGCTTGAAGCAGGGATTGTGTTCGTTCCATCCACAACGGGGTCTCTTCTTTCCTGTACATGGGTGCTAAGCTAAACGTAAAATTCCAACTATTTAATGTGTTAAAAACACATATTACTTGGTATATTCGTAACAGCCTAAAAAGCTGCCATATGAAAAGGATTTCCCTGCTTCTGCTACTGATCTGCGGGTCAGTCTATGCCTGTTTTGCTCAATTATTAACCTGGACCCCTGGATTTCCAAAGGATAATGACAATGTATCGGTAGTGGTTGACGCCACTAAGGGAAATCGGGGGCTGAATAACTATGCAAACACAAGTGATGTATATGTACATACAGGTGTAATTACCAACTTGAGTACTTCTCCCAGCGATTGGAAGTATGTAAAGTTTGGCGCGCAAAATCCTTGGGGACAACAAGTGGCCGGATTACAGGCAACCTCTCTTGGCAATAATAAATGGCGTTATGATATCAATAACGTTCGTGCTTTTTATGGAGTACCGGCTGGTGAGACTATTTTACGAATAGCTATATTGTTTAGAAGCGGAAATGGTTCGCTGAAGCAAACCAATACGGATGGGTCTGATATGTATATACCCATCTATAATAATGAACTTCAAGTTCGTTTTTCAGAGCCTCCTTATCAACCCACCTCAACCCCTACTCCCGAGCCAATCAATTTACAAGTAGGACAAACACTACCGGTTACAGCAATCACCAGTTCGTCCGCCACTACATTACGATTAATTCACAATGCAACACCTATACAAACCGGTTCCAATGTAACTACGCTCTCTGCAACGGTTACAGTGACAACTCCAGGAGATCAAACTGTTATTGCAGAGGCAATATCAGGTGCAACCACCAAGCGCGATACCCTTCGCTTTTTTGTGAGTGGAGGTGTTAATATCGCTCCGCTTCCTGCCGGTGTGCGGGATGGGATTAATTACGAACCGGGGAATACCAGTGTGGTGTTGGTCCTTTATGCTCCTGGTAAATCACGCGTTTCTGTAATTGGAGATTTTCCCGGAAGCAATTGGCTGGAGCAGTCAGCGTTTGCCATGAATCGAACTCAAGATGGCAATTATTGGTGGCTACGAATTACCGGACTGACCCCTGGAACGGAGTATGCATTCCAATATTTGGTGGACGGCACCTTAAAAGTGGGCGACCCCTATGCAGAAAAAGTGCTGGATCCCTGGAACGATCCATTTATCACTCCCGCTACTTACCCCAACCTCAAACCTTATCCAACAGGAAGAACCACGGGGATTGTGAGTGTATTACAAACCAATGAGCCTTCCTATAACTGGACAGTAAATAATTTTAGCAGACCTGATAAAAGAGGATTGATCATCTATGAATTATTAGTTCGTGACTTTATTGCTGCACATGATTGGAAAACGCTTCGAGATACGCTCTCTTATTTACAACGCTTAGGAGTAAATGCAATCAAGCTGATGCCCGTGGGAGAGTTTGATGGAAATGAAAGCTGGGGTTATAACCCGGCCTACTTTTTTGCTCCTGATAAATATTATGGTCCTAAGAACGGCTTGAAAGAGTTTATTGATACTTGTCATCGTAGGGGCATAGCCATTATTTTGGATATGGTCTTGAACCATACCACGGGAAGCAATCCATTGGCTGCTCTTTATTGGAACAGCGCCAGCAATCAACCAGCTGCGAACAATCCATGGCTAAACGAAACAGCCCGACATCCCTTTAACGTGTTCAATGATTTTAACCATGAAAGTTTAGTCACTCGCTATTTTAGTAGCCGGGTGATGGAGCATTGGCTCAAGGAGTACAAGGTGGATGGGTATCGATTTGATCTATCTAAAGGATTTACGCAGAACAATACGGGAACGGATGTGGCAGCATGGGGACGTTACGATGCCAGTCGAGTAGCGATTTGGAAACGCTATTATGATACGATGCAGTTGAAATCACCAGGCAGTTATGTAATTCTAGAGCATTTTGCAGATAATACAGAAGAGATAGAATTGTCTAACTATGGAATGTTGCTTTGGGCTAATAACACGTTTCAATTTCAGGAAGCTGCAATGGGTTATTTACCTAATTCAAATTTCAGTGGTAATATTTTTACTGCACGTGGTTGGACTAAGCCACACCTGCTTGGCTATATGGAAAGCCATGATGAAGAACGTTTGATGTACAAAGCACTTCAATTTGGTAATTCATTGGGTACCTATAATATCAGGAACCTGGCTACTGCATTGAAGCGAATGGAATTAACGGCAGCTTTTGGTATGATGATTCCCGGACCTCGTATGATTTGGCAGTTTGGAGAAGTGGGATATGATTTTTCCATCAATCATTGCCCGGATGGTACCGTAAATAATAATTGTCGTACGTCTAATAAACCTATTCGCTGGGATTACCAAAATGTTGCAGACCGAAGAGCACTCTTTAATGTCTATAGTAAGTTGAATCAATTAAGACAACATCCTCTTTATAAAAATAATTTTACTTCTGATCGGATTGTGCATTCGCTCAATGGACCATTTAAATGGCTTCAGTTAACTACGGATACTTCCAACATTGTGGTGCTTGGCAATTTTGATGTGGCGCCTTCGCAAGCTTCCATCACTTTCCCCAATGCGGGTACTTGGTATGATTATATGACTGGCACTACCTTCAATGCAACCGGTGCTGGTCAATCAATCTTGTTACAAGCGGGCGAGTATAAAGTGTATGTAAACCGCAATATCACCTCCAGTGGTGGCGGTACAGGTGGTGGTGGAGGCGGTGGAACTGGCGGCGGCGGAAGTGTTTCGGCTTTCTCGGCCAAAGTTCTTCCTAACCTGGTTAATAGAACTGCAAATGGTATGAGTGCCATGGAATTGGTATTAGAGTTACCCACTTCAGGGGTTGTGGTGGCAACCATCTATAACTCGGCGGGGCAACAGTTGTCCGTAATTCAAAATGGTTCGCTCAACAGCGGTATACAAAGAATTTCCTTGCAACAAAAGTTACAATCATTGGCTGCAGGAGTCTATATTATAAAAGTAGCAGCTCCTGGTGCGCAATCGGTAGTTCGTTTTATCGTCCAATAACTTACCACTATGCCCAACACTACTTTGAAGTTAAAGAGCGCGGCATCCGAGAAAAGAAATCGGCAAGACTATTTCAATATTGCCGTATCGGTAGATTGTGTGATCCTTGGCTATGAGAATAAGGAATTAAAAGTTTTACTGATAGAGTCTGACTTGGAAGAGTTCAATGGTATGTATTCATTGCTTGGAGACCTGGTTCGTCCTGATGAGGACCTTGATACAGCATCTTATCGCGTATTAAAGGACAGAACAGGATTGGATGATGTGTATTTGGAGCAAGTGCAATCATTTGGAAACATTAATCGTCACCCTTCCGGTCGAGTAGTTACCACTGCTTATTATTCTTTATTGGATATCCGTAATCACCGATTACAATTGAGTCATAACGAACTCTCCTGGCATTCCGTAGATGTCATTGATCGATTAGCATTCGATCACAAAGAAATTCTAGATACTTGTTTAAAACGTTTGCGTGAACAAGTGATGGAGAGGCCTATTATTTTCAATTTACTCCCCCCGAAGTTTTCTTTACGAGAGCTTCAAGAGGTATATGAAGCCATTCTAGGGGTGGGTTTAGACCGTCGGAATTTTAGAAAAAAAATTATGCTAAAAGATTGGATGACAGACCTTAAGGAGATGGAAACCGATGTTCCACACCGACCCGGAAAGCTCTACAAGGGCAGCACCCAATAAAAATTTAAACAAGAAATTTTGCTGATTTAAAATTTTCTTAATATTGTGTATTGGATACACATTTAGTGTGTCCCCAAACTTGATTGCTTAACCATTAATGATTGCTTATGTCATTATCTAAACTCTCGAGGGTGTTCAGCCTGATAGTGTTGACACTCGTTGCGCAATTCTCTTTTGCGCAGGATAGAGTGATTACCGGAAAAGTTACTGATGCTAATGGTGCGCCACTTACAGGTGTGAGTGTAGCAGCCAAAGGAAGTAATGCCGGCACTCAATCCGACGCACAGGGACAGTTTCGAATCAGTGTAGCATCTTCTGTAAACACACTGGTACTTTCTTCTGTTGGTTTTACTGCCCAGGAAGTTTCAGTACAGGGTGTAAATACTGTGAATGTTATGCTGGCCAGTGCTAACAGTACATTGGGTGATGTAGTGGTGGTTGCTTACGGTACACGCCGTAAAACAGACCTTACCGGTGCTGTTACTGCTGTAACTGCAAAAGATTTTCAGAAGGGTAATATCAACTCTTCCGAGCAACTCCTCGTGGGTAAAGTAGCAGGTCTCTCGATCACAACCGGCGGTGGTGCCGCAGGAGGTGGAAGCCGCATTCGTATTCGTGGTGGTGCTTCCCTTAATGCCAGCAATGACCCTTTAATTGTAATTGACGGAGTACCTGTTGATGGTAATGGTGTATCTGGTTCTGCCAACCTACTCAATACAATCAACCCCAATGACATTGAGTCAATGACTATCCTTAAAGATGCCTCTGCTACCGCACTTTATGGATCTCGTGCTTCTAACGGGGTAATCATTGTAACAACTAAGAGGGGTACAAAAGGAGCACTTCGTTTTAATTTTAGCAATACAACTTCTGTAGGTACAATCACTGATTATGTGGATGTGCTAACTGCAGATGAGGTTCGTAGCATTGTTAATAAGGACGCAGCGGCCACTGGAAATAACATGTACAAAAACATGTTGGGCACTGCAAATACCAACTGGCAAAAAGAGATCTATCAGGCTGCGATAGGAGTAGACAACACTATCAGCGCATCCGGAAGTCTTGGTAATATTCCTTTCCGTGCCTCTTTGGGCTATCTGAATCAAAATGGTATTCTTCGTACCAACAACTTCAGCCGTATCTCTACCGCTATCAATCTTTCACCAAAGCTTTTGAACGATAATCTCTCTTTGAACGTGTCTGTAAAAGCTACGCAAACCCGTAACAATTTTGCCAATGAGGGCGCTATCGGAAACGCGGTGAGCTTTGATCCTACAAAGCCAGTGCTTAGCGGTAACAACAACTGGGGCGGATATTATGAGTGGTTAAATGGTAACGTTCCTAACGACCTATCCAACCGTAACCCCGTAGCATTGTTGATGTTGCGTGATAACCGTTCTACTGTAAACCGTATGATCGGTAACGTACAAGCAGAATATAAACTTCCTTTCTTCCCTGACTTAAAAATCCAAGCCAATGTAGGTATGGATTTTGCATCAGGTAGTGGTAATAACAATGTTGACTCTGTAGCGGCCACTAACTTTATTACAGGGGGTCGTCGTCAATATTACGAGCAACAAAAGATTAACCAATTAGCCGATGTTGGTTTGTTCTACGCTAAAGAAATTAAGAGCATTAAGAGTAAAATCGATGTATTGCTAACGCATAGCTACCAGAGTTTTGCAACTGATGTATCTAATTTCCCAGCATTGAGCTATCGTCCAATTTTTGATCGTACTAACCCTGCTAAGAAAGATACCATCATTGGTACAGAGCCTGTGTTCCTGACTGATCGTCCTGAGTACAGACTAGAGTCCTACATTGGAAGAATTAACTATACCTTGATGGATAAGTACTTGCTTACTGCCACCATTCGTAGTGATGCGAGCTCTAAGCTAAACCCTGACGACCGTATCGGTTATTTCCCTTCTTTGGCATTTGCTTGGAAAGCGCGTGACGACTTTTTCCGTAACTCCAGCAAAGTCACTGATTTGAAATTCCGTTTTGGATGGGGGGTTACAGGTCAGCAAGATGGAATCAGCTACTACTCGTACTTACCTCGCTACTCAGTTAGTAATAATACAGCTATGCAGCAGTTTGGTAGTGCATGGGTAAATTATCTCCGTCCAGAAGGATACGATCCTTCAATTCGCTGGGAGACTACCACTACTACCAACTTCGGTTTGGACTATGGTTTCTTTAATAACCGTGTGAGTGGTTCGGTTGATTATTATAAGCGTAAGACCAAAGATCTATTGGCTAACGTAGCTGTAGCTTCCGGAGCAAATTTTGTAAATGAAATTGTTACCAACGTTGGTAATATCAATAGTGAAGGGGTAGAGGTAACCTTGAACTTGGTTCCTATCCGTAACAAAAATGTTACCTGGGATATCAACATGAACTACACCTACAACAAGGCTACTATCACTAACCTGCTTCGTAATCCTGATCCAAAGTTCAAGGGTCAAGAGGTTACCGGTATCGGTGGTGGTACGGGTAATACAATCGGTATCCATGCCGTGGGTTATGCACCTAACAGCTTCTACATGTTGAAGCAGATTTATGATCAAAATGGTAAGCCAATTGAAGGCTTGTTCGAGGATACAAATCGTGATGGCTTGATCAACAACGATGATCGTCAAATTAGTCAGAAGCCAGCTGCCGATGTTCTATTGGGCTTTAGCACTTCCTTGAGCATTAAGAAATTTTCTTTTGGAATTGCTGGTCACGGTATGTTGGGGAACTATCTCTACAACAACGTAAACTCCAACAACGCAACGATGCGTTCAATTAAGAACCCCGTTCAGTTTATTGGAAATGCTACTCGTGATTTGTTGAATACGAACTTTAATAACAACTGGTACTTGTCCGACTATTATCTGGATAATGCTTCTTTCTTCCGTATCGATAACCTCAATTTTGGTTACGATGCAGGCCGCGTGTTCAACGACAGAGCAACCTTGCGTGTGAATGCCAGCATTCAGAATGTTTTCTTGATTACAAAGTATGGTGGACTGGATCCGGAGAATGCAGGAGATGGTGGTGTGGATGGTAACTTATATCCTCGCCCTCGCGTGTATTCACTTGGTTTCAATCTTGACTTTTAATTTTAAAAAATCATCGCATTATGAAAAATATAGTCATCAAAAACACACTGCTGCTGGGCGTTGTTCTTTTCCTCAGTGCCTGTGCTAAAAAGTTGGACTTATTCCCTCAGAATGACCTTACCTCTGCCGATGTGTATTCTTCAGCAGCTGGGTATCGTCAGGTATTGGCGAAAGTATATGGTGGATTGGCCACAACAGGTAATAGTGGACCTGCAGGTGCTTCCGATATCCAAGGTTTGGACGAAGGATCGCAATCTCCTTTCTTGCGCGGTTTCTTTAACTGCCAAGAACTCACTACCGACGAGGCTGTGGTTTCCTGGAATGACCAAACCATTAAAGATTTCCATAATCTTAGCTACTCAAGTGCCGATCCTTTCTTGAAAGGAATGTATGCTCGTCCTATTTATAACATCATGGTCGCTAACGAGTACCTCCGTGAATCAACAGACGAGAAGTTAGCTGCTCGTAAACTCAGTGCGGATGAAGTAAACGCAATCAAGGCAACCCGCCCTGAAGCTCGTTTCCTCCGTGCATTCAATTACTGGGTAATGATGGATCTGTTCGGACGTTCTACTTTCATCACAGAAGCTAATGTGGTAGGTACAAAACTTCCCCAAGAAATTTCTCGTGCTAATTTGTTCAATTACATCGAATCTGAGTTAAAGACTATTGAGAACGAACTCAAGAATCCTCGCACCAACGAGTATGGTCGTGTAGACAAAGCGGCTGCTTGGGCGCTGTTGGCTAGAATGTATTTGAATGCTCAAGTTTATACCGGTTCTGCCCGCTGGAGTGATGCTATCACTTACGCGAGTAAAGTAATTGCAGGCGGATATTCTTTGCATAGTAACTACCGCGAACTATTTATGGCGGATAACGATAAGCGTACCAACGAGATCATCTTTGCCATTACTTGCGATGGATTGAGAGCACGCTCTTACGGTAATACTACCTTCTTTATTCACGCTGCAGCCGGTGGTGATTTTGCAGATTTTGGAACCAACCAAGGTTGGTTCGGATACCGTGCTACAAAAGGATTAGCCGATCGTTTCCCTGATTTAACTGGCGCAACAGACCGTCGTGCTATGTTCACTACTTCGCTCTATGGTACTAGCCCCGCGCAGATTGTAATCAACGACGTATCTGATTTCAGCAATGGTTTACACGTGGTAAAATGGAGAAATATTCGCTCTGATGGACAGCCTGTGTCAGATGCAACTCGTTACTGGTCTGATATTGACTTCCCTGTTTTCCGTTTATCTGAAATGCATTTGATCTACATCGAAGCAACGCTTCGTGGTGGCACAGGTGGCGATGCCGCAACTGCATTGGCTTACATTAATGCTATTCGTCAGCGTGCACATAACGGAAGTAACGTGGCTGATATCACTGCTAGCCAGTTAACACTTGATTTTGTGTTGGATGAAAGAGCTCGTGAATTATACTGGGAAGGCCACAGAAGAACTGACTTGGTTCGTTATGGTCGTTTGACAACCGGTACCTATCTATGGCCTTGGAAAGGTGGCGTTGCTTCTGGTACTGCAGTGGACAGCAAGTATAACTTATTCCCGGTGCCTGCTTCCAACAGAACTTCAAATCCTAACCTGAGCCAAAACCCCGGTTTCTAATCAACAATTAAATTGATTGCCATGAAAAACATAGTAAAACTTCTGCTGGGATCCTTCCTCTTGATGGGGGTTGTTTCCTGCGATAAAGAAGAAAATCAGATCATGTACATGGGTGGCACTAATCCTGTGTTGTCTACCACAGCCACAGCTCCTATTGTACTGCGTAAAGAAAACAGAGACCTTGTTGGTCTTGTTTTAAACTGGACAAACCCTAACTATCGTTTTACAACGGGGGTAAGTTCTCAGGATGTTACTTATCTGTTGCAAGTAGATACAGTAGGTGGCAACTTTTCTAGCCCTAATAAGCAGGAACTCTCCATTGCAAAAGACCTGGGTGTTAGAATGACCGTGAAGGATTTGAATACTGTTCTAGGTAAAATGGAACTACGCGCTGGTGTTGCTTACAATGTGCAAATGCGTGTTAGAGCATCCTTGATCAATGGAACAGTTCCACTTGTTTCTAATGCCATCACTGTTCGTATTACACCTTATCTGGACTTTGCAGTAGAGCCTCCTGGAACTGAAGCCGGTGGATATAACGATGCTGGTTTATGGGCCTTGGGTGATGCCTTTGCATCTGGCTGGAATAACCCAATGCTTGCTCCTTTCAATACCTCACAACGCTTTAGAAGAGATGCATCTAATCCACTTCTTTATGTGCTTGATGATGTAACCTTCAATGCATCTGGTTTCTATAAGTTAATTCAAACACAGGGTGTATGGGGAACACAGTATCGTCCTGCTCCAACTAATGTGAATGATGTAAATCCAATGGGTGGCGATTTTGAAAAAAGAGATGCTGATCCTGGTTTCAGAAGCCCCGGTGCTGGCCGTTACAAGATTGAAATGAATTTCCAGACTGGTAAATACAAATTAACCAGACTCTAAACTTAAAAACGAACTGCCATGAAAAATATGCGTATAATTTTTTATTTGGGTCTGGCACTGGGAATCGCTGCCTGTACTAAAGTGGCTGATTTGCCCTTTTACAAACCCGGAAATTCGGTGGTATTGAGTTCAAACTTTACCAGTGTTACCTCCACTTTGGCTGATAGCACCCGTAACGTGATCAGCTTTAGTTGGACCAATCCCATGCACGGAACAGACTCTGCTAATTACAAATATGTTCTTTCTATTGATTCTGCCGGACGCAACTTTAGCCGCGAGGTTACAAAAACTGTAATGGGTGTTCGAAATACAGCTATTACAGGCCGTGAGCTGAATGGTATCTTGCTTAATTACGGATTTGCATTAGGACGTACACATTCATTGGATGTGAAAGTGGCTTCTTCTTATGGAAATAATAATGAGAGACTAGAGTCTAATGTACTTCGCATTACGGTTACTCCTTTCGAAGATCCTGCTATACTCGTAACGCAGAATACCACTATTTCTCCAAGTTTGGCTACCTCTAACGACGCGGGTAACACATTTACCTGGACTCGTTCTTTTGTAGGTTATACTGGCGATATCACTTACACCTTGCAGTATGATTCTGCAGGAAAGAATTTTGCTTCTCCACGTGATTTTGCCGTAGGTGTTAATCGTTTGAATGTAACCCTGACCAATTTTGAGATGAACGAAACGGCACTCAATGATGGTGTTGCAGGTGGAACTCCAGGTAGAATTGAGTATCGTGTGCGTGCAGTTACTGCACAAGGGGCTACTTCCTTCTCTAACACAGTTAGTGTATTGATCAATACATACGTTCCAATTTTACGTTTCTACATGCCAGGAAACTACCAAGCTGCCACTGGCAACGGAAATAACTGGGATCCCGGAACAGCTCCTGAGCTGATCCGCGACACGCGTCCTGAAGCGATGAACAAACTGTATTACACTTACCTGTTCTTACCTGCCAACTCAGAATTCAAGGTAACACAGGGCCGTGACTGGGCTATCAATTATGGGGGTACTAACAATATCCTGGCACAAAACGGAGCTAACTTTTCTGTAAGTACTGCTGGTGTTTATCGTGTTTCAATTGATAGGGCCAACATGCGATTTGATATTCGTGAAGGTCGTATGGGCTTTGTTGGTGGTGCTACTGGTGCAGGATGGAATCCAGGAGCAACCTTCCCCAACTTTGCAATGGGTCATCCAGAAAGAAACTTGTTTGTGGGATTGACCAATATCAATTCTTCCGGCGGATGGAAGTTGATTGATTTCAACAACTGGAACAATGGTGATATAACGGCTGCCAATGCTCGTAGCTATGGTTCTACAGGTGGTAGCGGATCTCCAATGGAGGTGAATGGCGCTAATATGCCTGATGTAAGCGCTACAGGTCGCTATCGTGTTATTTGGGATGGCCGCGCCATCAACAGTATTCGTTATGAAATTTCTCCCGCTAACGAAATGCGTGTGGTTGGAGATGGTATCACAGGGGTTGCCGCTTGGAATCCTGGTGCAAGTCCACAAATGACTTATACCGGTAATGGTGTTTGGACCATCACCATTGCATTAGAGGCTAATAAGGATATCAAATTCTTAGCTGGTAATGCATGGGGCGCCTTCGATTACGAAGATGCTAGCGGAGGTAGTCAGTCTACTGGCACACCTCGTCGTATGAGATGGGATGGAGGTCCAAACTTTAAAACTCCTTCTGTAGCTCGTACGTATACAATCACCTTGAATGAAAATACACAGACAGTTACCATCAACTAATTGTCAGTGTTTACTGAATAGAAAACGGCTCCATCTTGGAGCCGTTTTTTTTATCTTTAATCAACAAACATTTCCAGAAACTATGCATTCGCGCTCCCTAATTTTTCTTTTCCTTTTTTTGACAAGTGCCTGGAGTAGTTGTGGTCAAAAAAAAATCCCACCGCCATCTGTGTCAAATCAGTTCTTGATTAAGGGAGCAGATATTAGTTGGATCAGTGAAATGGAAGCAGCTGGCCGTAAGTTTTATACTGCCACTGGAGAAGAAAAAGACCCAGTATTATTAATGAAAGAACTAGGGATGAACGCAATCCGTTTACGAGTGTGGGTAAATCCTGCAGATGGGTGGAATGGATTGCAAGATGTACTTCAGAAGGCAGTGCGGGTCAGACAAGCTGGGTTGAAACTCTTGCTTAATTTTCATTATAGCGATAACTGGGCCGATCCGGGCAAACAAAATCCGCCTGCAACTTGGTCTGGACTCGGGGTGGCGGCAATGTGTGATTCCGTTCGGGCTCATACAACCCGCGTTTTGTCAGCACTACAACAAAGAGGTGTAACTCCTGATTGGGTTCAAATTGGAAACGAAACCAACGATGGGATGCTTTGGCCATTGGGAAAAGCTTCCCAGCAAATGGGAAATTATGCAAGCTTTTTTAAGGCCGGCTATGAAGCAGTAAAACAAGTTGATCCATCTATTAAAGTGATGGTGCATATATCAAATGGATATGATGCAGGATTATTTCGCTGGAATTTGGATGGACTCAAGCAACATGGGGCAAGCTGGGATCTTATAGGACTCTCTCTCTATCCAACACAGTCAAACTGGCCTGAATTAGTTACTCAGTGCAAGTCTAATATGGTGGAGCTGGTCAATCGGTATAATACGCCGGTGATGGTTTGCGAAGTGGGAATGCCCTGGGATCAAGCAGATGCCTGTTATTTATTCCTGAAAGAACTACAAACACAGCTCCGTTCAATCCCTGATCAAAAGGGTTTGGGAATATTCTATTGGGAACCGCAATGTTATGGAAACTGGAAGGGCTACACGCTGGGAGCATTTGATAATGCTGGCCGTCCGACCAGGGCAATGACCGCATTTCAGTAAAGACCAAAAAAGTAGGTCAAAATTTTTATTGATAATCAGCCTCTTACAGAGGCTTGGTTAAAAATTAATCCTCTTTTTCAAGGTGGTGTGCCAAGGCTAACCTACCTTTGCGGTCCATTTTTAATCAGGTCCCGGGATAGCGGGATCTCAAATAAAACATCATGAGTAAACTACATTTCACTACCAAACATGCGAACGAGGCTACCGTTAAGCGCAACTGGTTTGTTGTGGACGGTACTAATCAAACCGTGGGTCGTATGTGTTCCCGCATTGCTGCTGTATTGCGCGGAAAAAACAAAGCCAGCTACACCCCACACGTTGACACTGGCGATTATGTTATTGTAACTAACTGCGAAAAGGTTGTATTGACCGGTAACAAACTGGATCAAAAAATGTATGACCATTTTACTGGCTACCCCGGAGGATTAAAAGAGGAGGTGGCTTCAAGTTTGTTAAAGCGTCGTCCTGAAGTGATCATTGAGCGTGCTGTAAAAGGAATGCTCCCCAAGAACAGATTGGGTCGTAAAATGATCAAAAAATTATTTGTGTACCAAGGTGCTGAACATCCACATGGCGCACAACAACCTAAGGAACTTAAATTCTGAATTCAATCCTACAAATAACTAATAAATGGAAAAGCAAAAGAACAGCGTAGGTCGTCGTAAAGAAGCCGTAACACGCGTTTTCGTTACCAAGGGCGACGGAAAAATCACGGTGAACGACAAAGACTACAAACAATATTTTTCTCTGGTCTACTTGCAGAATCAAGTAGAGCGTCCGCTCAAAACTGTTGAGGTAATGGGCAAATACGATGTAAAAATCAATGCAGCCGGTGGAGGAGTTAAAGGACAAGCAGAAGCAGCTATGCTGGGTATTTCCCGCATATTGGTAGAATTGAATCCTGAATTCCGTCCTGCGCTTAAAGCAGCTGGATTGCTGAAACGTGATCCACGTTCTGTAGAGCGTAAGAAGTTCGGTCACAAGAAAGCTCGTCGTAGCTACCAGTTCTCCAAACGTTAATCGCCTTCAATCAATTTTAAAGTACTTATACCTCATATGGAAAATAATACATCCTTACAACAGCAACTTCTCGAGGCCGGTGTACATTTTGGTCACCTGAAAAAGAAGTGGAATCCTAAGATGTTGCCTTACATCTTTGCTGAGAAAAAAGGTATTCACATCATCGACCTGAATAAAACGGTTGATTGTTTGCAGGAAACTGCAGCTGCGTTAAAGCAAATTGCTCGCAGTGGAAAGAAAATCCTTTTTGTAGGAACTAAAAAGCAAGCAAAGGACATCGTAAACGAATGTGCTAAGCGTGTGAACATGCCTTATGTAACGGAGCGTTGGTTAGGTGGAATGTTGACCAACTTCAATACGGTTCGTAAGAGTGTGAAAAAAATGCAAAGCATTGAGAAAATGCTTGGTGATGGTTCTTTCGATAGCATCACTAAAAAAGAGCGTCTCACACTTAGCCGCGATAAAGACAAAATGGAAAAAGTATTGGGCGGTATCTCTCAATTGGGACGTATCCCTGCTGCCTTGTTCCTGGTTGATATCGGGCACGAGCACATTGCCTTGGCAGAAGCAAAGCGTTTAGGTATTACCACATTCGGTTTGGTTGATACCAACTGCGATCCTAATAAAGTTGACTTTGCTATCCCTGCTAATGATGATGCTACCAAGTCAATTGCTATTTTGGTGAACTATATCACTGCTGCAATCGAGGAAGGTTTAGCAGAGCGTCAGGCGGCGAAGGATGACGAAACAGAGGAAATCACCGACGACGAAAAAGAAAGAAAAGCAGCCAAACTCCTTGCTGAAGCGGAAGCGGAAGGTGGACGCGGTGGCGCTCGTCGTGGTGGTACAGGAACACGTCGTCGTACTACCGGTGGTAGCGTAAGCCGTGGACCTGGCGGAGCCCGCAAGTAATTTTATTTTTTAATTATTGTTGAGATGAACACGCTAGTGTTCGTCCTAAAAATTATAAATCAAAATGAGTACCGTAACAATCAGTGCACAGGATATCAATAAACTTCGTCAGACAACCGGCGCCGGAATGATGGATTGCCGTAAAGCGTTGACTGAAACAAATGGTGATTTTGAAGCGGCTATTGACTGGTTGCGTAAGCAAGGTCAAAAGGTGGCTGCAAAGCGTAGCGACCGCGAAGCAAAAGAAGGAGTAGTAATTGCACAGACAACTGCCGATAACAAAACGGGGATTGTTGTTTGTGTGAGTTGCGAAACTGATTTCGTTTCTAAGAATGCAGACTTCGTAGCTTTTGGAAAAAGCATTGCCGATGCAGCTATTGCCAATAATGTTAACTCACTTGATGAGTTGATGAATGTAAAAATTGGTGCCTTGACTATCGCAGGATTAGTAGATGAGAAATTAGCTACTATTGGTGAAAAAATTGGGGTAACAAAATTTGAGCGTATCGATGCTCCTTATGTAGCTTCTTATATTCATGGTGCTTACCGTATTGGAGTGTTAGTTGGTATGGATAAACCTGCTGCAGAAGCTGGTAAAGATGTGGCGATGCAAATTGCTGCCCTTAACCCAGTGGCTGTTGATGCAGCCTCTGTTCCTGCAGAAGTGATCGAGCGTGAAAAGAGTATTGTAATGGAATTGATGAATCAGGATCCTAAAATGGCTGGAAAACCTGCAGAGATGATCGCAAAGATTGCGGAAGGTAAGATGGGTGCTTTCTTTAAAGAGCAAACCCTTACTGCACAGGCTTTCGTGAAAGATGGTAGTAAATCAGTAGGAGATTACCTGAAAGAATCAGGTGATGTAAAAGTGACCAGCTTCAAGCGTGTAGCGCTGGGCTAATCCCTGTTTCCTCTAACTTATACAAGCGTCCGAAAAATCGGACGCTTTTTTTTGGCCTTGTAATTTGGTTATCTTCGTTTACCAAAGCCAATTGCATGTTACCTGTTTACAAACGCGTTCTATTGAAATTATCAGGCGAAGCTCTGATGGGAGACAAAAGCTTCGGATTTGATACAGCTGTTATTTCCCAATATGCAAAAGATATCAAGGCCATAACAGAACTTGGAGTTCAGGTGGCCGTTGTAATTGGAGGCGGTAATATTTACAGGGGGATGAACGAACAGGAAACGGGAATTGAACGCGCGCACGGTGATTATATGGGGATGTTAGCCACTGTAATTAATGGGATGGCTCTACAGGCGGGTCTAGAGAAAATTGGCGTTTATACGCGCTTGCAAAGTGCCATTAAAATGGAGCAGATCGCTGAGCCATACATTCGTCGCAGAGCGATACGTCATTTACAAAAGGGTCGCGTGGTAATATTTGGTGCCGGTACGGGTAATCCCTATTTTACTACCGATACAGCTGGTTCATTACGTGCTATTGAGATCGGTGCTGATGTAATTTTAAAAGGAACCCGTGTAGACGGAATTTATACCGCTGATCCAGAGAAAGATTCTAAAGCAACTCGTTTTGAAGAAATTACTTTCTCAGAATGCTTGTCCAAGCAACTGAAGGTGATGGATATGACTGCATTTACACTCTGTATGGAAAATAAGCTTCCTATAATTGTATTTAATATGAACGAACCCGGTAATCTAACCAGGGTAGTGACAGGCGATAAAGTGGGAACACTCGTCAAATAAAAAAAGGAAGCATTGCTTCCTTTTTCTTTTCATTAATTAACCGTTTTATTTGGTTTTCTTAGGGGCTGCTTTTTTAGTAACCTTGGCAGGACGACTCTTGCCGAATGAACCTTTGAAGCGTTTTCCCTTGGCGGTTTTTTTATCACCTCTTCCCATGGTAGTATTGATTTAGTGGTTTATGTGTTTGGTTTAAAGTAATTCTGCTAGCTCTTTGCCGGCTTTGAAGCGAGCCACTTTGCGAGCTTTTATTTTGATGGTTTCCCCAGTTTTAGGGTTTCTTCCATTACGGGCTGCACGCTTAGATACAGAGAAGGTTCCAAATCCAACCAAAGTAACTTTTCCGCCTCCTTTCAAGGTTTTGCCGATTGCTTCAATCAACGAATCGATGGCAGCATTGGCTTGTGTCTTAGTAAGGCCGGCATCATCTGCTACCTTGTTGATCAGGTCTCCCTTATTCATGCTTTGAATTTTAAAAACGTAAAGAGGAACAAATTTAACCGCTTTTTCATTGAGGAAAAATAAAAAAAGGGGTTATGCACCCTTAATCCACGATTTTCATGAGCGTGCGAAATGCAATAAAACGATCACCCCATTTATCGAACCCTTTTTTCCTCATTTCAGGGGCAAAATCAGCTAAATAACGCTTGTAGTCCTCTAAACGGGATGTTTTGTATTGCACCGCAAATGTGGCCCCCTCCTCGTCAACATTCTCAAGCAGTTCAAGTAGCGTGGCGGAGGTAAAACAACCTGTACCGATGATCGCTGGAATATGTTCTTCCTTTAACCATATTATCCATTCTTTTACAATCGTGTGATCAACCTTAACAGTCACATTATAGATATACATGGATTACTTTTTTAACTCCAAATAAACAGGGCAGTGGTCTGAATGTTTTACCATGGGTAACAAGTAGGCATCTTTAATTTTTTTCTCTAAGGGGGCCGTTACGTTGATATAGTCAATGCGCCAGCCTTTATTTTGTAAACGCACACTGGGGAAACGCTGGCTCCACCAGCTATACTGATGTGGCTCCGGATGAAGTTTTCTAAAGGTGTCTATCCAGCCACTATCAAAAAGTTTTGTCATCCATTCGCGTTCGGCAGGTTGAAATCCGGACGAATTTTTATTCCCTTTTGGATCGTGAATATCTATCTCCTGATGGGCAATATTATAATCGCCACAGAGAATAAGTTGAGGATGCTTTTTCTTTAGTTTTTCCAGCCAGGTAAAACATTCATCCAGCCACTCGTACTTATACTGTTGTCTTTCGTCACCGCTTGTTCCACTGGGAAAATAAGCATTGATCAAACGAGTGGCTCCAAAATCCAATTGAATTACTCGACCCTCCTCGTCACTTTGTCCGTGTCCATTTCCCAACTCTATGTGATCAGGTTTGATTTTGGTAAAAACCGCTACACCGCTATAGCCTTTTTTTTGTGCACTGAACCAATAATCTTGATAGCCTAATGCATGAAAAGGTTTGCAGTCTACGTCTTCTTGTCGAGCCTTTGTTTCTTGCAAACAGATGATGTCTGCCGGATCTGTTTGCAGCCAGTCTAGTAGCCCTTTTTTTACGGCTGCACGAATCCCATTTACATTGTAAGATATGATCCGCATAATTTTGTAGGATATTTCAAAATGCTCCCCTGCAAATGTCGGAATTGAAAATGCAAAATCATCAACTATGATTTCCCCACTACATAAAAAACAAGAAGCGCAGTTAATACAACCTAAACATCATGTCTATCTCGAGGGCCCCAAAAGTCGTGGCTATGAGCTGGCATTTGCTTGGCGAGTGTTCAAGCAATTTATCAAAGGATTCCGGACACTTCACTTTGCGGGCCCCTGTATTACTGTCTTTGGGTCTGCACGTTTTGGGGAAGATCATCTTTATTACCAGCAGGCACGTGAGTTTGGGAAGCGAATTGCACAAATGGGACTCACTACGCTCACGGGCGGAGGGCCTGGTATTATGGAAGCAGCCAACCGGGGTGCTTTTGAAAATGGTGGGCAGTCCTTTGGATGCAATATTGTTTTACCCTTTGAGCAAAAAGAGAATCCCTATTTACATCACTCGGTAACCTTTGAACATTTTTTTGTTCGCAAAGTTTTATTGGTGAAGTACTCATATGCTTTTGTTATTATGCCAGGTGGATTTGGTACTATGGACGAACTATTTGAAACGCTCACCTTGGTGCAGACTAAAACAATCACTCGATTTCCTGTAATCTTATTTGGGAAAGACTATTATCAACCTTTAATGGATGTGTTCAAGAAAATGCAGGAAGATGGCACCATTTCTTCTGAGGATCTCGATCTCTTGCTCTTTACGGATGATGTCGATGAAGCCATGGCACATATTCACCGCTATATTCGTTCTAATTATCAGGTGAAGCCACGCAGGAGATTATGGTGGTTATTTGAGAAAAGATAGACTTCTTACCTTTGTCCTTCAATTTTAAACTATGAGTGGTGCAGAAATTTTAGGTTATGCAGCGGGTGCGGTAACCGCTTTCACATTTATGCCACAGGTAATCAAAACCTGGCGTGACAAATCCGCCCGTGATATTTCGTTAACCATGTTCTTGATTGCATTTATCAATGAAATCATGTGGCTGGTCTATGGTTTTATGATCGATAATTTTGTAATCATTCTGACCAACTCCGTGATGTTATTAATGTCCGGAATCATGATTGCGCTTAAATTGAAGTATGGAAAAGCATGAGTGGGCATATTGATACTATTGTTTGGGATTTAGGCGGTGTATTAGTGGACTGGAGTCCTACTTATGTTTATGACCAGCGCTATTTTGATAATCCTGCCGATCGCGACTATTTCTTCTCTCATATTTGTACGCAAGACTGGAATGAGCAACAAGATGCTGGATATTCGTTGCAAAAAGCCACGGAAGAAAAACTGGCTGAATTTCCTGCTGCTAAATGGCAACAACCTATCCGCGATTTTTATGGACGCTGGATTGAAATGCTACGGGGGCCCTTGCCTGATACTGTAGAAATATTCCGCGGATTAAAGGAAAGTCAGCAGTTTAAATTTTTTGCACTCACGAATTGGAGCGCTGAAAATTTTCATATCGCCTTGGCCCGATTTGATTTTTTGCATTGGTTTGACGGCCGTTTGGTCAGCGGGGAGGAAGGAACTCGTAAACCTTTCCCTGAATTTTATCAATTATTATTCACCCGCTATCAGGTCAACCCTTCTTCTGCCGTTTTCATAGACGATAATCTACGCAATGTCAAAGCAGGCGAAGCACTGGGCTTGCGTGGCATTCATTTTCAATCTGCATCCCAGCTAAAAGAGGAGTTGAAGCAATTAGGAATTACGGGATATTAGCTGCATTACTCACGAAAAGCTACAGCTGAAAATCATGTCTTTCGCCTAAATGCAGGCAACTAAAGTTCGCCACCGCTTATTCCAGCACCGGTCGTAACCATTTCTCTGCTTCTTCCAAAGACATCTTTTTGCGTTCTGCATAGTCCTTGAGTTGGTCGCGATCGATTTTGCCTAAACCAAAATAGTGACTATGCGGATGTGCAAAATACCAGCCACAAACAGAAGCAGGCGGATTCATGGCTAAACTTTCAGTAAGCGTGATCCCAATTTCCTCTGTTGCATTTAGTAGGGAGAATAGTTTAAGCTTCTCGGTGTGATCCGGACAGGCAGGATAACCCGGTGCCGGGCGTATGCCATTGTATTCTTCCCGAATCAGTTGTTCATTGCTTAACGATTCAGCTTTTTCATAGCCCCAGTATTCTTTTCGTACTTGTTCATGTAAATACTCCGCAAAAGCTTCTACCATTCGGTCTGCTAAGATTTGTACAATGATTTTATTGTACTCATCCTGCTCTGCTGCAAAACGATCAATATATTTTTTAGCGCCGTGGATAGTTACTGCAAAGGATCCCATGTAGTCTGTACCTAGTTCGGCTGGACAAACAAAGTCTGCCAAAGAAAAACTAGGTTGCCCAACAGCTTTTTTAAGTTGCTGACGCAAAAACTCTAATTGTACGGGCCCCTGCTCGGTTTGTAGCGTAATTGTATCAGCATTGTTACTAGTAGCTGGCCAAAACCCGATTACACCGTCTGCTTGAAACCAATTTTCAGTAATGATTTGTTGTAATAGTTTCTGCGCATCATTAAATAGTCGTTGCGCTTCTTGTCCAAATACAGCATCACTGAGCACTTCTGGATAACGGCCTGGCATTTCCCAAGCAATAAAGAAAGGTCCCCAGTCAATATAGCGGGCTATAGTAGCCAAATCAGCTTGTTTGATTACTTTTTTCCCAGTGAAAGATGGCGTAGTGGGTTTGTATTTTTTCCAGTCAAAATATTCTTTGGTTACCACCGCTTCAGCGTAGGGAATCAGCGCTTTTTTATTTTTATTGCTAAACTGGTATTGTAGGGACTCGTACTCTTGTTTGGTTTGGTTTAGTAATTCTTTTTTCTGATCCTTATTTAGTAGGGAGCTAACTACAGTTACACTACGTGATGCATCTAGGACGTGTAATACGCCATGCTCATATTGCGGTGCAATTTTTACAGCGGTATGCATTCGTGAAGTTGTAGCACCTCCGATCAACAAAGGTTGTTGCATACCACGCCGCTTCATCTCGTGGGCAACGTGAACCATTTCATCCAGCGAGGGAGTAATTAAACCACTTAAGCCAATCACATCTACATTTTCTTTTTGTGCCGTATCTAGTATTTTATCAGCAGGCACCATTACCCCCATATCAATAATATCGTACCCATTACATCCTAGTACAACCCCCACGATATTTTTCCCAATATCATGCACGTCTCCTTTTACAGTAGCTAACAATACCTTGGGAACATTGCCTGCAGTGGCAGTAGGATTATTTTTTTTCTCCTCTTCAATAAAGGGCGTGAGCCAGGCCACACTTTTTTTCATCACCCGCGCACTTTTTACCACCTGGGGTAAGAACATTTTTCCAGCGCCGAATAAATCGCCTACAACATTCATTCCTGCCATCAGCGGTCCCTCAATTACATCTAAGGGTCTTGGATATTTTAATCGAGCTTCCTCTGTATCTGTATCAATATAATCCGTAATTCCATTAATCAAGGCGTGTTTCAATCTTTCTTCCACCGAATTATTACGCCAAGCTTCATCTTTTATTTCTGCTTTTCCTTTTGCTTTAACGGTTTCTGCAAAGGCAATCAATTTTTCGGTGGCTTCGTTGTTATCGTTATTGCGATTGAGAATTACATCTTCGCATAAATTCCGAAGTGTAGGTTCAATTTCGTCATATACTACTAACTGTCCTGCGTTAACAATTCCCATATCCATGCCTGCTTTGATAGCATGAAAAAGGAATACCGCATGCATCGCTTCGCGTACATGATCATTGCCACGAAATGAAAATGAGAGGTTACTCACCCCGCCACTTACTTTGGTTAGTGGCATTTTTTGTTTGATCAATCGAGTTGCCTCAATAAAGTCTACACCGTAGTTGTTGTGTTCTTCAAGCCCTGTGGCGACTGCAAAAATATTAGGGTCAAAGATGATGTCCTGTGGAGAAAAGGAGAGCTTAGAAAGCAAAAGCTGATAGGCTCGTTCAGAAATTTCTACCTTTCTCTGCATGGTATCGGCTTGCCCTTTTTCGTCAAAGGCCATCACAATTACCGCCGCTCCAAATCGTTGACAGATCCGGGCCTGTTCTAAGAATTTTTCTTCTCCTTCTTTGAGTGAAATCGAGTTTACAATACATTTTCCCTGTACACATTTTAATCCAGCTTCAATGATCTCAAATTTGGAACTGTCAATCATAATGGGAATTCGCGCAATATCAGGCTCACTCTGCAAGAGATTCAAAAAAGTAGTCATGGCTTCCACTCCATCGAGGAGTGCGTCGTCCATGTTCACGTCTAATATCTGTGCTCCATTTTCTACTTGTTGACGGGCTACACTTAAGGCTTCTTCAAACTTTTTTTCGCGGATCAAACGTGCAAACTTCTTAGAACCTGTTACATTGGTCCGTTCTCCCACATTTACAAAGTTGGTTTCTGGTCTCACCACCAGTGGTTCCAGTCCGGCTAAACGTAAAAAAGGTTTGATGGATATTTTTTCTTTCATATAGGAAAAAGTAGTTAGGATAGCGTTTCTTCAACAGTTGGTAATGCACGAGGTATCACTCCCTTTACATGCTCGGCAATATGACGAATATGATCTGGAGTGGTACCGCAGCAACCACCTACGATATTGACAAATCCCTCACGCGCCCATTCTTCCAAATAATGGCCTGTGTCTGCCGGGTTCTCGTCATATTCACCCATTGCATTTGGTAAACCTGCATTGGGGTAAGCTGATACATAACAGCTAGCCAGCGTTGATAATTCTTCGATATGGGGTCGCATTTCTTTGGCGCCTAATGCACAGTTTAATCCAACACTGAGTGGTTTTGCATGCATAACAGAAGTATAAAAAGCTTCCAGGGTTTGTCCACTCAATGTTCGTCCCGAAGCATCCGTAATGGTTCCACTGATCATAATGGGAAGTGGCGCTTGCTTTGTGTCGTCAAAGTATTTTTTGATGGCGTAGATAGCTCCCTTAGCGTTAAGCGTATCAAAAATGGTTTCAATTAGGAGTATATCTACTCCGCCTTCTACTAATCCACTTACTTGTTCATAATAAGCTGCTACTACTTCATCAAAAGTGATGGCTCTGAATCCGGGATTATTAACATCGGGGGAAAGGGACAAAGTTTTATTGAGCGGTCCAATGGCGCCTGCTACCCAAGCTACTTTACCAGATTGTTTGACGGCTTCTTTGGCACAAGTAGCGGCCGCTATATTTAATTCTTTTGCCAGGGATTGCATGCCATAATCCGCCATGGCAATGGATGTGCTGCTAAAAGTATTGGTTTCAATGATGTCAGCTCCGGCATCCAGGTATTGTTTGTGTATGCCCACAATGATATCTGGCTTGGTAAGATTTAATAGATCATTATTGCCTTTGAGGTCACTGGGCCAGTCTTTGAATCGTTCTCCCCGGTAGTCTGCCTCCGTTAGTTTATGACGCTGGATCATGGTACCCATAGCACCATCAATGATCAAAATCCGCTTTTGCAGGGCTTCTTGAATGTTTTTCATAATGGATTGGTTGAACAACTAGCACTTCACGATGGAAGTTGTTCAAAAGGCCATTAATAATAAACGAGGGGTAATTGGGTGTATCCTGCGTTTATTAGTTCCGTTGGGAGGCCGAACAATAAACAAATCCGCCGTAAGTGGGCACAAAGATAACAAAAAGGGCTTAAAACTGCAAGGACTAAGGGTTAGCGACTATTTACGTACCGATCCACCGGCAGTCGATTTTGCAGACTACGAGCCAGCGTCATTTCATCCGCATATTCTAGTTCACCTCCAAAGGCAACGCCTCTGGCAATGGTGGTAACCCGGATAGGGTGGTCCTGTAATTTTTTCTGTATGTAATAAATAGTAGTATCGCCTTGTATAGTAGGGTTCAAGGCAAAAATCAGTTCCTCTGTTTTTTCAGTCTTGATTCTTTCAAGCAGCGCATCAATAGTGAGTTGATCCGGCCCTACGCCATCCAATGGTGATATAATTCCTCCAAGGATGTGATAAACGCCATTGTATTGTTGCGTGCTCTCAATGGCAATCACATCCCGAATACTTTCAACCACACAAATTAGTTGTTGCTTTCGTCCGGGATTTAAACAAATGGAGCATTGTGGGCCGTCTGCAATATTGCCACAACGTGTACAAAAACGAATCTCATTTCGAAGTCGAGTGATGGCTTCACTGAGTTGTGCAACATCTGCTGCTTCTTGTTTCAAAAGGTGCAGCACTAAGCGAAGCGCCGTTTTCTTTCCGATTCCGGGAAGTTTGGCAAAAGCACTGACCGCTTTTTCCAGCAATTGAGAGGAAAGTTGCATGCTACAAAGATAAGCGCTGAACTAACGGCTACCCGTTTCCAGTTCGTATTCGTTTAGCCAATTTGGTTTAACCGTCACCCTTTTTTCGAGGGGGATTACTTGTTCAGGCTGTCTTCGATTTCCAAAAAATGATCCGGTATCCCAACGTCCGTTTTCATTCTTGTCTAATAAAATTCGGATTTGATATTCACCAGGGTAAAACAAGGCTTCCTCATAGATAGGCCCTGTTAAACGAACCGCTTTTACCACGCGTTCGCTCTGCACAAATTGCAGAACAGGTTGTTGACCAATGTCAAGACCTCGTAAGCGAATTTTTAATTTTCCGTAGTCTGCTTTTCGTTTGGTAGTGAATGAGAGTGTGTCAGTTTTGGTCCATTGTTTTCCCAATGAATCTTCTGCGGCTCCTTTTTTGAGAATCAAATGATAGGATTGTCCTTCTTCCCAAGGTGTGGAGAGTGTTAACTGGCGCCCTGTTGTATCCAAGCTTAACAGGAAGCTATCTACTGGCGTGTAGGTAGAATCACGATAAAGACGAATCCCGGAAGTGTCGAATTGCTTAATGCGATTTTCAAACTGAAACTGGAAGGGTAGTAAAATATCCTGTTGATTATTCTGAATGCTGGTTTGATACTTTAATCTTTTATCCGTGTCTGTTTTTTTAGCAGCTGTTTCGGGTGGAGCTATTGTCAGTGAAGTGGCTGCTCCTGGATCGGCAACGTAGGCATAAAGCGTAAGACTATCTTTTTCTTGTAAGGGCAGTACGGGCTTAGCTGAAAAAGCAAAAAACTGTTTTTTATCGTTATAGCGACGCATACCCGACTCATCTTTCAGCGCATAGAGATAAAAAGTTTGGGCTGGTAAATTCTTAAAGCTAAACCGCCCTTCTTTATCAAGCCTTGCTATATAAGCTGGCTTTTTCTTAAATACTGCTGAATCCTCAGGATCAGTATGCAGCATAGCAATTAACGTACTATCTGTTTTACCCGTTTCAGCCAATATAACTTTTCCATTAATCTCCAGCGAATCGATATAATTCCCAGTAGAAAATACATAACGAATGCCCTTGGCTATATTTCCCTCCGTAAAATCTTTGATTGCATTGCCAAAGTCAATTGTATAGGTTGTGTTGGGTAATAATGAATCTTTCAGACGAACACTTAAGTCACGCAGACGGGCATCTACACTCGGATTAGTAGTAGGAAGCGGCGATACTAGTAGTTGTGTTTGCGGATCCTGGACATCAATATACTCGTCAAAATAGAAATCGATTTTTTTACTGACAAAACGTGTGCTGGAGTCTCCGGGTGTTACTTTCAGTAATACAGGTGGAATGGTATCGCGGGGCCCTCCTTGTGGTGGAACAATATTGGCACAACCTGGGCTAATCAGCAATGACAAAAAAGATGTAATTCCTAGCAATCCTCCTATAAACCAATGTTGTTTCATGGATTACAAACTTACAGGGTTTAGCGTGAATGCTCCGTTAATCCTGTAAAGGATCTTCTTCACCCTCCAGCTCATGCAATTCAATGGCCAGTTGGTGTGATTTGACAAAATTGCACCAATGACACTCAGATTTTCCACAGCCCGTATAGAAATCTCTGGCCTGAATTCTATTCCATACCATATCGATCTGCTCTTTTACAATTTCTACATCGGTCGGTGTGATCACTATTTTCTTGCGTTGGTATTCTTTTTGCTTTGTGGGTTCGATAAAATCAAACTCAGTACTTACTGCCTGCCATCCTCTTTGTTCGTAATGGTCTACAAGTATCTTGTAAAAAACAGCTTGTCTCCAATAATCACCTCCCAATGGATTTTTAGCGGTGGGCCCACTTAATTTATCGGCTGCTTTTTCAGGATCTCCTGTTTTGTAGTCCACCACATTTACCATTTTCCCATCAAACTCTAATTTATCCAACTTTCCTTTTAGTGGGATGCCATTCACCACTACGTTACGGATATTACGCTCGATGGCAACAATTTTATTAAAGCTGCTCAGGGAATGGTCGTAATAGTCGGAGAGAATTAATTGTCCGTATTCCATACGGCGTTTGAACTGCTCTTTGGTAAAACTTTCACGATAACGACGCATGTGTTGTTCAAAATCCTGGATAAATATTGATTTGTCCGGAAAAGTTTCAGTGCCGCTGTCTAGCATTCGTCGGAATAATCTTTCTAATGCAGTATGCACAGCAGATCCAAACTCGGTGGCTTCGTTTTTTGGTGAGGGTATTCTAATCAATGTACGATAGTAGAATTCCAGCGGACAGTGCAGATAATTATTTAGCGCCGTTACATTCATGGTGAAGCGAGCCAATAAGGGAGTCAATACGTCCTCCTCTATTTGGGCTATCTCTGGTCTTGCTGGTACTGTCAGTGCTAAGTTGGCAAAGGAGCTGATTACCTCTTGGTCAAGTACTATTCTCTCTACGGGTATATTAAAACCGTCCATCAACTCTATCACAAAACGTGAAGGCTCCAGTTCCTTACCCTTATTATTATACTTACTGTAGGATATAATTAAATGTTCCTCAGCCCGGGTTACTGCTACATAAAATAAACGACGGAGCTCCTCCTCATTTGATCCGCCTGTACTCAGGCCAAAAAGATTGTCTGGGTAGCTATAGCCATCGGAAGGTTTTCTCTTTTTCTCCCATTTGTCTGCCAGCGCTCCTGCAATAAACACATATTGAAACTCCAGTCCCTTTGAGCCATGTGCCGTTAACAGATTAACGCCTTTTTCGTTTCCACTTACTTGTATATACGGAAGGGAGAGTTTTTCTTTTTGCATCAGATCAATAAGATTCAACAAACCCTCTACAGTTAAATCTGGTTTGCGATGTGTTTCCTCTTTTACAAAATCAAAAAAGGCTGTAAGGATGCGTAGCCATTCATGTTTATCTGCGTGCTGCATCACCTGTGCCAGTAAACCTGTTTGCTGAATAATTTTTTCAAGCAGTTGTTGCAAGGTGGTATTGGGTACTGCCGCAATTAGCTCTTCTAGTAATGTGCTTGCTTTGGCTAGCGGTTTTGTGTTGGTAAATAAATCGGCACCTGCACCATTTGTTTTTTCATGTAACAAGGCGCGTATAGATCCATTTAGATCACTTTGCTTTCTGCCAGCCGCTTCCAGTGAAAGTTTTGCAATTTCCAGCGGGGCAATTCCAAATAGGTCTAAGTGCAGTAACTCAAATAAGAGTTCGTCACCGCTATAGGGTACATCATGCTCTGCTTGTAAATAGCGAAGCAGGAGTAATATTTTTCTGATCAAGGGTAATTGTAAAAGATCGGCGCTTCGTTTGGTATAGTAGGGGATTTGTAGTTGTTGTAAATAGCCAGCGATCTCTTCCCCGTATTTGTGTTCTTTGTAAATGATGCCAATTCGCCCGGGCTCTACTCCTTCCTTGATCAACTCCTCTACTTTTTTTGTGATTCCAATAATTTCTAATCGCTGTGTATCAAATTCCCATACTCGGGGAGGATGTTGAATGGATTTTTTAGTTTCATGTGCAGCTTTCAATTCCTTGGTCAGGCCCGGTAGTGTATTTATTAAGCGTTCTTGATTTCGTTGAATCAGGGAAGTGGAAACATCCAGTATCGGTTGTGTAGATCGATAATTCTCTGCCAATACAATTCGAACCAGGTCTGTCGCATAGCGGTCTGCCAGCACAGTCATATTAGCCACATTCGCTCCTTGAAATCTAAAAATGCTTTGATCATCGTCTCCTACTACAAAAATATTTGGCACCTCCCAGTAGCTGATCAGGAGTTCTACTAATCTATTTTGTGACCCACTGGTGTCTTGGTATTCGTCCACTAAAATATATTGGTAACGTTCCTGGTAATCGGAGAGTAGTGTTGGGCTCTGTTCAAAGGCCTGAATCACCCAATTGATCATGTCCTCAAAATCATACCGATTTCTTTTTTTCATGACTTGTTGAACAGGGTCAAATTCTAGCACGGCTGCTCGCAATCGATTCATTTTTTCCTTTTCTTTCTCGATACGGTCTGTTCGTACTTCTCCTTTTTTAAATTCTTTGGTGGCTCGCTTGGCAATAAATTCTTCACGTTCAGGAAGTGAAGCCAGGTACTGATCAATTTTCTCCAATATAAAATCGGGGGCCCATCCTTCTCGCTTCATGGTGCTAAACAAGTTCATCATATTCTTGGCCTCGTAGTATACGTCGCCGCGATATCGTTTAAAAGGATGGTCTTTTGGGAAAGAGTCAATATGATCTTTAAAAAGTTGAATTTTTTCAAGTTCGGATATAGGATCCAGCGTGTGTTTCTCGAAGTAGGGAAGATTATCTTGAATTACCTCATTACAGAAGGAATGAAAAGTGCCTAATTGTACTTTATACGCTGCCGGTCCAATAAACTGTTGTAGTCTTTTACGCATGGCAACTACACCCGCATCCGTGTAAGTCAGGCAAAGAATATTTTCAGGTTGTACATCGGTGTCCAGTAATATTTTGCCAATGCGGCAGGCTAGTATTTGCGTTTTACCTGTACCCGGTCCAGCAATAACCATTACAGGGCCTTCAATGGTCCGAACGGCTTTTTGTTGCTGTTCATTCAATCGCTGGTATTCTTCACGAAACTTGATTTCTAATTTCTCTCGGCTAATAGACATACGGATGAACTTTTTCCGGGTTCAATAGTTATTCTAACGAAATTAATCGTTTCAACCAGCATGGCCACTTACTCTTTTCAGACCAAACAGTGTATCCCGATCTCCATAGAGCAAGCCTGGGATTTTTTCTCTAGTCCCGCTAATCTTCAGCGAATTACTCCACCTGAAATGGGATTCCAGATTATATCTCGCTTTCATGGGTTACGCATGTATCCTGGGCAGCTGATTGAATATAAAGTGCGTCCTCTTCTGGGAATCCCTGTTTATTGGATGACTGAAATTACACAGGTGCAAGAGCCTGTTTATTTTATAGACCAGCAGCGATTTGGTCCCTACACATTATGGCATCATCAACATCACTTTAAGGCAATTCCAGGAGGGATTGAAATGACAGACATTGTTCACTATCGTATACCCCTTGGTCTATTGGGAGATTTAGCCAATTGGTTATTTGTAAAGAAAAAGCTCGAAGGTATTTTTCAATACCGTTATAAAGCAGTTGAGGAACTATTTGGTAGCTGGAAACAGCCTGATTAAGTTCAATTACACAATTGATTTATTGGTAATCTTTATCAAGGAAGTGATATTATTCACTTCCAGCTTTCTGAAAATATTATACCTGTGCACCTCTACAGTGCGCTTGGAAATAAATAATTTTTCACTGATTTCCTTGGAGGAGTGTCCTTCTTTAATAAGGTTCACAATTTCTAATTCACGTTTTGTCAATTGGTTAATTCTGTAGGCGGGATCTGACTGTTGCTCGCTGATAACTTGATTGGTAATATAGTCTTTGATGTCCCTACAGATATATCTATTCCCCTCGTGAATGGTTGTAATGGCTGAGGTCATTTCATCAAAAGAGGAGGTTTTAGATACATAGCCACTAGCTCCACTAATTAGCATCTGTTTGATCAACATGATATTGGTATGCATGGAAACACCCAATATTTTTATTGAGGGTAGTTTTTCTCTTATTTTTTTAGTTAACTCAATTCCAGACATGCCCGGGAGTGTGATATCCATCAGCACCACATTGGGGAGGGTAGTATTAATTTCCTCAAATGCTTTTTCACCGTCTAAAGAGGTTCCCACAATCTCAAATTTTGGGTTGGTGCTCAAAAGACTTGCCCACATATCGATGACCATGCGATGGTCGTCAACCAGGTACAATTTTATTTTGTGCATGCGCCTCTAATTTATTTAATAAGTAATCTTATCTAGGGGTGATAATGGATAGCACCGAAAATATAAAATTCTGCGAATAGCCGGTTAATCACTTGAAAATAAATACGTAAATACACGTACTTATTAACCTGGAATCCTTGAAATATACTTTTCTATTTGTTTGATCTGATCCACCAGTTGAGGAGTGGTGGGTTTTAAAGCTTTGGCTTTACGGAAAAAATCTTTGGCGGCACGGAATTCTCTCTTGTTCATCATTAAACTACACATCTGCAAATAAGCCGCTGCTTGATTTTCTTTATCAGGGAGCCCTTTTTTCAAGGCCTGTCTTACATAGCTCTCAGCCTGTTTCAAATCATTCTTTTGCATGGCTAACATGCCCATTTGTAATAAGCTGGCCCCTTCTGCTTCTTTCATGGGCATTCCGAGATCTAACCCTTTTTTCATCATCTTCTCTGCACCATCAAAGTCCTGCTTCATCATTGCTAAATTTCCTTTCAATGTAAAGTAGACTGAACGAATGGGTTTATAAAGCAGATTAGGGTATTTGATAGAGGCCAGTACTTTTTCTGCACCATCCATATCACCATTTTCCATGT
This sequence comes from uncultured Chitinophaga sp., assembly GCA_964576375.1. GTDB lineage: Bacteria > Bacteroidota > Bacteroidia > Chitinophagales > Chitinophagaceae > JJ008. The sequence continues at coordinate 74,462 of CAZNUR010000005.1, forward strand.
ATTCTTGAATTAGTCGCAGCGGACCAAAAAAGAAATGACCGGCAATGAGTAATACGCCAATTAGATATAGCGGAAAAGATGGCCAGAAACTAAAGGCAAAGTTGGCGCCACCTCCTAGGAGTAAACAAATAATGCCTATTACAAATCTGTATTTTATTAATGTATTGTAAAGCTTCATGCTATTGTTATTATAGGACGTGCAAGATAATCTATCCTGCGAAATCCCCTCTACAATAAAAAAGGTGTTACCAGTATGGTAACACCTTCTCTAAATAAGTAGGTCAGCATCAATGCTTCAGATCAAAACGATCCAGCATCATTACTTTATCCCATGCAGCTATAAAATCCTTCACAAATTTCTCTGGGCTGTCGGCGCATGCATATACTTCTGCTAATGCACGGAGTTCGCTGTTAGATCCAAAGATCAAGTCTACGCGAGTAGCCGTCCACTTGGAAGCACCTGTTTTGCGGTCCTTACCCTCAAACACATCCTTAGCCTCACTGACAGGACTCCAGGCAGTAGACATATCAAGCAAATTCACAAAGAAGTCGTTGGTCAGTGTTTCAGGTCGATTGGTAAATACGCCGTGGTTAGACTGGTCGTAGTTTGCTTTTAATACACGCAACCCACCAACCAGTACCGTCATTTCAGGTGCTGTAAGATTCAATAATTGTGCTTTGTCAACCAGTAGATTTTCGGCTGAGATCGTGTATTTCTTTTTTGCATAGTTGCGGAATCCATCGGCAATAGGCTCCAATACTGCAAAAGACTCAACATCGGTTTGTTCAGTGGAAGCATCCATTCGTCCAGGTGTAAAAGGAACACTCACGGTTACGCCAGCTTTTTCAGCAGCCTTTTCGATGGCAGCACAACCCCCCAATACAATAAGATCTGCTAAGGATACTTTTTTACCACCAGTGGCACGTTGATTAAATTCAGTTTGTATCGCTTCTAGTTTTCCTAATACGCTACTCAACTGAGCAGGGTTGTTTACTTCCCAGTATTTCTGAGGAGCCAGTCGAATACGAGCTCCATTGGCGCCTCCGCGTTTGTCAGAGCCACGGAATGTAGACGCAGCAGCCCAAGCAGTTGTAACCAATGAAGAAATGCTAAGACCTGAGCTAAGAATTGATTTTTTTAATTCTTGAATATCATTTTTATCAATGAGCGTATGATCAACAGCCGGGATGGGATCTTGCCATATCAACACTTCGGCAGGAACTTCAGGTCCTACATAACGTGTAACAGGACCCATATCACGATGGGTTAATTTGAACCAGGCTCTTGCAAAGGCATCTGCAAACTGATCAGGGTTTTCTAAAAATCTTCTGGAGATTTTTTCATAGGCAGGATCAAATCGTAAAGAAAGATCCGTTGTCAGCATTGTTGGTAAATGCTTTTTTGATCCATCATGTGCATCAGGAATAGTCTCTGCTGCATTTTTAGCAACCCATTGATAAGCACCAGCGGGACTCTTTGTTAACTCCCATTCGTACTTGAAAAGATTTTCAAAATAATTATTGCTCCATTTAGTGGGCGTGTTGGTCCAGGTTACTTCCAAACCACTGGTAATCGTATCACCTCCTTTACCGGATTTATACTTGCTGGTCCATCCAAATCCTTGTTCCTCGATGGAAGCTCCTTCTGGTTCTGCTCCGAGTAAAGCTGCATCACCGGCACCATGTGCTTTTCCAAAAGTGTGACCACCCGCTATCAAGGCAACTGTTTCTTCGTCGTTCATCGCCATCCGTGCAAATGTTTCACGGATATCACGTGCTGCAGCAATTGGATCAGGATTTCCGTTGGGACCTTCTGGATTTACATAGATTAATCCCATTTGTACGGCTGCCAGTGGATTTTCTAACTCACGATCACCCGTGTAGCGTTGATCATCCAGCCATTTTTTTTCAGATCCCCAGTACACATCTTGTTGCGGTTCCCACACATCAGCTCTTCCACCTGAGAAACCAAATGTTTTGAAACCCATGGACTCCAAGGCAACATTACCTGCAAGAATCATTAGATCGGCCCATGAGATTTTGTTACCATATTTCTGTTTGATTGGCCACAACAATCTTCTTGCCTTATCAAGGTTTGTATTATCAGGCCAGCTATTGAGGGGCGCAAAACGCTGTTGTCCCATTCCACCACCACCTCTGCCATCAGCCGTTCTGTACGTACCTGCACTATGCCATGTCATACGAATAAAGAATGGACCATAATGACCAAAATCAGCAGGCCACCATTCTTGTGAATCAGTCATCAATTTTTCAAGGTCTTTCTTCAAGGCCTTATAGTCAAGACTTTCAAATGCTTTTTTATAGTCAAAATCAGCATCCATGGGGTTGGTCAGAGATGAATGCTGACGTAGAATGTTCAGCTTTAACTGATGTGGCCACCAGTCTTGATTACCAGTTCCACTTCCTCCATGACCAGACTTTAAGGTACCGTTGTGAAATGGGCACTTGCTTACATCATTGACGTTGTAAGAAACATCGCTTTTAGGTACTTGCTTATCCATAGAATTGTAATTTTTTTGAGGGACTGCAAAGTTCCCACCAAAATCGCGATGTACCAAGAACTATAGTTAGTTCTTCAATAAAAAGGTAACAGGTACAGCAAAACGTCCTCTCCAGGAACGCTCAGAATGATCTTGACCCGGCCAGGAGCGACTCATCCATTGTTTACTCTTGTACCCCTTTTTCTCCATAATTTGATCAACACTTTTTTGTAAGGAAGCATACATTGAATCCAGGGTTTCGGTACCATGATCAAAGTAAATACGATGATGTTTTGACGAGGGGAGTGATTGCTCCAGGTATGAAAAAAAGGCTCCGGGAACCGGGTTATTCTCTATAGTGAACAAGCCTGGCCAATGGGTTGACAAACAAGCTGCACCCCCAAAAACGGCAGGGTACTCACAGATGGCGTAAAGAGAAATTAAGGCTCCCATGCTGCTACCCGCAATGAATGTGTTGTTTCGATCAGTTTTAGTAGCATACGTTTTATCAATGAATGGTTTTAACTCCTGGGTCAGAAAATTCAAATAGCGATCTGACATAATGGGGATTCCAAAAAAAATAGACTGCCCGTTACTTCTGTAAGCTTTGTAAACTATTTCTTGTTGTGACGCCGAAAGTGACTCAAATGGTTTTTGAGGAAAATACTCTGCATGTCTGCTTCGGCCTCCATTCCAAATGCCCACTACAATGCACTCTTTTATTTTCTTTTCACGCATGAGCTGCGAGAGTGTCTCATCAACACCCCATTCCTGTTTGTTCCAAGTTAGTGTGCTATCAAAAAGCATTTGACCATCATGCATGTACAACACCGCATATTTTTTTTGTGGGTCATATGCTGCGGGTAACCAAACGTCCACATGCCTGGGCGTTATATGCACGGAAGGAAAATTTTCGTGACGAACTACACGACCTTGTTGTGGGATGGGAACTTGTGCATGCGTAGCAGTAATTGTACACAAAAACACCAATAGTAAAGCGAGGATTGAATATTTTTTCAAATTTTTAAATTTATTATTAACTAATAAATTGTAGGGCTGCTAATTCGTTTCCAACTTGTTTTATTCCTTGAATAATTCGATGTGTTTGTTGAACTGAGGGCTTTTTTATTCCATTGATGTATTGGGCGAGTAAGCTCTGATTCATTCCAATTCTTTCAGAAAATGCCTTTGCATTAATAACCTTGTAGAATTCAAAAAACTGTGCGATATCAAGTGTGATTTTAATGTTTTTTTCCGTCAAGGGCTTTCTTTTTCTACTTTTTGAAAAATTTACTGCTTCTAAAATATTTTTCTTTAGTTCATCCAAGTTTTGCCCAGTGGTATAGATTGCATGTTTTTTTGCAAATGCAGAGTAGCCAGTCTTTGTTTTTTCTACTATTATTTCAATTTTATTTTCCATATGCCTATTTTAAACCTGCATCCTTTTTAATTTTTCTCTCTAACCCCCTTCCAATTTCTTGACTGCCATGGTTGGGGCACACTAATTGACCTTTTTTTGTCGGGTGTCTTAACATAATGTGACTGCCTGATTGCCTAATAACTGTCCATCCATCTCTTCTAAGGATTCTTAATAACTCGCTACATTTCAAAGGTAATAAATTTATTACTTGTATTTGATAAGCAAGTCTATTTTATTTCATTGCTACACGCTTTAGTTTTTAACGGAGCTGTCGGGGAATATAACTTGTAAATTCTCATAAATTCCTATCTTGTTGCAAAGCCAAACTTGTGCAAAGAATATT
>CAZNUR010000005.1:78825-83870 GCA_964576375.1 uncultured Chitinophaga sp.
TAAATTCTCATAAATTCCTATCTTGTTGCAAAGCCAAACTTGTGCAAAGAATATTCTGGACTATTTTATTTCGAAGTATAGGGTGGAACACCAAGGTGCAGTTTCCAGCTGGAGTTAAAAAATGTGTGATTATAGCAGGTCCGCACACACATTGGATGGATTTTCCGGTAGGGTTGGCATACCGTAGCCTCTTGCGATTAAAAAATGCGCGTTTTTTAGGGAAGAAAGAATTATTTGATGGTCCTTTTGGCTTCTTTTTTCGTTGGGTGGGCGGAATACCGGTGGATCGATTTAGTAAACATAATGTTGTAGACCAGGTAGTCGATATTTTAAATAAAGAAAGTGAAATCATGATTGCACTTTCCCCAGAGGGAACGCGAAAAAAAGTAGATCGACTCAGAACAGGATTTTATCACATTGCAAAAAAAGCGGGTATACCCATTGTAATGATCGGACTTGATTTTGGAAATCGGAGTATTGTGGTGAGTGAGCCATTTTATACAACTGACAATGAGAAAGCAGATTTTGATCATATTCTTAATTTCTTTGGACCAGTGCAAGGAAAAATTCCATCCATGGGTATGGCTGAGATAAAAAACCAATTCAACGGGCATGAAAGCACCCACTAGTTATCCTACATTACTAGAAATGTTCTATCGCTTTGAAAAAGAAAAAGCGAATCAAGTGTTTCTATCAGAGCCAATTGCCGGCAAAGCGATGCCGCATACTTGGCAGGAAGCAGGAATGTCTATTCGAAAAATGGCAGGTGCGCTTTTGTCCTTGAATTTACCAGTAGGTTCTCGAATTGCCATTATTGGAAAAAATTCCGCTCACTGGATTATGGCAGACCTTGCTATCACTATGGCAGGACATATTTCTGTTCCCATTTATCCTACTGTAACAGCTGCTACACTTCGTCAAATATTAATACATAGTGAAAGTCAGGTATTATTTGCTGGTAAACTGGATGCCTTTGAGCCGCTGCAGGCTGGTATACCTGAAACGGTTCGTTGTATACATTTTCCTCATTGGGTGTGGTCTGGTTGTGAAGCCTGGGACCATTTTATAAAAGATGCTGATCCGGTTTTGACTACTATCATACCCGATCCTCAATCGCTTAGTTGCATATTGTATACATCTGGAACAACCGGCGATCCAAAGGGCGTGATGCATACGCATTTTGCGCATAGTTTTAGTTTACTGACAGTGATGGATGCACTCGGAGAGGAATTGAAGGACGAAGTATTTTTCTCCTATTTACCACTCAGTCATATTGCCGAACGGATGGTGGTGGAGTATTGTGGAATATTTACCGGCGGAACTATTTATTTTCCTGAATCACTCGCTACGTTTTCTCGTGATCTGGAGGCGGCACAGCCTACTATATTTTTGGCAGTACCAAGAATTTGGGAAAAATTCCGGGAAGAAATTCTCAAGAAAATTCCGCAGCAGCGATTAGATGTGCTTTTAAAAATCCCATGGCTGGATGGCATCCTGAAAAAATTAATGAGAAAGAAGCTGGGTTTGTCTCGTGTGAAGTACGCCCTTTCCGGCGCATCTCCCTTACATCCTTCATTACCTCTTTGGTTTTCAAAACTCGGTATTGTGATTCAAGAGGCCTATGGTATGACTGAGAATATGGCCCTTGCTACTATCAACAGAAAACCCACTGCTCGTTTTGGTACAGTTGGTCAGTCCTATAGCGGTGTTGAACTTTTTTTAGGGGCAGATAATGAGGTTATGGTCAAAAGTCCTGCTAATATGATTGGCTATTACAAAGAACCTGAAATGACGGCAGCTTGTTTTGAAAATGGATTTTTAAAAACAGGCGATGAGGGTCGACTTGATCAGGAGGGCTATTTGACAATCACCGGAAGAATCAAAGACTTATTTAAAACTAGTAAAGGAAAATATGTGGCTCCTGCTCCTATTGAAAAGAAATTATTGGAGCATTCCATTATTAGCCAAGCTTGTGTAGTAGGATCTGGTGAATCACATGCACTAGCCTTGTGTATGCTTTCACCGGAGTCGGGTATCGATCGTGCGCAGCTCCAAGTAGCACTTTCATCCATTCGTCAACAAGTTAATCAGGGACTGGAGTATCACGAGCAATTAGCCAAGCTTGTAATTGTTCGTGATGAGTGGACTATTGCAAATGGCTTTTTTACACCTACGCTAAAGATTCGTCGTGGCGCTATTGATGCGCATTATGGGCCACAGTATGCAAGCTGGTTATTGATGAAAGAGGAAACAATTTGGGAGTAAGAACAAAAAGTAATTGGTTCGTCCTTACTCCCTGCTATTTATCTAGAATAGTCTTGTGCCATTTCCCTGGTATGTGTAGCGAAAATGGAAAAATCGCTGATCACGAGTTTTGATACTGTCCGGCGCTGTGGCGGAAGGTGTTTGGCCTCCTCGATAGTAGTTGAGTATCTCTACCTTGGCAAATTTTCCAGTAGCAGTACGAATTACCAGTGTACGACCAGGAATAGGTGTCAACAAATTTGTAGGTCCATCATAGGTGTACCAAGCTCTCCCGGAGCCTCGCGTAATTGCATACGAAACTGGATGATTATCGATACGAAATACAGAATCAGTGGGCACGCTTAGTAGCGACTCAAATGTACCATTGAAAACAAAGGCTCCACCTGCACCAGGTCCACTGGTTGCATTATTGATACGAATGGTAGTCCCTGCAAATGCAAGATCCCAGCGAGTTGAGTTTGAATCTGCGTTTGGAATCCATTGTCCTGTTTCCAAGCTGAAAAAACTATATCGCCCTGCTCCTACAGGTTGACCAATTGAGTTGGTGCCAATAATCGTATCTGCTGGCAGGTTTTTTACAGTGGTGATTTTGCCAATCGTTTCAATTGCATACGCTCTTTGATCGACCGTTTTTGGTAGTTTGTCTTTTTCACAGGATGTAATAGTTAATAATACAGCCGCAGCAAGAAGGATGATTCTCATACGTGTTTTATTTAATGATGATTAATTTTTTTTGTTTGTTTAGGTTCAAATTTTGCCCGAACGGTAATAAATATTGTTCTGCCAGCCAGATTAGGCAGATAAAAAATATCTTGATAATTCAATAAGTTGTCGATTCCTGCTTGAAGTGAAATGGTATTATTTATTGGAAGACCTCCGGCAATATGAAGTTGTGCAAAACCATTTGCATACTCATCTTGGACATCATGTACTCCATTGCCATTACTATTTGCCACGGTCCAGCGACTACGATATAGCAGGCGTATGAATACATAACGTGCTTCCCTGTCTTCATATTTAATTTTAAGTTGCCCCTGGTGTTTACTTCTATTTGGCAAGCCGATGTAATCTTTTTTATTCATTACACGGCTGCTTCCGTTTGATTCTCTCACATATTCTTTTCCTTGCAGGATTCGCTCCCACTCTTCTTTATCGCCAGTCAATAAAAGTTGATAACCACTATTAATGGACCAGTTTTTATGTATTTGCCACTGTAATGAGGTTTCGAGTCCTTGTGTAAAGGCACGGTTTACATTAAGATAACTGAATAGCTGCGAGCCATCAGTTCTGGTAGCTACTTGCCGAACATCGATTAAGGATTGAATATCGTTTCTGAATAAGGAGAGCTGGGTGGTGATAGTTGGAGTAGGATTATACTGCATGCTCACATTAATCCCGGTAGAGTGCTCTGGGCGAAGTGAGGTTAGTTTTGTGAAATCGGGTTTAAGTTCTGCGATTTGTCCTAACCTGTTTAATTCATTAATCACTCGGATGGCATCTTGTGTACCAAAAACGGAGTATCCTCCTGCTACGGTGTTTGTAAAATTTAAATAAAGTTGTCTGAAGTCAGGTGCTTTAAAACCTTGCCCAACCGAGGCTGTGAACGAAAGATTTGGTTTGGCTTGATACCGTAAAGACCATTTAGGTGTTAGAGCTCCTGCAAATAATGTGTGATGATCATATCTTGCTCCCAAAATACTAATCCATTTTTCACCAGCATTTAATTCCCACTGGGCAAAGACATAGCTAACATTGTTTTGCTTTTGATTAGCTAGCGCATCATATCGGGTTGAGTTGGCTTGTTCTAATTGAAAGCCAACTCCAGCTGTTATCGTATGATTTTTCTTTTTGATGTCCATCTGTTCTTCGATACGAAACAAGCGTTGCTCAAAACGATCCAGGTAGCTACTATCTGGCTTTTGTACAAAGCGAAGCTTTTGATCGCCGCTATAACTGGTTAGGTATCCTCTTGTATACAATCGAATTTTTTCAGAAAGCCGAAAGAAAAGAGTTGGCTGTATGTTCAACTCATTATTTAATTCACGCCCATAGGAATCAATTATCACCCCGTTGTTTCGGACAGAGAATTCTTGTTGAAATCTGTCTTGATTAAGTCTAGCCAGGATTTTCAATTCAGCTTTATTCCCTAAATTTTGTTGAATACTGGTTTGATGTGTGAGCCGGTGAATGGGTCTTGGAATTCTGTCTTGTGAAAAAGGCCTGAAGCTAACGCCATCTGCAAATAGTAAGTTATTGCTGTGTCGCACCTTTAGTTTTCCAATAAAGTAAGTGGCTTGTAGGTCTGCTTCTGTTTGTTGAAAGCTGTTGCGTTTAAATGGAATTCCCCATCCTTGATCCGGGTCTGCTACGCCATAGCGAAGCGAGGCTTCCACCAAGGGTTGAGTAGGATTTTCCGTGATTAGATTAATGACACCTGCCATCGCTTCAGAACCATATAAGCTGGAGGAGGGTCCTTTGACTACTTCAATTCTTTTTATTCCTGCTAGCGCAATTCGGCTTACATCTAAAACACCTGAGGTTCTTCCAACCAGGGGCTGACCATCAACTAGGATCAATGTATGTTCAGGATTTAATCCTTGCATTTGAATTCCCGTACCAAAGTTTGAGGTTAATTGTATACCGGGTTGTTCTTGTAAAATGTCGCGTAGCCGCAATGATCCGGCTTGCTGAATTTGTTTTCGTTGAATAAGATTTACCGGAATAGTTACGTTTCCTAAACGTCTTTCTTGTCGGGTAGCAGTCACCACCACTTCTTCCAT
>CAZNUR010000005.1:83970-90632 GCA_964576375.1 uncultured Chitinophaga sp.
ACCACCAATATAATGCGACAGGTGATGGCCAAAATTCCGGGAATTCATATTTGGGAGAATGACGGCAGTGGTATTCAAATTGGAGTTGCAACAAGAGGATTAAGTCCTAATCGTAGTTGGGAATTCAATGTTCGTCAAAATGGATACGATATTGCTGCTGATCCATATGGATATCCCGAGGCTTATTATAATCCTCAATTACAAGCGGTTCAACGAATTGAAATTATTCGTGGGCATGGGGCGCTGCAATATGGTCCTCAATTTGGAGGAATGTTGAACTATATTCTGCGAGATGGCAGTGAATTCAAAAAATCTTTTCAGGTAGAAACCCAGCAAACGGTAGGAACATACGGCTTATCCAATTTGTATGCGGGTGCCGGAGGACGAACCGGTAAGTGGAATTACTTTGCTTTTTTTGATCGTCGACAAGCCGATGGGTATCGGGCTAACAGTCAATACTACACCAATGCTGGTTTTATTACTGTTACTTATCGTCCTACAAAAAAGATTACTACCACATTGGAATATATGCGTTCGCACATCAGAAGTCAGCAACCTGGTGGATTAAGTGATTTACAGATTCAGCAAAATAACCGTCAAAGCCTTCGATACCGAAATTGGATGGATATTGAGTGGTCAACCTTTGCTTGGCGTTCTCGTTATGAAATGAGTCCAAGCTCACGAATGGAGTTAAAGTTATTTGGTTTGTTAGGCGATCGAAATAGTGTGGGCTTTTTACCAGTTGCGGGAATTATACAGCCTGATACTATAAACCGGGCCACTGGCAGTTTTGCTCCTCGAAATGTCAACATTGATCTTTATCGAAATTGGGGTGGCGAGTGGAGATGGATAACTGATTACAAGATCCATAAATCTACTGCTACAGTAGCCATTGGGTTACGTCGATTTGCTGGATACACAAATCGGTTGATGGCAGATGGAAAGGGCGACGTGGGTGCTGATTACACACTGCAGATACAAAATGATACTTGGATTCGTGACGTCGATTTTAATAGCGCTAATTATGCTTTATTTGCTGAGCAAATATTTAGATGGGGCGATCGTTTATTGATCATACCGGGTTTTAGGTATGAGTGGATAAGTGGTGCTGCCAGTGGGCAGCATAACCTGCAAAATGGTGTTCCCGTTAATTTAGTTCGCCAAGAAAAGACAAGAGGCTTTTTGTTAGGTGGCGTGGGTGTAGAGTATCATATTAACAAAAAGATGGAGGTTTATGCAAATTTTACAGAGGCCTATCGTCCTGTTCTTTTTTCTGATTTGAGCACACCTCCTGGTTCAGATCGAATTGACCCTGCGTTAAAAGACGCAAGAGGGTACAACACTGATTTAGGAGTAAGAGGAAAGTTTGGTAAGCAATTTTATGTGGACGCCAGCATATATCTTTTACACTATGGAAATCGTATTGGAACTTTATTGCAGGAAGAAACACCAGGTGTGCGGTATAATTTGCGTACCAATATTGGCGCTAGTAATGCAAAGGGATTAGAGTTATTTGGAGAATATCAGGGTCAGCTAGGTAAATCAATGAATACCCCATGGCGTTGGAGCCAATATCTTTCATATGCATTTACGGATGCTCGCTACGTACAGTTTCAACTTACGCGTGTGGTGAATAACACGATCGTAAAAACTGACCTCAGTAATAATCAAGTTGAGAATGCTCCCCGACATACGGTTCGCACTGGTTCTACAGTACAATACAAAGCCATAAAACTAACAGGTCAACTAAGTTATACAAGCGGCACTTATAGTGATGCAAATAACACAAGACAGTCCAGTGTAAATGGTCAGAATGGTTGGATACCCGCTTACACCGTCATTGATATTACCTTGTCTTTCCCCATTGATAAAAACTGGTCAGTTTCAATGGGTATCAATAACCTGGCAGATGCTGTTTATTTTACAAGACGGGCGGGAGGCTATCCAGGGCCTGGCGCTATGCCGGCGGATGGACGAACAGCATTTATAACTTTAAAAAGTCAGTTATAAATCTTTGTTTTCTTTTATTTTCAAACGTACACCTACATAAATTTCTCTTCCACGTGTTGGCCCCCAAACAGAGGAGGTATCAAAATAAGGACTAAAAGGATTTTCCCAACTAAGAATGGGTTGTAATTGTCTAAAATCAAAAAGGTTCTCAATGCCGGTATATAGTTCAACGCGCTTGAAAGAGTAGGTGAATTGCGTGTTCAATACTGTATAAGGTTTTGAAAAATCAGGTCGTTGAAAGGGTGCGGGATTTGACTTGGTATCTGGCAGTTGTTGCTTGCCATACCAATGAATATTCAAATCAGCTTGGAATGGTTTTTTGGGGGGTCTAAAACTGATCGATGTTAATACTTTTTGTCTAGGATTAAAGGGAAGCAGTTCTTTGCCTGATTCAGTAACCCTGTAGACATCCAGAAAATTGTATCCTGTTTTAAATTCAAGTGTGTTGAAAAAATGCAAGAGTAGTTCGGCTTGCAATCCATTACTGATACTTTTACCCGTAAAATTCTTAATAATTGCTTTAGTTGGGCTGGTGTTATAATCAGGGAAAATTTGATTACTAAAACTGGTTCTGTAAAAGTCTACGCTAATATAGCCGGATATATTTTTAACACCTGACTCAAATTTTTTTGTCAAATTGATTCCTGTATTCAGTGCTTTTTCTGGTGCTAAGGTTTCTGCAAAAATTATATCACGAGAGCTCACTAACAGTCCAATATTTTCACTAAAAAGGTTGACGGTGCGCCATCCTGTTCCGATGCTAGCCCGTACTATTAGCGTACGGCTTAAATCGTATTTGATGAGTGTCCTTGGTGTTAGTTGAAATCCAAACTGATTGTGATGATCTCCTCTTATTCCGGTTATCCAAGTAATTTTTCCGTTTGCTGACTTCAATATATTTTCTGCAAAAGCGCCAGGAATCATTTCTTTACGATCGTAAACACCAGCATACGTTCGTACTAAAATCTGGTCAGTGAATCCAATGTTCTCTCTTAGTTGAAGAAAACGATAGCTTAGCCCTGTTTTAAGTTGATGTTGCTTATAGTTTAACTCATACTGTACATTGGCATACAAATTGGTTTGATTGGCATCATAACGAACGGTGCCAAAGTAAGAATTTTGTTGTTGATGAAAGCTGGATACAAAAGCGGTTATGGCATGCTTGTCATCAAAGCGGTAACCTGTTTTTGTCCAAAATTCAGGTTGATTAATATTTACAAACTGCCCATAAACGGTTGTACTTCCTTTATCTCTCTCTGCGTTATAAATTGTCTGGCCGCCAATTCTTCTTTCATTTAAAAATCGCAAACCGACTTTGCTACTCCAGCCCCAACTATTTTCATTTCCGTATTTCCATTTGTTCATGAGTAGGTGACGTCTAAGCCGAGGAAGATCCAGGAAATTATCATTATCTCGGTCTACCTTATTGGCTGGCTGCACCATATGAACAGCAGTAAGGTTACTCCATTTATTTTTCTTTACAGCATAATTGGTGTTAATATGCTTTTCGCCAAAACTGTTCACGTACGCATTCAAGTATACCTTATCTGTATTATCAGGATCCTTTGTTTCTACATTAATTTGCCCGCTAATACTTTCAAATCCTTGAAGGACGCTATTAGCTCCCTTTGCAACATAAATATTTCCTACTACAGTACCTGGGATGCTACTGATACCATACGTGTAGGAAAGTCCTTGTATTACTGGAAATCCGTCAACTAGTATTTGATTATAGACTCCTGACAAACCAAGAATTCTTAATTCCTTAGCATTAGTAACAACATTGGTGGTTTGTGGTTGTACTGTAGTTTGTGTTTCAAAACAGCCCGCTAAGTCACAACATGCTGCTTTTCGAAGTTCTGTTTGTGTTATTTGCTCAACCTTAATTGCTTTATTGTCTGAAATTATAATGCCAGCTCGCTGGCTTTCAATAATAATTTCACTGAGACCTTGTTTTGCTTTTAGTTTAAAAGTAATACTACTATCCCTTGCTGTGATCAGTATTGTATCCGATTGATATCCTACATAGCTTGCGATGAGTTTGTAGGGTAGTTTAGGTGCTGTTTTCAACTCAAAAAAGCCTACACCATTTGTAAACGTTCCTTGATTCAAGCCAAGCCATTGTACCGTAGCTCCTACAAGCGGTTCGTTTTCTAAATTGGTTACTTTCCCAGTTATTCGTTGTGACACTCCCAGTATGGGTATAAGTAGTAGTGGCAACGCTATGAAAAACTTCATGGGAGCTTATTGCTTAACCTTATAAGGTCTATCGTTTGGATTTTGACAGCCGCCCGTATTTTCAATGGCGGCAATTATTTCTTTTTCGGTAACTCTGGCTGGGTTAAATTTCAACTCAAAACTAGTTGTAGCACCTGGTTTATCGGCTTTGCAATTAAACACCCCGAATAATTTTTCAATGTTGTTTGCAATAGTTTTTACATCACTAGCGCATGTAATTCCTTTCACTTTGTATGTAGTAACTTTTACTGTATCTGCGTTTGGGGTATTAATAGCTTGCGCCTGTCCTTCAATGCTAGTCATTGCTAGTAAGAAAAGCACAAGTGAAAACACGATAGAAAATTTCATAATATTTGTTTAGCAGGTCAATTTAGTAATGCTAAGATAATTTGGTCTTTTGAAGTTACCGCAAGGATTTTCAAAAGTTTCCCATTATAGTAAATAGGTGTCATTTGTTTAACTGTAAAAGCTTAATTAAGTTCCATTTATCTCTGATGTTTATCATTGATTTAGGTCGCTGCACCAACTACTTTGGCCTATGGATTCAAAAAAAACAGAGCCGCATTTGAGTTTAGATGTACGCCGAATACAATCACTTTCAGACTCGGTTTTTGCCATCGTTATTACTATCTTATCATTTACTTTGGTCGTTCCTGCTAATGAAAATGACGAGGGGTTAAAACGGTTTTTGTGGGACCAAATCCTGCCTAAATTATTCATCTTTTTTTTAGGCTTTATAATTGTAGGTGCATATTGGGTTGACACGCATTATAATCATCATCATATACAAAAAGTTGATAAAATGAGTATATGGCTTAATATCTTCTTTTTAATGTTTATTTGCTTGATACCTTTTTCGTCTGGATTTCTAGCCAATTATTTGTATAGTTCAATTAGTGTAATTATCTACAGCATCAATTTAATTTTGGTCAGTTTTTGGCATTTGATGATGTTAATTTATTCCTGGCGCCGAAAGTATATTCAGCCTTATGTTGACAAGAAACTTTATCAAAATATGCAAAGTAGAATCATACTGCCCATTATCATTTACATGTGTATAATTCCTATCTCATTACTTAAAACTCCTTGGGTAGTTTATTTGTTTTTGCTCCCCTTGGGTTTTCAGATCTTTTTTGGGCGTTCTAAACAAGAGGTTGACTGATAAGCTATATATGCTTTTGTTAGAGGTTTAGATAATATTTTTTTCTTTGTTAAGTAAGTTTCTCCAAGAATAAAGACCATCGCCATAGGCTAATTGTACTATTAGTAAAACAAGTATTAACGTGGCAAATATAATTTCGCCTTGATAAGATTTTCCTCCTGATTTCAATAACAGTATGATGGCGCCAATAATTATCGGAATCTGTATTAAGATGGCTGCTCTTATGTACAGTCCAATTATTATAAAAAATCCCCCAGCAATATGTACGTATGGAATTAATAGGCCAAGTATTGAGAATTTTTCCTGCGCAATTGAATTTGAAATTAGATTTTCAAGTAGCGCTTTATCACGAAGAAAACTTATCCCTTTTGCAAATAAAGCAATACCTAGTATAATTCGAAAAACAAGTAGTGTCAATTTATTGGGTTGCCTTGCGATTTTCCTATTTTTTTTATTTGCCATTGCTTGATTATAATTTATTCAAATCAAAACAATGGAAGCAACTAAATCAATGATAGGAGTCATTCATTGCAGTAATGTTATATGCCTTAGTTTATTTTTTGATGCTCTTTTCGGCCTTATTCCTTCCATTCAATGGGAATAACTACTTCATTTTTCCGACCAATCAATTCATACGGTGCGTTATATCCTAGATAGGTTGGATTACCGGTGGGTTTTATGCCATTTTTGTTGAGGATTTGTGATAGCTGATCAGCATATTGCTTGATCTTTTGATCGTTAGCATAACCGCTAAATTCGATCGCCGCCATATAAACGGCTGGGCTTTCGTGTAGCTCTACACGGGCATCGGCAGGGCGAGGCAGTTTGTCAAGTGTATATTCTGAAGGCATCACAAAACTCATAGATGATCCTTTATCGTTGATATCCATATGTACAGGTGCAGTCATGGCAATCTTGGTAGAGGTTTCGTTGTTCCCGAATATGTAACCCGCAATTTTGCGGAATCCGCTATTTCCCAGTTCCCGGTATGATTTTGCAACTGATTTTGTCGTGGCAAAAATGGCCGGTGGATAAAAGCGAATTTCGAAGTCCTTATCTTTTTTAACTACGCGATATTTTTGCTTTTCAATACGTGCGCTTGTAAATGACATCAGAATGGGTATAGCGATGAGTATGAGTATGATGACTAAGAGTGACGGTTTCATGAATAACAATTTATTCTTACAACAAATAAATCGGTTGAGAGTTTAGTGACTGCGGGTTGTTATTTCTGCGAAGGCAAAAGCCTGTC
>CAZNUR010000006.1:0-56903 GCA_964576375.1 uncultured Chitinophaga sp.
GACAGTTCAGTCTCAAAACGCTGGATCGCGCCGCACAACGGAAAAGACAACAGCAACAACAACAGCGGAATCCTCGCAATAATAATACTGGTAATAAACCCGGTGGTCCGCAACGCTCCTCAGGCCCCTCTAATCGTGGACCTCAACGCCCTCCGCAAAACCAACCCCGCGGCCCACGGGGTAATACGCCTCCAAGAAGAGAGAACTAATTTATATTTAATTCATTGAGTAAGGCGTTGGATACTAGTTGGTGTCCTTGATCATTCCAATGCACATCTCCAGGTATAAAATAGGAACGAATGACGCGAGTAGCTTGCGCAGGATCGTTTTCTATAAAATATCCATACAGATTAATCAATGGGATTTTCTCCTGCTTACAAAAATTAGTCCAAGCCCTCACATAGCTATCCGATAAATTGCCTCTGCGAATTTGCTCCGGTCGCGGAAAGATTACCAAGGTCATCTTTCGTTGGTTGGACAGACACAATTGATGTAGCTTTTTTATATTCTGTAAGGCCAATGAAAATCCACGGCTAGCCCATTTCTGATAAAGGGCGGGTTCATATAGCCACTTATCTCGCTCTGCATAATAGTCTTCCTGATCCCAGCTTATTGATGGTGTTATTATTTTATTCAACCGAATTTGTGCCTTTTCATAAACACTACCTGCAGTAGAATAATGCCAAAAGCCTGGGGTCCAGTTTTCATAAACTACTTCATCCTGTATATCAGCATTGTCAAGTACTACTACCAAGTGATCAAAGGATAGGTGCTGATTCTCTATCCACTCTTTCATTTTCAAATAATATAAACGAGGTGAGTAGGTAACTACTCCGGCATTGAGCACTTCAATATTGCGGGATTGCCAAGTAGATTCAATTCTCCCCACAAAACTTGAATCAAAAGAAACACCAACTCCCTCAGTAAATGAATCGCCTATAAAAACAACCCGTTTTTTCGAATTAGTTAATAATGATATGGTGCCCGTATCTCGATCGCGAAATCCCAATGAATTAGTTCGATACGGCTGTTTGAAATCACCCCAATTATCAATTCCCAAAAATTGAGGACGAAGATCATGATGATAACGTGTGCTCTTGATTCGAAGTTTCGATTTGTCTGCAAGCACTCGATGATAAAAAAATCCAACTCCCCAATCAAGTAAGAGGAATACCAATAGAAAATAAAGTGGATAGATTATTTTCTTCATGAGAAATATCCTATTCGTCAACCCCGATAGCGCGATAAATCGCATCTTGGATACGTCCTCTAATTTGCAGTTGGCCTAGCAAATTATTGGCACGGGTGGGATTAACTCGGTTTGAAAGAAATACATACACCAGCTCTTGTTTGGGGTCAACCCATACACAGGTTCCTGTAAATCCGGTATGACCAAATGTGGCAGGTGATGCTAAAAGAGAAGGATAGGGATCTTTTTTAAACTGATTGTCTTTTTCGGGTTTATCAAATCCCAGACCACGACGACTGTTCTCTAATTGATAATTCGTAAACAATTGGATGGTAGATTCTTTCAAATATCGTCTGCCATTAAACTTTCCGCCTTGTAACAACATCTGATAAAGCATGGCCAAATCATAAGCATTGGAAAATAATCCGGCATGTCCTGCTATACCGCCAAACAAGGAAGCGCCCTCGTCATGAACATCCCCACGCATCGTTTGCTTTCTGAACTGTGTTTCGGTTTCTGTAGGAACAATTGACTGTACCGGAAAACGGCGGCGAGGAGTGAAGCCTGTAGTATACATCCCTAGAGGACGGTAAAAATTATCCTGTACATATTGCTCGAGTGTTTTACCAGTGAGCTGCTCAACAATCAACCCCAAAAAAATAAAATCATTATCACTGTACACATATTTTCCTTGTGGCCCCAGTGGACTCTTTAAAATACGTGCAAGCAGGGTGTCTTTCCAATCGTCTCTACGGTATAAATTTTCTGCAACTCGTACCGTGAACCCTTTTTTAGATACAGTGGAGTACAAACTCGTATCAGGGTTCCCCATTGCATCGATAGTTTCTTTATAAAACGGAATGAAAGGAACCAATCCAGCCTGGTGCAATAAGATGTCTTTTATATTCAATGATTCTTTGTCTGATCCCTTAACCCAAGGCAGGTAATCTTTGAGTTGTCCTGATAATTTCAACTTTCCTTCTTCCACTAATTTCATTACGGCCACGGTAGTTGCCGAAATTTTAGTCACGGAAGCCAGATCAAAAATATGCTCAGGCTTAATCGGCGTGGAATCTGTTATAGCTTGTTGACCTACTGATTTTTGGTAGAGAATGGTGCCGCGTTGAACAGAAAGTACCACTGCACCGGGATATGCTTTTTTTGCAAGCCCCTCCTCTAGTATGTAATCGACTTCTGTCAACCGCTTTCTGAGTTGAACAGCAGAACGCTTTCCTTTGGGTTGCTGCACTCCATCGCCCAACGAAAATTCACAAACATTAACCTGCAAACGACCACGGGCCGGAAAGTCACCTTGAAGCCAATCTGCTGCAATCTCATTAGTGATTGAATCATCTTGTTGTAAAGCCACCAATGACCGGGCTGAACAGAAATTTTTTGCAGCTAATACATTTCCAAAAAGTAGCGTGAGTGTGCTATCTCCCTGTAATGCATTACCCAGGTATGTAGCAGCCACACTGATATTAAAATTATTCATAGGCTTGTTGGCATAATCATGTAAGCCAACTAGTACTATATCATAGCCCTTTGTTTTTACTGCTGTCAAGATAGAGTCAGCCTTAACGATGGAGTCCCGAAACATCAAATGAAAGGAAGTGGCATTCCAATCTTGCTGTAATCGTTTTCCAAAAACAGTAAGTTCTTTACCGCCTAATTGCACATAAGCAACACGTGGCTGCTCTTTCTTAAGTTGAGTACGTAACGCAGTAGGTATTTGCCTAAGCAGCGTAAGCCCTTTGCGGGCTGCTTCCTGAAGTAAAGCAGTAGAACGCTCATTCAAGTCTGCAATCAAATTGGTGGTATCTACAAATTGTGGACGACTTAACCCCAAACCATATTTTGCACTCAGTACTTTTTTAACCTTAGCATCTACTTCAGCTTGTGTGAGCCTTCCATCAGTGATGGCCTGTTGTATAACCTGGATAGATTCTGAAACACTGGCTGGCAAACAAAGCATGTCATTTCCTGCAATGATAGCTTCTACAGCAATAGTTCCTCCAGGAAAATATTTTGCAACCCCCTTCATCTCCAAGGCATCCGTAAAAGTGAGTCCCTGAAAATTTAAGCGATTACGTAATAGCCCAGTAACATTGTTTTTAGAGATTGAGGTAGCACGATTTGCGGCTGTATCTATAGAAGGTATATAAAGATGTGCAATCATAGCGCTACCAATTCCAGCTTCAAAAACTTTTTTAAATGGATACAACTCTACGGCATCCAGTTGGTCCAAGGATTTGCTAATGATTGGTAAATCGTAATGAGAGTCTACATCTACATCACCATGTCCAGGAAAATGTTTTGCGCAAGCCATGATCCCCGCATCTTGCATCCCCTTTGTGATGGCCACTGCATATCGTGCCACTTTTTCTTTATCGGCACCAAAAGAACGAAATCCAATAACTGGATTGTTGGGGTTATTATTTACGTCTACTACAGGTGCATAGTTTACATGAATCCCCAGCCGCTTACATTGTTCGCCCATGGCTAAACCAATACGGTAGGACAAAGAAGGATCATTAACTGCTCCCAAGCTTAGCTGATAAGGCAAACGATCAACGCTATCAAGACGCATACCCACTCCCCATTCCCCATCGATGGTTATCATCAATGGAGTTTTTGCAATAGACTGATATTGGTTGGTGAGTAAGGCTTGTCTTACAGGTCCACCCTGAAAAAAACAAAGTCCGCCCACATTATAATTTCTTATGTCATTCTCCACTTTAGCAATGTGATCAGCTCCTAGGTTAGAGTGGGCTCGGATCACCATCAACTGCGCAATCCGCTGATCCGGAGTCAGACTGTTAAAAACACTATCCACCCACTTTTGCTGGGCGCGTTCCCGATTACCTTGTGCGTTGGCGTTTAAAGAGGCTGCCAGTGCAAGCAGCAAGCAAGCCTGTTGAATGAATATCCTCATTGGTTAAAAGTACTTCATTTGAAGCAAGTAATTATTGGCTGCATCGAGGGCAAACCCGTATTTTTGAAGGCTCGATAAGCGCCACCCCTTGATACAGGTTTTGCCCGATCATATTGCCAATCAGATTGCCGCCGGTGAGGTCATTCAACGCCCAGCCAGTGCGGTCAAGGAGCTATTGGAGAATGCCGTGGATGCGGGCGCAACTTCCATTGAGTTGATCATTCAGGACGCAGGTAAATCCTTGGTACAAGTAGTAGACAATGGAAAGGGGATGTCGATTGAAGATGCCCGTCTTTGTTTTGCCCGTCATGCAACTTCCAAAATAAGCAGCATTGAAGATCTGTTCCATATCCGAACTATGGGTTTTCGTGGAGAAGCATTGGCAAGTATTGCCGCTGTGGCACAGGTGGAGCTAAAAACAAAACAAGCCACCAACGAAGCAGGTATTTTTATAGAAGTTGAACACAGCTCGATTACGCGGGAGGAACCTATTGGTATGGCCACTGGCACCAGCCTAGCCATGAAGAACTTGTTTTTCAACATACCGGCCCGGCGAAATTTTTTGAAGAGCAATGCAGCTGAGATGCGTCATATTGTGGAAGAGTTTACAAGAGTGGCGCTGGCTTTTCCTGCTATTCAATTTTCACTGCACGCCAATAACCAGCAGCTCTATCAATTGGAGTCTGGTAGTTTAAAACAACGTATTGTACAATTATTGGGCAATAATTATGCTTCCAAACTAGTAGGCGTTCAAGAGGAAACAGATTATTTAACTATTCGTGGTTTTGTAGGCAAACCAGATTCTGCACGCAAAACAAGAGGAGATCAATACTTTTTTGTCAATAACCGATTTATTAAAAGTTCTTATCTCCATCATGCCGTAATGAATGCTTTTCAAGCTTTATTACCGGCCGATCATTTTCCACTCTATGTATTGTTTATTGATTTGGATCCACAACAAGTGGACATTAATGTTCATCCAACTAAACAAGAAATAAAGTTTGAGGACGAAAAAATTGTTTATGCCTTTGTGCAGGCCGCTATCCGACATGCCCTCGCACAATTCAGTATTACCCCTACCCTTGATTTTGAATTAGACGCTTCCATTCAGCAGTTGGATTCAATACAACAGCCCTTTACGGAGCAAACAAGATCGGCTATTCAAGAAGGTAACTTGTATCAGCATTTTACACAGAAAAATCAAGCTCACCGTATCCAGCCGGACTCTACACAACCTGCTAAAAATTGGAAGCCCTTTCAACCGCTTGGTGCCGAATATACCTCCACAAGAAAAGAAGACTCGTTAGCAGAGCCTGACTTAGGTTTACGTTCGGCTACCTCCTTTCCTTCAGAGTCAATTACTGTATTTCAACTTTTAGACTCCTATATTCTTTTTTCAAAAGGCAGTACTTGCACGTTGATCAATCAGCAAGCTGCGCATGAAAGAGTTCTCTACGAAAAATTTATTCAACAGCTCGAAAATAAAAAAGCAGCAACTCAACCTTCGTTATTTCCCACTACACTTTCACTGAATCCAACTGATGCCAGCTTACTGGAAGAGTTGTTAGCCGATTTAACGGCTGTAGGATTTTTAATTCAAAAGTTGAATGCGCACGACTTTCAAATACAGGGCATCCCTGCCGGATTTGAAAATGGAAAAGAAGAAAGTTTATTGGAAGCTGTTTTGGAAGAATACAAACACTTTAATGCCGCACTGGCCTTACCTCTTCATGAAAAATTGTGTCGCAGTTTAGCTAAACAACAAGCGATCAAAACAGGAATCCAACTGAGTGAACGTGAAATGAAACAATTGATCACTGATCTATTTGCTTGTAAAGAACCGCACTTGTCTCCTTTTGGAGTACCTGTATTTAGAATGCTGCAAAAAGAGGATATAGAACAGCTGTTACTAAATCGTTGATCAATAGGTAGCCCGGATATGGGTTAAAAACTTTTCAATTTGCTTTCTGATCTCTGTAGAACTGGAACGATGGTTATTCACCAAGGTTGAAAACAAAAGCAATTTTCCTTTTTTAGTATAGAGATAACCACTCAAGGCAACTACACCACTGAGTGTACCTGTTTTTGCATAAATCGCTCCACTTTCTTGTTTGTAATAGCTAGCCAAGGTACCCTCTCCCCCGGTAGGAAAAATTACTTTGATTCGGTCCATGCCAAATTGATCCTTCATTTTTTCTAGGATATGTACAAAGTCCTGTGGTGAAAAGAGATTGTACCGACTCAAACCAGATCCATCAGCCCAACGAGGTTGCTGTGGAAGATCTGCAAAATCAGTTTTTAGTAAAGTATCGATTACTTGCTCATCATTCATCCGATTCAGCATCCGTTGACTGACCATCAGCAAGGATTGCTCTGCAAAAAAATTGTCGCTTCGATGCATAAGCGGTTTGAGTAAAGAATCGGTAGGAATGGAATAAATTATTTTTCCAGCTGGGTTGCTATTGGATAATTGAACAGCGGAGGTAATTCCAATTTGTTGTAACGTGTCTTGCAAAAATTGAAAGGCTGTAATACCGTCCTTGGTTTTAAAAGGTATGGTAGCCCCACGAAAAGCACGGGATGCGGAAACAACATTAAATTGATTCTGATCGGGCAAACGCGTTATTTGAAATTGATCGCCTTTCCCTAATTGCTGCAGCATCGATTCATTCATAAAAGGTGGACGCAGTGCTAATGAAGGAGTGGCCTGAAGCTGGTTGTTTCTCCGTTGAAAACTGATCACATTTCCATAAATAGGAAAGGCACTTCGCTCGGCCAAATAGGCCTCCTGGTAATCGTCCCAGGACCATCCACTGCCATAAGGCGTAAATGTATGTTGAGAAGAATAGTCAATTACTACTGGTCGATCTTCCAACCGTAGTTTATTCCAAAGTGGCTGAAAGCTGAATTCTGCTAATAAAAAAGTGGGATCGCCCAACGGACGAACATAGCAAGCCCCGGCACTATCCCACACATAAGCACTAGGTATACTATCGCCGAGGTATTTCATGGCCGCATAACAAGTAGGAATCTTGGTATTGCTAGCTGGAACAAAATATTTATCACCTTGATAGTTGAGCCAATATTTTTTAGTGGAGGGATCGTAGATGCTAATTCCTACATGCGCCGTTTGAAAAGAGGACTGTTTAATGATTTCTTTATTCGCTTTGCGTTGTAAAGCTTGCGGAATACTACATCCTACTAAAAAACCACTCAGCAGGAGTACTAAAAATTGTAACGTGTATTTTTTCATGGAATTATTATCCTCTTTCCTGTGCACGTAACCAACGTTCTGGAATTTCGTTACTACTTGCCAATAGGTAATCTTTATAACTGCAAGCAATAAATTTTTTGTCGGGCAACTGCATCCACCAACGCCCTGTTTTTTTGCTTTGCAAAAACACCGTTTCTACCTCGGCAAAAGCCATATAGTATTCATTGAAAGAATCCTTTTCGGTAAGTGAGGCTTCTCGTTTTCCACGGCTTCTTCCATCTAATAAATACCAGAGTTGTTGTGCTATTTGTTTAGCCGTAAGATCCTGACGATCCAAACGAGGATCATATCCATACACCCCCACCGTGTTTACGGTAGGACTCATCCCCGCATAGCGGAATAAGGTACAGGCTTCTTCGCCCGTTAATCCGTTGGGAGAAATAGTGCTGGCTGGAGAATGTGCATTGCTTAATGCACTCATGTCAAAACTAAAAAGATGACTATTACGAATCACTGGCTCCATTTCGTCCAACGCTTCTTTTACATTCCCTACCCGATAACAATCAAATCGGAGTTTATCTAAGGTTTCCAATACGGTAGGATGAACATAGTAGCTCTGAAAAGCAATATGATTATAATGTTTGAGATAGTTTGGCATGCCCGTAAGCATTTCCATCAAAAAATGCTCAACAGGTAAAACTGCATCCGGATGTAGATCGATTAATGCATCCACACAGGTAGCCTCAATCAACTGACGGGTACTGGCGTAGGCCTGGTATTGAGCCAGTGTAAGATCATGGGAACCTCCCAGCACTACTACTGTTTTTCCCTCTGCAATGAGGGCTTGTATTACCGTTCGAAGGGCTGCATAAGTATCGGTAATGCTGGCTCCCATGCGAACATTCCCCACATCCGCGAGCTTTAAATCAGCATGCCAATAATATAGTTCATAAAACTGACGACGAATAGCGTCGGGAGCTGCCTCTTGTTGTTGTTCAATTCCGGCGCCACGGTGTTCAGGACATCCCACCAACACAAAGGAAACATCCTCCAACTCGGGCATATAATCTTCATAGGTAGCAATCGAATACCCTATCTGACCTTCTTTATATCCCGCATCCTGCGAAAGAAAGGCTTTGTTAACCGGTGCTAAAAAATCGGCAATTCCAAGCTGATCGGACATACGCGCAAGATACTTAATTGGAGGTTTGGACTTACTTTTGTCAGATGAAGAATCTCCGGGATCAAATTGAAAATCTTCGTCAGGAAATCAGTGCATTTCAAACACAAGACCCTGCACAGGTCGAGGAGTTTCGTATTAAATACCTGGGCACAAAGGGACTGCTCAAAAATTTAATGGGCCTACTGAAAGAGGTTGCTCCCGAGCAAAAGAAAGAAGCAGGTCAGTTATTGAATGAATTCAAACAGTTTGCCGAGGCTCATTATGAATCGCTGCGTGCCGCATCAACGCCGGCAGCTTCAGCAAAAGATACCCCTGTGGACCTATCCTTGCCGGGAGATGCTTTTCCAGTAGGTTCCCGTCATCCAGTAACCTTGATGCGCAACCAGATTGTTTCCATTTTTCAAAGACTGGGATTTGCCGTAGCTGAGGGGCCAGAAATTGAAGATGACTGGCACAATTTTGGTGCTTTGAATTTACCAGCCCACCACCCTGCAAGAGATATGCAGGACACTTTTTATATTCAGCAGAACCCCGACTGGGTACTGCGTACACATACCAGTAGTGTACAAATTCGGGAAATGGAGAAAGGGAAACTTCCGATTCGTATGCTGATGCCTGGTCGTGTTTATCGGAATGAAACTGTCAGTGCACGTAGTCATTGCTTTTTCCATCAAATTGAAGGACTCTACATCGATAAGAACGTTTCATTTGCAGACCTCAAACAAACGCTTTACTTTTTTGTGCAAGAGATGTATGGTCCGCAAGCAAAAGTTCGTTTTAGACCTTCTTATTTCCCTTTCACAGAACCCAGTGCTGAAATGGATGTGAGCTGTTTTATTTGTGAGAGTAAAGGATGTCATGTTTGTAAAAAAACGGGGTGGGTTGAAATTCTGGGTTGCGGTATGGTTCATCCCAATGTTTTAACTAATTGTGGTATCGATCCTGAACAATACACCGGATTTGCATTTGGAATGGGCGTTGAGCGCCCTGCCATGTTGAAATATGGCGTTAATGATCTCCGCCTCTTCAGTGAAAATGACGTACGCTTCTTGAAACAGTTTACGGCCGCTACCTGATAAATTTTTGCGCATGGATATCCATACTATTGGGGTTTGTGGAGCCGGTACCATGGGAAGAGGTATTGCACTCACCATGGCTCGTGCTGGTTTCTCTACCTTTCTTTTTGATTTAAATCCACAAGCGCTGGAACTTGCCAGGCAGGAACATGAAAAAGAGTTGGCAAAATCAGTTGAGAAAGGAAAGATTACCGAGGCTGAAAAAGCAAAAACCTTGGCATTGATCCGCTATACTCCGGAGCTGGAGGAATGTTTAGCAGAATTATTTATTGAAGCGATTGTAGAACAGCCCGGTGCTAAGGTGGCTCTCTTTAACCAACTGGCAGAGCTGAATCACGGTGATTGCATTTTTGCAAGTAATACTTCTTCCTTATCCATAACAGAGCTGGCCAAACAAATTTTACATCCTGAACGAGTAATTGGTTTACATTTTTTCAATCCGGCTACCCTGATGAAATTGGTAGAGGTAGTTCAAACTCCATTTACCAAACCTGAAATTCTTGAAACAGCCATTACGCTCATCCAACAAATTGGGAAAACAGCCGTTGTCTGTACGGATGCTCCGGGCTTTATCGT
This sequence comes from uncultured Chitinophaga sp., assembly GCA_964576375.1. GTDB lineage: Bacteria > Bacteroidota > Bacteroidia > Chitinophagales > Chitinophagaceae > JJ008. Next base: position 10,174 of record CAZNUR010000006.1, read on the forward strand.
AAATCGAGTGGCCCGTCCTTATTATATTGAATCCTTACGATTAGCTGAAGAGAAGGCAGGAAGTATTGAACAAATTGACCGTTTATTGGAATCTGCTGGTTTCCGAATGGGGCCTTTTCGACTAATGGATTTAATTGGAAACGATATTAATTATGCCGTTAGCTGTTCGGTATATGAGCAACTCGGGAAACCACCTCGACTCGAACCATCCTGGATTCAACAACAATTAGTACAGCAAGGTAAATGGGGTAAAAAATCGGGAGAGGGCTATTACGCTTATCACAAATGACAAAAAAAATTCTGCTCACTGGCGGCACTGGTTTTCTAGGCTCCTATATTTTAGCGGCCTTAGTGCAACGAGATTATACTGTATATGCCATACGTCGTGGTTCAACTACTCCGCACTGGATTGATGATGCCTTATTGGAAAAAGTGCAATGGATTTCGGGAGACGTACTGGATATTGTAGGATTGGAAGAAGCCATGGATAATATGGACGCTGTTATTCATGCGGCGGCTATGGTATCTTTTAATGCAAGTGAAAGAAAAGAGCTCTATCAGGTCAATGTTGAAGGCACCGCTAATGTGGTCAATGCCTGTATTGAAAAAAAAGTGAAACGATTGGTGCATGTCAGCTCGGTTGCAGCACTGGGTAGAAAAGTAGGCGGCGGTCTTGTAGACGAAAAAGCTAAATGGGAGGAAAATCCCTTACAAACCCATTACGCACGGAGTAAATACAAAGCGGAATTGCACGTATGGCGAGGCCATTGTGAAGGACTCGATACGGTTATTCTCAACCCAAGTACTATTCTCGGGTTTGGCGATTGGACCAAAAGTAGCTGTGCAATTTTTAAGCAAATGCATGACGGATTCAACTGGTATACGCCCGGACTCAACGGATTTGTGGATGTGCAGGACGTGGCCCTGGCTACTATTCTATTATTGGAAGAAGGGAAAAATGGCGAACGATATGTGGTGAATGGAGATACCTGGCCTTTTCAGCAATTACAAGAACAAATTGCAAAAGGTTTCCATAAACCGGCTCCTCGTTTAAAAGCCAATGCATTTATCCTGGGATTGGCTTGGCGAATTGAGGCCGTTCGTTCTTTTATCACAGGAAAAAAGCCGCTACTTACACGGGAAAGTGCAAGAGTGGCACTTAGTAAAACAGCATTTGATAATCGAAAGCTACTTGCTGCTTTTCCTACTTTTCAATATACCTCGCTCACTAAAACCATTGAACAGGCCTGTATTCGCTACCGCGAGCATTATTCTTGAGTGCCTTTGATTTTTCCCCAGATTTCAGGAATACGTTTGATCCAGATTCGCTCTCTTTTCTTTTCCATAGCAGTTTCAGTAGGTGTTCCAAAATAAATTTGATTTCCCGCAAGATCACCCGGTACTCCACTTTGTGCTAACACTGTAGCACCTTTTCCAATTCGAAGGGTCTTGTTTACACCCACCTGACCCCATAAGGTTACTTCATCCTCGATAGTAACCGCTCCTGCGATAGCTACCTGTGCTGCCAATAAACAATTACGGCCAATAACAGTATCATGTCCAACATGAACCTGATTATCTAGCTTAGTTCCCGCTCCAATGATGGTGTCGGATGTAACCCCGCGATCAATGGTACAACTCGCTCCTATTTCCACGTGGTCCTCAATCAATACGCGTCCACAGCTATTCATTTTTTTATAATGAATCGGACGATTGGTTTTTCGGTTATAGTAAAAAGCGTCACTACCAATCACTGATCCTGCTTGAATGATTACGTTATTACCGATCACACAATGATCCAAAATAGTAACGTTCGGATGAATAATACAGTTAGTGCCGATCTTGACATGATTACCTACATAAACCCCAGGTAAGAGTAAAGTATCCTTTCCAATTTCCGCCGTGGTACTAATAGGTTGCGAAGAGGGTTTAAATGGACGGTATGTATCCACAATTCGCAGATACGCTTCAAATGGATTCTCTACAACCAGCAACGCTTTTCCTGCAGGTACTTCTACCTCTTGGTTAATGATAATATAACTGGCAGCAGATTGAATACAGGTGTTGTAGTATTTGGGGTGATCAACAAAAACTAAATCACCGGCTTGCACACGATGAATTTCATTGATGCCTTTAGCTGCAAATCCATTATCTCCGATGAGTGTTGCATCAATTAACTGTGCAATTGTTGTCAGTGGAATGGGATTTTCAAACTGCATGTGATTTAATTTTTACAAAGGTAGTAGCGTTAGCAATGCAGGCTTTTTATTACGCTTATCCACATGAATTTTTAAAATGTTGATAAAATGGAATGGAAAAAATTTTTTTAATAAACAAATAAGTTCTTAATATTGTGTAGGGAAATTCGTTTCCCAGTACTTACTAACCCATCCATATAGATCCCTCCGTTTTCGGAGGGATTTTTTATTTACCAATTCTGATACCTTTACACAAAGCAATTCTATGCTTAAATCCATGACCGGCTTTGGCAGAGCTACTGTTTCCGTTGGAGATAAAGTTCTTTCCATTGACCTCAAATCACTCAATGGCAAACAATTTGAGTTACAATTAAAGATGCCAGCCTTACTCAAGCCTTACGAGTTTGAGATTCGGAAATGCTTAGCAGAAAATTTAGGACGGGGCACAGTAGATTGTCAGATTAGTTTAAAAGAGGCCGGCCCTTCTGTTCCTGTTTCAATCAACACACAAGTTGCTCGCTCCTACTACCAACCGTTAGCACAGTTAGCCAACGAATTGGGTTTAGATACTACTCAATTATTACCCTCGCTTTTGAAGCTACCCGATGTGATTGTTTCGGGAAGTGAAGGTTTGAAGGAGGAAGAGTGGGAGTTATTTAAAAAAGGATTGCATGAGGCCGTAAAGGCAATTAACAAGCATCGTAATGAGGAAGGAAAAGCCCTGGAAGTTGACTTGTTGGAACGCATCAATCAAATTGAGAGGCGACAAAACGAAATAACGGCTTTGGATCCGGTGCGTCGTGACAAACTGCGCGCTTCGATGAACAAATCGATTCAAGACCACCTCAAGGAGGAAGCGATTGATCGAAACAGACTGGAACAGGAGCTAATTTATTATATCGAGAAGATGGATATTACTGAGGAATTGGTTCGTCTGCGTAATCATTGCAGCTATTTTAGGGAGCAGGTTGCAACTGCCGAAGAAGGAAAAGGAAAAAAGCTCTCCTTTATACTACAAGAAATAGGCCGCGAAATCAATACAACCGGGTCCAAAGCCTATGATGCCGGTATCCAGCGTCTAGTTGTAGAGATGAAGGACGAACTGGAAAAGGCAAAAGAACAGGTGCTAAACATCCTCTAGCAGAAAAATCCCTGTCTTTTCCGCTTAAATTTGCTGAATGCGGAATTCGCGTTTTCTCTTTTGCCTAGGACTGTTCTTCCTGCTTATTACAGGCAACTTTTCTTGCACCCCGCTTAACCTATATGAGCGTACAGTAGCCATTCCTGCTCATGAATGGAAAAGTAGTTTTATCCCCCAATTTGCTTTTGTAATCAAGGATACAACCGCTCGATATGACCTTTCCATCACCCTTCGTCATCGGGATCTTTATCACTACAATAATATATGGCTTGAAATAACCTTACTCAGCCCAGATGGAAAACAGTACAAGTTCAAAACTGAAAAACAATTAGGAACCAACGAATCTGGATGGCTGGGTACAGGGATGGACGATATTTATGAACATCGGATTTCATTACAAAAAGAATTACTTGAAAACGCGGTATCGCTGCGTAAACAAGGGAAGTATATATTAGTTATCAAACAAATTATGCGAGAAGATCCCTTGAAACAGGTAATGAACATAGGTCTACGTATTGAAAAAAGACCCTGATGGCTGCTGATACCCTAAAAATAAAACTTCGTCGTACCACTATTCTATATTGGTCATTATTACTCTATGTACTTGCTGCCTTATTATGGTGGCTGATCTCACTTGAAAAACAGAATCAGCGAATCCGTGCAGAACAACTACAGTTATTAGAATTACAGGCTCCGCAATTAAACGCCCTTGAAAAAGATAAACGAGTAGCGGCCATTGAATCACTAGCCAGCCGCAATAGCACAAAATATGTCAGTGAGGGAATTACTTTTCTAATTGTAATCCTAATTGGAGCCGTTGGGGTGTACAGGGCTGTTCGCAGACAATTGCGGGCGCAACAACAACAACAGCAATTTATGATGGCCGTTACCCACGAGTTAAAAACGCCGATTGCGGTAACCCGGCTAAACTTGGAAACCATGCAACGGTATAAACTGGAGCCGGAGAAACAAGAAAAGTTGATTCGAATTGCATTGGACGAAACCAGCCGATTAAATTTTCTAACTAATAACATTCTGGTTTCCTCACAATTGGAAAATAAAGGCTTTGCAGCTGCCAAAGAAGAAATTGATTTTTCATTGCTGGTAAAAGACTGTATAAAAGATATGGGTAATCGTTTTCCGGGTCGGCTTATTGAATCCTCAATTGAGTCCGAGCTTGATTTACAGGGAGATCCCTTATTACTGCAAATTTTACTGAATAATCTGCTGGAGAACGCAATCAAATATTCGCCAGCACAGTCCATCATTTCGGTCCAGTTGAAAAAAACTGGCCCTCAGGTTTTACTGGAGGTAGCCGATCAGGGAGAAGGCATTCCCGATACGGAAAAGAAAAAAATATTTGAACGCTTTTACCGAATTGGAAACGAAGCAACCCGTACTACCAAAGGAACGGGTCTTGGATTATACCTATGTGAACGTATTGCACGTCATCACCAGGCTACCCTGAGTGTCAGGGATAATTCTCCAAAAGGCAGTGTGTTCCGCGTTAACTTTGCTGCATGAATCAACCGGAAAAAGGATCCATTCTTTTAGTGGAGGATGAGGAAAACTTACATGAAGCACTCAAGCTCAACCTGGAGTTAGAGGGTTATGCGGTTAGTTCAGCATACGACGGAGCCGCCGCCTTGAAGGCAATCGCTAATGAATATTTCGATTTGCTCATATTGGATATTATGCTCCCAGAAATGGATGGATTAGCAGTTACTGAATCAATTCGAATCAGTAATAATGAAATCCCCATTTTAATACTGAGTGCTAAAAATACCAGTGCAGACCGTGTGAGTGGATTAAAAAAAGGAGCTGACGATTATCTCACCAAACCTTTTAACCTCGAAGAACTTTTATTACGTGTCCACAAGCTCATTGATAAGAACAAAAAGCTGCAGGATAGAAATTCGGTAGATGAACAATACCAGTTTGGTCCTAATACGATTGATTTTAAAGCACAGGAAGCCATTGGTGTTACGGGCGAACGTATTCAGCTTTCCAAGAAGGAAACCATGTTATTGAAATTGCTCATTGAGAATAAAAACGAGGTGGTTCCCCGAGAAAAAATCTTGCAGACCGTTTGGGGCTACCAGGTTTACCCTACCACCCGCACCATTGACAATTTTATTCTGAATTTTAGAAAGTACTTTGAAACAGATAGCCGTAATCCCCGCTACTTTCACTCAGTTCGAGGAGTTGGATACAAATACGCCGAATAAAAAGTTAGAGATCTCCCAGCCGAGGACGTAATACAATTTGCTCTACACAAGCCTGTGGCGATAATTGTGCGGCCTGTACTACCAATTTAGCAACATCATCTGTTTCCATAATTCGTCCTGACGAATTATCAAAATTGCCCCAGGAATCCGTGAAAACAGCTCCCGGATAAACACCAGTTACTTTGATACCCGTGGGTTTGAGTTCCTCTCGTAGATTTTGTGTGAACCCATGCAATGCATATTTGCTAATACTATACGAACCTCCATTGGGATAGGGCTGCAGTGAGGCAATGGAGCAGATATTAAAAATATGCCCAGTGCCACGTTGTAGCATGGAGGGGAGTATAGTACGCGTAAGGTGATAAGCGCTACCTAAGTTTACTTGTATTTGACTTTCGAGTTGACCCATTGGTTCATCTGCGAGTGATCCAGGCTGAAAGAATCCTGCATTATTGATTAAAATATCAGGAGCGGAAAAAGATAAACACCAGCGTCCTAATTCAATGGCTTGTTCAGCAATAGAAAGATCCGCTGCTTTTCCATGAATGGCAATACCAGGAAATTGTTCGCGTAACGCTTTTACCACGGCTTCTACCCCATCGGCTTTTCTTGCGGACAACAATAATTCATACCCTGCTGCAGCAAAATGCTGGGCCAATGCCCTGCCTATTCCGCGCGATGCGCCTGTAATAACTACTGTTAAAGCCATACCGATTGTTTATACGTATTTTGCAAAGGTATCGACCCACTATTAAATCAAACCAATTGTCTTTACAAACTGCCTATAAACATATTTTCTTTGACCTGGATCACACCCTCTGGGATTTTGAGGCCAATGCCAAAGCAACCCTGCAACATCTTTACACAGAGCTGGACTTAGCTACGCGTGGAGTGGATGACTTTGAGTTGTTCTATCGGAACTATCTTCTTCACAATGAGAAATTATGGGAGCGTTACCGAAATGGTTTTATACGCCAAGAAGAGCTACGTATTAAAAGGATGCGACTTAGTTTATTAGATTTTAAAATTGCCGACGAAGCCTTAGCAGAGGCATTGAGTGTGGGATTCTTAGCCTTATTGCCAAGCCGCACCTTACTTTTCCCACACACGATCGAGGTGTTGGACTACTTGCATAATAAAGGGTATGCTTTGCATTTAATTACTAATGGCTTTGAAAAAACGCAGCACAGTAAGTTGGAATACTCAGGTCTTACACCCTATTTCAAAGCAGTGGTTACTTCAGAAGCTTCCGGTAGTTTGAAACCTAAACCAGAAATTTTTGCCTATGCCCTTGATAAAGCAGGGGCAACTGCAGCAGAGAGTATCATGATTGGCGATACGCTGGAAGTAGATATCCTGGGAGCGCGTAATGCAGGCATTCACCAAGTGCATGTGAATCATGTTAACCGCAACAGAGAATCGCTTTCAGATGGAAGTTTTCCCACCTACACTATATTTTCCCTGTTAGAACTAAAAGATATCCTCTAATTATAGAGTAGCCAGAACCGTTACACCACCTTGGGGCTTATCTCCCAACTTAACTAGAATTTTTGCATCAAGCGGGAGTAATAGATCCACTCTCGATCCAAATTTTATAAACCCCATTTCCTCGGTTTGCTTAACCTGTTGACCAGGCTTTAAATAATTGACAATACGCTTAGCCAGTGCACCGGCAATCTGTTTAACTAAAATCTCTTTGCCTTGCGTTCTATATACTACGCTATGTCTTTCGTTTTCGGTAGAGGACTTTGGATGCCAGGCTACCAGATATTTACCGGGATGATATTGACTATAAACTACCTCGCCACTTACTGGATTTCGGTTGACGTGTACATTAAGCGGACTCATAAAAATAGAAACCTGGATACGACGATCACTAAAGTATTCGTCGGCTTGTACTTCTTCGATCACCACTACTTCGCCATCGGCAGGAGCAACCACAGCTCCCTCTTGTATAGTATGAACACGGGAAGGAATGCGAAAAAAAGAAAGAATAAAAAGCCAGAAACTGATTGTGATCAGTAAGGTGAGCCCCATCACCAGGGTATTGGCAGTTGCATAACAGACCCCGGCATTGATTAAAATAACCACCGCCGAAACCAATAAAATAGTGGGAGTTCCCTCACGATGTAAAGTCATTACATGATTATTTGTTGGACGCAAATATAGGTATTGCAATTCCTAGGAAAGGAACAATCGAATATAAAGCCAGATAACAGGCGTTGTAATCAAAATAGAATCAAACCGATCCAGAAATCCACCATGACCGGGCAAGATAGAACCACTATCCTTTATACCGGCCATACGTTTGAATTTAGACTCGAGTAAATCTCCCAGGGTTCCAGCAATGGCAGCCAATAGGGCAATTATATACCAATGATAAGAAGCCATCGGCGTTAAGTTACCTGGCATTAGCAAATCCCCTAATAGATAATCAGCAGAGATGCCTCCCAGCAAGAGGGTTAGTAAAATACCTCCTAATGTACCTTCCCAGGTTTTTTTTGGAGAGATGGGAGAAAAAGGTGTTTTCCCAATAAAAGAGCCCACGAGATAAGCCATGGTATCATTGATCCACATGCATACAAAAACAAAAAGTGGCCACTGACTCCAGGTAGGAGCTGTTACCCCCGTAATTGCATTGGAAAATTTAAAATGATGTAGATCCAGGAACAATACCCAACTCAACGTGATATAAATGAGACCCAGCAAAACATATAATAGTGACTGCCTGAATCCTTGAATAATTTTTTGATATTCCACCCAGCAACCAGCGTGGACTACCACTATCAATAACCAAAAACTGGTATCATTCCATAAAAGCGCCGTTAGCATCACTACTACAAAGAAAAAAGCAGTGATAGCCCTTGTAGTAAATATGGAACGATTGAATGGCATTGATCTTACTGTTCTTCTTTTATTTCTTCCTCCGTTTCGATCTGCTCATCCGATACGGGATTACCATGTTTGATCATCCAATGCAAATTCATGGTTACCATCAGTGCGCTGATTAAACCACCATAGAGCAAAGCATCCTGGGAAACCACGGGTTCGTCATTTAACATAGCGGGGTTAAAGTAAACCAGCGTAATAAGAATGGCATCATATACAAAATGGGCAAGAATTGCTACCCATAAGCTGCCACTATACCAATAGATGGCACCTAACAGAATCCCTAATGCTAAGCGGGGAAAGAAACCATAAAACTGCATATGCAAAGCAGCAAACAAGAAGGCTGAAAAAATAATTGCTGGCCAGGCCTGTCCAAACTGTCTTACAAATATGCGTTGTACTACTCCACGGAATAATAATTCCTCACCTACGGCTGCCAAGCCTGCTATAAAAAATAAATTCAACATTAAATCCTTCACCGTGTGACGAGATAGCAATGCTTTCACCGTTTCATTAGCCTCATCTTCCTTAGAGCGAATCCAATTGGTGAGTTCAGATGGAAATTCAATAGCACGATTCACCTCTCCCAACCATTGCACCATGGGAAGTGCAATTAAAATAGCAACTGTGCCTACCACCCAAAAACCCGGGTAGTTTGGTTTTCTTAACCCTAGATAGGATGAAGCCGATTGCGTGGTGAAGTACTTTCCTGCAAACCAACTGGGAATTAGAAAAAGTCCAATAAACTGAACCGCCTGCATCCCTCGAATAAAGAAAGGAAGCCAAGGATGTTTGGGATCAAGCGTATCCAACGCACCAACCTGCTCCAGTGAAATACCCGTAATAATTGTCAAAGCATAGGTGCCGAGCAACCCAATCACAAAAAAACTAAAGAGTGAGAGGCTGAGTAATAAAAAAAACTGTTGCCCTGCTGTTTTGTGCTGAAAAAGTCCCTTCATGAATCCGTGGCTGTTTAGGTTGTAAATTTGTGCTTTCTTACTGAATTACGGAATAATCAAAAATAGGTAAAACCCAACGATGGTCAGAATTGGCTCTACGACCTTACCCGACTTTCCGCTCTTGCTAGCACCCATGGAGGATGTGAGTGATCCGCCATTCCGTGCTGTTTGTAAGGATAATGGAGCTGATCTGATGTATACCGAGTTTATTTCTTCGGAGGGATTGATTAGAGATGCTATCAAAAGCAGGAAAAAGTTGGACATTTTTGATTACGAACGTCCAATTGGGATTCAAATTTTCGGGGGGGATGAAGAGAGTTTGGCATTGGCTGCAAAAATTGTAGAAGTAACGCAACCTGATTTACTCGATATAAATTTTGGCTGCCCGGTAAAAAAAGTTGCGCTAAAAGGAGCAGGAGCAGGCGTATTGCGCGATTTAGATTTGATGGTACGATTGACCGATGCGGTTGTGAAATCTACTTCATTACCAGTGACTGTTAAAACACGTTTAGGCTGGGACGATAGCACTAAAAACATTGAAGAGGTAGCGGAGCGTTTGCAAGATGTAGGAATACAAGCGCTGGCTATTCACGGAAGAACAAGAACACAACTTTACAAAGGAGAAGCCGACTGGACACTGATTGGAAAAGTCAAGAATAATCCCCGTATCAAAATACCCATTTTCGGAAATGGAGATATCGATTCGCCGGAAAAAGCATTGGCCTACAAGAATCGATATGGAGTGGATGGTATCATGATTGGAAGAGCGGCCATTGGCTATCCTTGGATTTTTCGTGAGATCAAACATTTTTTTGAGACGGGGCAACATTTAAACCCACCCAGTGTGGAGGAAAGAGTAGCGGTATGTCGTAAACACTTGCGTCGCTCCATTGAATGGAAAAATCCTGTGGTGGGTGTCAATGAAATGAGAAGACATTACGCCAATTATCTGAAAGGACTACCTAATATTAAAGAGTTTCGCAACCAACTGGTTACTTTAAAAACAGAAGAAGAAATAAATGCGGTGCTGGATCAGGTAGCCAAAACCTATGCTGGTTATCAGTTTGAAAAAACATCAATTGAGCTGATCAATTATCATCAGCATTGTCCTGTTAACTAAGGAGCGATGGCCTTGATTAAACGAGGATCAAGCGGAGATACAGAAGGACCCATATAATGCGTTAGTCGACCTTCCTCATCAATTAAATATTTAGAAAAATTCCAAACTGGCTCCTGCTGATTCCATCCATTTTTAGCAGGATTACTGAGCCATTGATATACTGGATGCTGGTTGATTCCTTTTACATCTGCCTTTTGAAATAACGGAAAAGTAACTCCATAATTAACCTGACAAAAGGAAGCAATATCCTGGTCACTTCCCTTTTCCTGTTCCTTGAATTGATTACAGGGAAATCCTAAAATAATCAAGCGATCTCCAAACTGGGTATACAAACTTTGCAATTCTGCATATTGGGCCGTATAACCACAATCGCTGGCTGTATTTACAATCAATACTTTTTTTCCCCGTAAACTGGACCAGTCAAATGATGTTCCATTCAGTCCCACTGCTTGAAGTGAGTAAAAGGAAACGGGGGCGGTTGTTGCTGCCTGTGCAATGAACTGTGTGTTTTTATTCCCTGCTTTAGTGAGCCACAGTAAAGCAGGATAAAAAGTTTTTAATAATTGTTGTCGGATAGTCATGGCTCGGTTATTACGATTTTGCCATAAAAAATAAAAGATCCCTGCCAGGAGTGCCACCCCCAACACCGTTTTAAAAGGAAATCGTTTGTTCATCCTATTAATTTTTTTAATAACCCCAATTTGCCACGAAATGGTGGATACTTGAGAGAAGGATCCGGCCAGGTGGGTGTTCGTAATACACTTTTCTTGTGACTGAATGTGTCAAATGAATATTTACCGTGATAGGCACCTACCCCACTGGTTCCTCTACCCCCAAAGGGAAGACGGTGATTCAATAAATGGAATACCGAATTATTGACGCAAGCACCACCAGCAGGAATACGTTGTAGCCATTGCTTTTCTTTTTCCTTACTTTCCGTATAGACATAGAATGCAAGAGGATCAGGATTGCGTGCTATGATAGAACAAGCTTCTTCAAAGGAGTTATAAGAAAGAATCGGCAGTAAGGGTCCAAAAATTTCTTCCTGCATCAATGGTGAATCGAGTTTTACATCTGTCAACAAGGTTGGAGCGATATAACGTGTATCACGGTTATAAGAACCCCCAGCCAACACAGTTCCCATCGAAAGATAATTGACCAACCGATCAAACTGACGGACATTGATAATTCTTCCATAATGATCACACTGCGATGGATCTGCCGAGAAAAATTGTTCCATCACTTTTTGCAACGCCGTAATAAATCGATCCCGCACTGACGCGTGTACTAAAATATAATCAGGCGCAACACAAATTTGTCCGGCGTTATTCCATTTAGCAAGGGCAATACGTTTGACTGCTACTTCAATCGAGGCATCTTCCTCCACTACACAAGGGCTTTTTCCACCAAGCTCCAACGTAACTGGCGTTAATTTATCTGCAGCCATGCGATAAATAATTCGTCCTACAGCAGTACTACCGGTGTAAAACACATGATCAAAACGGAAGGAATCCATCAACGAAGGCACCACGGTGGCGCCATCTCCTTCTGTCAAATAAACATAGGACGACTCAAATACCGACTCCACAATTTTTTTCATAACAGCTGCCGTTGCCGGAGCAAATTCACTGGGCTTCAATACCACACAATTACCTGCCGCAATGGCGCCAACCAGTGGATTGAATAAAAGTTGAAAAGGATAATTCCAAGGCGCAATAATCAAGACCACACCGAGCGGCTCAGCCATAATACGACTGGAGGAAGGAAGGTTGAGTAGATTAGTACGAACCGTTTGAGGTTGTACCCATTGATCAAGTTTTTTGAGCGACAGATTAATTTCAGCAACAACTAAACCAGTTTCTGCTACCCACACTTCTTCTGGACTCTTATGTAAATCCTGATGCAGGGCCTCATTGATTGCTTGTTCGTGCTGCAGGATTGCATCACGCAATAATCGTAACTGTTGTTTTCTAAATTCAACCGAATGCGTTACGCCAGATGCAAAATATTCCCGCATCTTTGTTAGCGTTGGGACGTAGTCCATGTCTAAAATTTGAACCAAGTTAGGAAAACCTCCACTATGGATGATGCACATTTCATGAAGCTGGCCTTACAAGAAGCTAAAAAAGCAATGGAAGAGGAAGAAGTTCCTGTTGGTGCCGTTGTAGTACAAGAAGGAAAAGTGATTGCAAGAGGGCATAATATGACAGAACGCCTTCAAGACCCAACGGCACATGCTGAAATGATCGCCCTCACGGCTGCTTTTAATGCCATGGGCAGTAAATACCTACCTGAAGCCACCCTTTATGTAACGGTGGAACCCTGCCCAATGTGTGCGGGCGCGCTCTATTGGAGCAAAATAGGCCGTGTGGTATATGGCACCGCCGACGAAAAAAATGGATATAAGCGATTAGTAGGAACAAACTGGGCACTTCATCCTCAAACAAAATTGTCTACAGGCTGCTGTGCAGAAGAAGCGGCGCAATTAATGAAGGATTTTTTTAAAGCCCGCCGTTGACGAACCAGTCTGTCGTAATTTTGTTATTCTAAAAAAGAAAAACATGCCATTTACTTTAGCTCCCCTTCCATACGCCCACGAAGCATTGGAACCACACATTGATACACTGACCATGCAAATTCATCATGGGAAACATCACCAGGCTTATGTCGATAACCTGAATAAAGCAATTGCCGGTACGCCTCATGAGAATAAATCAATCGAGCAATTAGTTAAAGAAGCAGGCAGCATCTCTCCAGCCGTTCGTAATAATGGAGGTGGACATTGGAATCACACCTTTTTTTGGGAAAGCTTAGCACCACAAGCAGGTGGTGAGCCTTCTGGTAAACTAGGAGATGCTATCCAAGCTACATTTGGATCTTATGCATCATTCCAGGAAAAATTTGCAGCGGCCGGTATGACTCGTTTTGGAAGTGGTTGGGCTTGGTTAATAGTAAAAGAAGGAAAACTAGAAATCTGTTCTACCCCCAATCAAGATAATCCGCTTATGGATATTGCAGAAGTGAAAGGAACTCCATTATTAGGCGTTGACGTTTGGGAACATGCCTATTATTTAAAATATCAGAATAGAAGAGCTGATTATTTGAGTGCCTTCTGGAATGTGATCAATTGGAACACCGTTGCTGCGCGTTTCGAAAAAGCACTGTAAGAAACTACATTAAGGAACTGGATCATAGCCGCTGCTCCCCCAAGGATGACAGCGGCTAATTCTTTTAATGGCTAATCCAAGTCCTTTCCACACTCCATGTTTTTGTAAGGCCTCTACTGCATAGTGCGAACAGGTGGGCGTAAATCTGCATTTAGGACCCAGCCAAGGGGAAATCACCCACTGATAAATTCGAATGAGCACCAGAAATGGAAGTATGAGCAGCTTTTTAATCATATGGATGATGCGGAGAAAACTACCGAAGGTTCTCTTTCACTTTTAAAAGCGCTTTCTCAACCGATTGATAGAGTTCTCGAAAATCTGTGAAGTCTTTTGCCGTGTAGATAAAAAAAAGATCCAGTCCAGCCGTCCTACTCCCAACAGCAGAAAGAATTTGTTTCTGCAACCGATAACATTCACGTAACTGGCGCTTGATGCGATTACGGTCTACTGCATTCTTAAATAAACGAGCCGAAACACCTACACCAGCACGAATCCCCGGTTGCTGAACTTCGTTATAAAAAATACGAACCACTCCCATATTAAAGCGATGTCCCTCTTTAAAAAGCTGGTCGATGGATTTTCGGCTTTTTAAACGCTCTGCCTTACCAAAAGTATTTCGAATCATGCCGTAGTAATAAAAAAAGCTCCGGTTTATCCGGAGCTATAAAGTTATCGAAACCTCGGAGGAGGTTTTATTATTTCAGTTTACTCTCGTCAGATACGGTTAGCTTTTTACGACCTTTTGCACGGCGGCTAGCTAACACTTTACGACCATTAGCGGTTTGCATACGCTTACGAAATCCGTGAACTGTTTTACGGCGTTTACGATGCGGTTGGAATGTACGTTTCATAATATTCTAAATTTTTCACGTTTGATGAAAGATGAATCGGGAGAACGATTCGGATTTCCATTTTCTTGCGACAGGTCACCACACCCGGCGCTTTGTGAAAGGACGGCAAAGGTAAGGCTTTCAAGGGAGGAGAAAAAGAAAAATAAGATCCTATTAATCAGGGATTTAGATCTTGACTGGGGAAAGTTGTATCTCTTTGGAGATAATTGGTGCTCCAAAGAAATGAGCGGCTTGCTTATCAAAAGAAGCGGCACTATCTGTAGTATTAAAGGAAAGGATAGCCTGTTGCGTACAACGACTAGCTATTTCGGGATGTCTTTTGAGGTAATCAACTAAACTGGTTGCTACAATTTCACCTTGGGAAAGCAACTGTACCCCTTGTGGTAAATATTGACGGATCTTTTTCTCCAGCAAAGGGTAATGTGTACAAGCCAATAACAAAAGATCAATAGCTGGGCCTTTCTGAAAAATGGCATCTAGGTGCTTTTTTACAAAATAATCAGCGCCCGGTCCCGCTTGTTCGTTATTCTCAATCAAAGGCACCCACATCGGACAAGCCTCTTGGTATACTTTTAATTGCGGATAAAATTTCTCGATTTCGATGGGGTAAGATTGGGATTGTACGGTTCCTTCTGTAGCGAGGATACCTACGGCTCCTGATTTTGTGTAGTGCCCCAACACCTCCGTAGTGGGTCGGATTACACCCAACACACGATTGGCTGGAGCTATGTTTGCCAGATCTTTTTGCTGAATAGTACGCAATGCTTTGGCAGATGCTGTATTACAGGCAAGAATTACCAAGGGACAACCCTGATCAAAAAACCATTGCACTGCTTCGAGCGTATATTGGTAAACAGCTTCGTAAGATCGATTGCCATAGGGCGAACGGGCGCTGTCTCCTAAATAGCAAAAATCATGTTGTGGAAGTTGCTGCACTAAACTACGAAGCACAGTCAATCCTCCATAGCCAGAATCAAAAACACCAATCGGACCTGTAGAAGTTGTAAGAGGCTGCGGCATACTACAAATGTATGCACCGAAAAGTAAAGCGCCCGATCCAAAGGATCGGGCGCCACATTCATTTATTAAAAGATTACTTAGCGGCCGGGGCTGCAGGAGCCTTAGGCAGGGTCAATTTCAGTTTTGCAGCTACGGCAGCAATCATGTCGTCCGCATCCGGTGCAACCAATAATGTTTCCTTATTCATCACATGCGTGTATCCTTTTTCCTTGGCTACAGCACGGATAGCATCATAAATTTTTCTGTAAAGTGGAGCTAGCAACTCATTTTGCTTTGCTTCCATAGCTTGGTTTACAATTTGCTGCCAGTTTTGAATAGTATTGATCAATTGAGGCAACTCCTCCTCTAATTGTTTTTTTACCGCAGCTGGTGGTGGCTTCAGCGTGTCTTTATATACACTATCCTTATACTGATAGGTCTGAATCAACGAGGCATACTGGGGGTTGATAGAATCTTGCTGATAACGAGTGAGGACAGAATCAAATTTGCTGATTTCAGGCATCAAAGAGAGTACATTCTCTACATTAATATAGCCAATCTTAATCTGCGCATGGGAAGCATTCGTAAACCCGAGCAAACCAATGAACGCAATAATCGCAACGTACTTTTTCATGTTTTGGTTTTTATAAATAGAATTTGTTTTATCGTATTCCTAATTCTCTAAGCACCTCCTCACTTTTATCAAGTTTGGGGTCGGCAAATATAATGGTAATTCCCTCACTTTTATCCAGGACAAAGTCATAGCCCCGGCTAGCCGCTAGTTTTTGAATAGCATTATATACTTTATCCTGCACTGGTTTTACCAACTCTTGTCTTTTACGAAACAGATCGCCTTCAAAACCAAAACGCTTACGTTGTAAGTCGCGCAGTTCCTTTTCCTTAGCAAAAAGCTGATCCTCTTTTCTTTTTTTCAATTCAGCAGTAAGCATTACCTGCTCGGCATCAAACTCACGGTATAAACGATCCAATGCGGATTGCATGCTATCAATTTGTTGTTGCCAAATTGCTGCCGTAACATCTAATTGCTGTTGCGCTGCTCTGTATTCAGGCATTTTATCCAAAATATAGCGAGTGTCAACCACCGCATATTTCTGCGCAGACCCAAAAAGCGCTGTAATCAGAAAACCGAATACCAGTAAAACTTTTTTCATACTGTAAATTTATTCAGGTTCAAATCCTAGCATAAAGGTGAAACGTGAAATTCCTTTCAGTCCATTGGTCTGTCCGGGAATGGCACGATCTAAACCAAGACCATAGTCGAACCCAAGTAGTCCAAACATGGGAAGGAAAAAGCGCATACCTACACCCACGCTACGACGCAAACGGAAGGGATTATAATCTTTATAGTTGTACCATCCATTGGCTGCTTCAAAAAAGCTAAGGGCGTAAATAGTACTGCTGGGGTTGGTCACTAAGGGGAAGCGGGCTTCCAGCTGATATTTATTGAAGATGGTAAAGAACTGACTGGCACTTTGTTGGTCAGGGTTAATTGTTGGATCAGAAGTCTGATAAACCGGATAACCACGATGTGCGACTATGTCAAATCCAAGTAAACCAAAATTGTTAGTCAAGCCAGCATCCCCCACTTGGAAACGTTCAAAGGGAGAGTAAGGTAGATCAGGATTGTAACGTCCCATAAATCCATACTTGGCAGCCAACTTCACTACAAACTGACGATTTTTTTCTGCTCCTAATGGTTTACCAATTGGGACATACCATTCTGCATTGAAACGCCACTTGTGATATTCCGGTCTACGGTAGGCATTGTACCCACTTCCTACGTTTCCTAATAATGAGTAAGGCGGTGTTAGCTGAACGCTAGCTAAAAAATTAGACCCACTGGTTGGAAAAATAGGATTGAATACGGAAGAACGCTGCAAAGCAACTTTAATACTAACGTTGTTGGAAGTTCCTGATGTAAAGTCCGCGCTAAATATTGGATAATTCGCAAGTTTGTAACGCGTGTAATTAAAGGTAACCACCAGATTGAAATAGTCATCGGGCCACTTTAATTGCTTTCCGAAAGCAACAGAGATACCACTATTACTAAGATAGTTGGTGTCAGAGCGCTCTTTGTCAATTCGACCTGTGAATGGATCAAATGCATTAGAGAAACGACTGCTGTTGAAACCAAGTGTCAATGAATTTCTTTTCTTTCCTCCTAACCATGGCTCGGTAAAAGATGCGCTATAGGAACGGTATGCACGACCATTAGATTGTAAACGGACACTTAGCCTTTGCCCATCTCCGGTTGGAAGTGGATCCCAAGCGGACTTTTTCCAAATATTCTTAACTGAAAAATTATTGAAGGTTACACCTAATGTACCGGTCAAACCGATTCCTCCACCCCAACCCGCAGAAAGCTCTAACTGATCAGCTGATTTTTCTTCCAGTTGCCAATTAATATCAACGGTTCCATCATCTTGGTTAGGTACAACACCCGGATTAATTTTTTCCTGATTAAAGAACTGTAGATTTCCTAACTCCCGCTGAGAACGGATCAACTGTGCACGACTGAAAAGCTCACCAGGAACCGTACGCAGCTCACGACGAATTACGTGGTCTTTAGTTTTTTCATTCCCCGCAATAGTCACGTTTTTGATACGGGCCTGCGGACCTTCCATCATTCGTATTTCATAATCGATGGTGTCATTGTAGACCGCTACCTCAACAGGCTCAGCACGGAAAAACAAATAACCATCGTCCATGTAGTATCCGCTAATATCACCACCTTCCTGAGAAGCTTCTTTACCTAGACGCTTATTGAGTACAGCTACATTATAGATATCACCTTTGTTAATAGCCAGTAACTGGTTGAGGAGTGAGTCGGAGAACTTAGCATTCCCCTTCCAAATGATATTTCCAAAGTAGTAACGACGTCCTTCATTGATCTTAAAGTCAACATTCAAATTACCACGTGCAGTAAGATACTGGGTGTCTGCAATAATTTGCGCATCCCTGTATCCCAAGGAATTATAGAAGTTCAGCAGCTTCTCTTTGTCCTCTTCGTACTTCTTATCATCAAATTTTGCTGAGCTTAATAATTTCATACGAACATAAGGATCCAATACGCGTTTAGTACGGCTGGGGGAAAGAAATCCTAACGTGCGGAAATATTCGCGGAAACTAGGCCTTGGATTAGTTCCATAAGGACCTGATGCCTGATCAGGATGTAAGGTAATACGAGTAGATTCTTTTGTGCCTTTGAATTGTTTTTTCAATCGCAAATCATCCACCTGCTCGTTACCATAGAAGTTGATATCACCAATACGAACTCTGTTACCCTTTTCAACATTGATGAAAAGCATATTTGAGTTAGCAAATGTGGGATCTGGTTTTTCTTCCAGTTTAACCTTGACATTTCTAAATCCCTTCTCAGCGTAATGCTTAGAAATTTTTTCTATGATCTCACGACGAGTATTTTCGGTAATGATTGTCTGCTTGGTCAGACTAATTTTTGTAAGAATATCCTCCTCCTCTGTTTTGCGAATACCGGTGAACTTGTAATTTCCAAGTCTTGGTCGCTCTTGAACATTTATCTCCACCCACACTTTATCATCTTCCAATTTGGTTACAAAAACCTGCGCACCTGAAAATAATTTTTGACGCCAGAGATTATTGATTGCTCGACCAAAAAGTTCTGCACCCGGATGAACAAATTTGTCACCTGGCTGAAGATTAGCAATGGAATAAACAATTGAGGTATCGAGGTAGCGAATACCAGTAATTTTAACCTCTGCTATGGTATACTCTTTAACAATACGTGCCTTTTCCCACTCTAATAAGCGAGGATCTACTGAAGTAGGTTTGGTTGTATCGGGTTTTTCTTGTGCCTGAACAGAGGAAACAAAGCTTAATGAAACAAGCCCTGTTAGCAGCAGAAATTTTTTCAAGGAAAGTAAACGCATCAGTATTAATTCTTGTACCGCTTTAATTGTTACGGTGTATTTATTACAGTTAGTTAATATTCAATGTGTTATATAAATATAGTTTTAGGCCGGACGGCAAATTAAGCCTTAAAATCGAAAGTCTTTGTTAAAGCTGCTCACTGATTTTTCCAAAACGCCTTTCTCGTTGCTGGTAGTTTAGCAGCGCATCGTACAGATTCTGTTTCCTGAAGTCTGGCCAGCACACTTCCGTGAAGTATAATTCAGCGTAAGCCAGCTGGTAAAGCAGGAAATTACTGATTCTGTACTCCCCGCTGGTTCTGATCATCAATTCGGGATCGGGAAATGCATGGGTAGAGAGATGTTCCTGCAATGTTTGTTCAGTTATTTTGGACCAATTAAGGTCTCCTTGTTCAACAGAACGGGCTATTCGACGAACCGCCTCTACTAATTCCCAGCGTCCACTATAGCTAAGCGCCATTACCAGGTTCAACCCAGTATTGGACGCAGTCATTTCCAGAGCTTCCTGCAATTCGGTCCGGGCAAAATCAGGCAACATATTTAGATCTCCGATTACATGCAGGCGGATATTATTTTTATTCAGGGTAGGGACTTCCTTGCGAATAGTGGTAACCAATAACTGCATCAGACCGGAAACTTCCTCGGCCGGGCGATCCCAGTTTTCAGTAGAAAAGGCATAGAGCGTCAAGTATTCAATGCCTAATTCAGCACAACCCTCTACGATGTCCCGAACGCTCTCAACACCATGATAATGCCCAAAAAGGCGATCCTCCCCCTTATCCTTAGCCCAACGGCCATTCCCATCCATAATAATGGCAATATGACGGGGCAGGCGATCTTTATCTAATAATGCTGGAACAGAAGCGGACATAGGCGGTTTCGAATCAGGCGCAAAGTTACCCATTTTAATCGGCAGCCGGGCATTTATAGCTGAACAGGTTAAAGCTGAAAGTCAGCTGGGCCGTTACAAATTGATCACGCTGGCGGCTTCCATTTCCCCTTTGCCGTCCGGGAATGCCAATTGGCGTTCCCAGTTCGTAGGAGCGGTCACTCAATAGTTGTGCCACTGAAACACCCCCTGGCGGTTTGGGAAAGGCCGCCGGGTCTACATAAGTTGTACTGACGTCATCTAAATAATCTGTGTTGGTAAAGCGGTGTACCACCTCCAAACCAATGTTAAACCTTCCGCCGCTGATTGCATATTTAAACCCGCCGCCGAATGGGATGCTCAAGGCTGTTGTGCCATACATTTTTCGATCAGGGTATAAAGGACTGTTTTGACCCTCAGTTCCAACGGGCAATTCTCTAAAATAAACCCGCTCATTTTGCAGAAAGGTATAAGGATCGTAGTTGAAAAGACCAACACCCAATGTGATGTATGGAGTAAAGTTGAAACCTGGTTCGTTTGGAACAAATCGAAAGAAATTAAAATCCCCTTGCAAGGCTACTTCCCAAACAGCGGTGTTAAAACTTAGATTACGCTGTAGCTGAACTTGATTTTGAGTATTGTAAATATCTGAATAACCTAACTCTGCATAACTTACTCCTACTCTTGCAGCAATATAACTACCCAGGTTCTTTTTAAAATAGAAAGTACCCGATGGCTTAGGTCTGTTCAACCGTGCGCGCGTATTAAGGTCGCCAAAGTAATGCGCGGAACCCAAACCAATACCGACTTCTCCCAGTAAATAATCCCCTTGTTGTGCCTGTGAAGGAAAGGACGAACAAAAACAGCCCACTATTCCAACCAGTATTCCCAAATAGTTAATCCGCATAATAGAACTGAAACGTTAAAAAAAGAGATTTGGTATTTATCAATTACGCTTATCAAGACCCCAGGTCAACTTATTATGAAGCGTCTGTAAGAAATTATTCTCGCTTAATCGAAGCAGGTTAATGGTAAACTGTTCTTTACGAATAGCCAACTGAACATCCTTGTGTACAATTTCCCGGCGGGCATCGAGTGAACAGATTACTTGCTCACCCCTACTCTCTACCTCAAATGAAATAACATGATCATCAGGTACTACAATAGGACGAACATTTAAATTATGAGGAGCGACTGGGGTGATCACAAAACTCTGTGAATCCGGAAACACAATAGGCCCATTACAGCTCAGCGAATAACCGGTAGAACCTGTAGGAGTTGCAACAATGAGGCCATCGGCCCAATAGGTATTTAAAAATTCACCATTCAAATAAGTGTGAATTTTTATCATAGAGTTGATATCCCGCTTGAGCAGTGTAAACTCATTCAACGCATAAGGCACTTCCCCAAACAAAGGAATATTAGCATCAAGATGAATCAGTGTTCGTTGATCTTCAACATAGGTTCGTTTGGCCAAGGAACGAACTGCCAAATCAACCTGCTCTTTACCAATACTGGCTAAAAAACCCAAACGTCCAAAATTGATTCCCATCACCGCAATTTTTTTATTCCGGATTAGGGTTATTGTATCCAATAGGGTACCATCGCCACCCAGACTGATAATATGTTCTATATCCTCGGTGAGCTCTCCCGCTTGTGTGAAGGTTTTGGCTTGCTCCGACAAACGAACCTTATCCTTTATCTGCTCATATAGAGGTTGATAAATAATTGGCTCGATTTCTTGCTGGTAAAGCGCTTCAAAAAAAAGTTGCAGCGGAAGAAGTTGGGCCTCATCAAAAACCCGGCTGTATATCGCTGCTTTCATGTCAAAAACTGCTGGTGCGGTGCAAAAATAGCCCGTTTTGACCGAAGTTATTAAAGCTATACTCTATACGAATGGTTAAATCATACAAAGAGAGTATATCGATTCCAAATCCTGCAGCATGTAAAAACTTGTTTTGCAGAAAATTAAATCCAGGCTCTGGACTGTACACATATCCGGCATTTGAATAGACTTTCCCAAAAACTCTAAAAGGAACAGCTGTAACGCTAGCCCGCTTACGAATAAAGCCAGGCAATGGAATATTTACGCGAAACAACTCACGAGCAAAATTGGTACGGAGATAACCTCCTGCAACTCCATCTACCACATTATATTCAAACCCTCTCAAAAAAATTTCTTCATACCCTAAAAAACGTCTGTTGACATAAGGTTGACTAAATGGAAGTTTTATACCTGCATAGGACTCAAGTGTTACAATATTTTTTAGTCCTAACGGCCAAACTTTCATCGTCTGCCAATGTAATTGCCACAGATTGAATTTGGGCGTAAAACCTAATTTGCTAAAACGAACTCTTGTGGCAAAACCCTCCCTTGGGTAGGGTATATAATCCATCTTGGCATAGGTATACTGATAATACAATTCCGGAAATTGATTGATTTTCCCTGGCACTCGGAAATAATCAGGGTTGGCACGCAATACCGTGTCCTCTACTTTTTCGCGGAAGTAAAAAATTCCAAAATTATGTCGGGCAAATAGTTTTCTTCGATAGGTCAATTCACCTCCTACACTTGCAAAAGAGCGAACAAAGTCTGGCGTTCTTAAAAAGAGTTGCTTATCGCCCACTGTAATGTAATTAATCTCTCGGCCCTTACCCGTACGAGCGGCTAGACGAAAACCCCATTGCATTTTTCGATCGAAGTATGGTTTTTCATAGCTGATTGACAATTGGCGCGTATACCCATTGATCAACCACAGTCGAAGTTTATCATTATGACCAGTTGCATTGTTATATAACAATTTCATTCCGTAGTCCACGCGTTGTAAACTAGCCTTTTGATCAATTAGCCATTGATTGATATTGCGATCTACCAGGTCAAAGTAGGGAAAAGGAAATAAGTACCAGCGTTCAGTAACCGCAATGGTTATTTCCAAACAATTTCCTTCAAACTTACTGGCATAAATACGTGCTGTATGAAACAATGCCGTATTCATTAATTGTTGCTCACCCTGCTTAAACAGATCAATCAATGCAGAGAGTGAAAAAGACATACCAGCCGTAAAGGGTACTTCTCTAAGAATAATACTTGGACGCGTTTTACGATTCCCTGATACAGTGATTGAAGAAATTAAAAAAACACTCCCTGATACTGCTTGGCTCGGAGCGTATTCCGGAATATAACGTCTGACTGTAGCAAAAGTATCTGTCGCAGGTAGTGAATCAACTTGCTTATCCTCTTGTTGTGCAAGTACAGGTTGTATGGTCAATACAAAAACTTGAGCAAGCAAAACATATAGTTTCCATTGACGCATAAAGAAATAAACCGGGGTATCCTGCCCGGTATTGTCAGATCTTGAGATAATGGATCAAATGATCGTAGTTGGTTCTTAATTCATTTGCATACTGTTCCTCCCCAACAAAAAAACGAACGGTATAGTCATAACGCTGAAAAGTGGCTATCACATCGGAAACTTCATATTTATTCAACCGTATAGTAACTTGAATGATGCCCGTTTGTGTATTAAGCGTGGTGTTGAGTTGTAACAACTGCGCATCGTTTGATTCTACCAATTTCGCCACCTCACTGGCTGTGTAATGCTGTGCCTCTTTCTCTAATACTAGTAAGGCCCCTCCCTCCTGTAATCCTAAAAACTTTCCGGTTGCTGTAGTTAATTCCAGCAAGCTGATTGTAGCCAGTAACTCTTGTTGATCGGTGATAACAGGAACCAAGGAAAGTCCTTGTTCGCCCATAACCTGTATAGCAGCCAGAAAATGATCCGTGGGTTTCACGCTGGGACGGGGCAAGGGCCAACCTAATTGTTGTAATGCAATTGAATCATCGTGTACCTCATAGAGCGCTTCTCTGCTTACCAAACCCTGATAGGTATTTCCTTCTACTACAGGAATATGTGCAAGTTGTTCGTCCTCCATCATTGCAATGGCAGTAGCAACAGACTCAGTATGCTGAATCCATGGATAGCCGGCGTAATTAAGATCCTGTATTTGCATCGACCAATGGTTAGGGATGCTGTAATTTATTTAAAAAACCATGAAGAATTTTATTGAATTCATCCGGCACCTCCATCATTGGGGCGTGTCCGCATTTATCAATAAAATGTAATTCGCTATTTGGAATCAACTTGTTGAACTCGTGGCCCACAAAGGGAGGTGTAATGGTATCGTTATTTCCCCAGATCAACAGCGTGGGTTTGTTGATTTGATTCAGCTCTTCGCCCAGGTTATTTCGAATGGCACTCTTAGCCAGCGCAATGATCTTGATTACCTTGAGACGATTGTTAGTTATACTGTATACTTCGTCCACCAGCTCCTTGGTAGCAACGGCGGGATCATAAAAAGTCAATGCGGTTTTATTCTTGATATACTCGTAATCACCTCTCCGAGGATAGCTATCTCCCATTCCATTTTCAAAGAGTCCGGAACTGCCTGTAAGAATTAGTGATTTGACACGCTCGGGATTCTTTAATGTATGAACCAGCGCCACATGACCGCCCAGGGAATTACCAAGCAGATGCACATCACGTAATTCGAGTGTTTCCAAAAACCGATTTACATATTTGGCCAATCCTCCCACTGAAGTGTGGAGGATATCCATATCCAATAAAGGCAGCAGTGGAATAATTACACGATTATAGGAACGGAAATATTCAATCAGGCCCGAAAAATTACTAAGGGCGCCAAACAGACCGTGGAGAAGAACCAAGGGTTCTCCCGTTCCTTCCTCCACATATCTGAACTTCTCTTTTTGTCTGATCTCGTATTGCATGGGTTCGCTAGTCGCTCGCTCCTCGCTAAATTAGTCGATTTCAGTCAATAACCAAGGTGGTGAATCAAGGTGCAGGAATCTGCTCTTTTACTTGTTCGAAAAAATCTTGTAATTGCTGATACATTCCTTTGAAAACGGGAAACAGTTTTGCAAAGCTTTCCATCACCCAAGGTCCAATTTCTTTTAGATAAGGGTAAGTGATTGACTCTTCCATCCCTTCCGTTGGAAAGAAGGGAAGTTGTAATGCATAAAATAAAATTATACTACAAGAAAGCAGATAAATAGCCCAATAAAATAAAATACCTCCCAGTGTATTGACCCAACCCAGTGTGATCAATTGTACGCCTTTTTCCAATGCGTTCGCCCCTAACCTTATCAATAGTATTACGCCTACTAACACTAATAAAAAAGATAAAGGCGGAACCCATTTTCCCTCCCAGGAAAAATAAGCACGTAAATAAGCAGTGGCCACCACAGATAATTTCATGGCGGCAGCCAATCCCACTACAATTGCAATAAGGGAAAAAACGCCAACAATCAATCCTCTTTTGTAACCTGTGTAAGTAGCAACCAACAATAATATCAAAAGCAGAACATCAAGAAACATAAATAGTATTTATTGGCCGCTCAATATCTCACGTACAATGGTGGCGATCAATTTCCCATCTGCTTTCCCGGCCAGTTCTTTATTGGCCAATCCCATTACTTTACCCATTTCAGCAGGAGAACTGGCTCCAACCTGTGCCACTAATTGTACTAATACGGCACGAACTGCTGCTGGATCCATTTGCTGAGGAAGAAATTTTTCGATCACGGCAATCTCTTCTCTTTCTTTCTTGGCAAGATCCTCACGACCTTGTTGCATAAAAATCTCCAGGGAGTCTTTACGTTGTTTGACCATTTTCTGTAACAACTTGATCTCCCCGTCCGCGGAAAGTTCGCCAGCGGCTCCCTCTGATGTTTTAGCGAGAAGAATAGCCGCTTTAATGGCACGCAATGAACGAAGTGCTGCTTCGTCCTTGGCCAACATAGCAGCCTTTAGCTCGGTCATGATTTGTTGTTCAAGTGCCATACGGTACTATGCTTTGTTTTGTTGTAATTGTTTTTCTCTGAAACGAGCATAAAATGATTTAGCAAAATTCTTCATGTCCTCCACCTGGTCTGCATATTGCGTGGCACGGCCATAAGTATCTGCCATGGTCATGAGCGTTTGATAAAAAAAATCGGCCATTTCATCGACCATCATTTCTTTGGTCCATAGATCAATACGCAGTGCCGCTTTGTCGGCAGGATCCCAAAAAGAAAGAAACATAGCACGAGCCGGCTGGTTTTCGGCAGCGCCAGTATCGCTGGCTTTCCAGCTAATGGCAGCCGGAATACGATTTTCGTCTGTTTTTACTTCGATATGAATGGTCGATTGATGCATAGTATTAATTAATGTGTTGCAAAGATACGCAAGGGACAAAATGGTCTTAAGAATGAGTTCGACAGGATTCGGCAGCCTCCAGTAATTGATTAAAACTGGTTTGATTATCCTGAAGTAAAAAAAGTGATTGCTGTGTAACCATTACTTGTTTCCGATAGGCTTCATCCTTATAGATACGCATTACCTGCTCTGCCAACTGGTCAACAGGGGTAGCTCCCTCCGACTCGCTATCAGGAAGGACAAGCAGGGGAATTTGTAATTGACTGGCTTTACGATAATAGAAATCTAGCTGCTCCTTTGCGTCCAGTACTAACAAGGCATAAGCACCTGCTTCCTGATTAGCTTCTTGCTCAGGAGTCTGCACTGGATTGATTACTACTGTTGATCTGTATTTATAGGAGTTGAGTTTTTTGGTAAAAGCAGGAAAACGCAATGGAACATCCTGTGAAAAAATAAGTTGCAATTCAGATTGTTGACGACGTTTAAAGAGTGAGTAAGCTTTTAATAGATTTATCAGTGCCGCTTCATCAGGAATTGATCCAACTATTTTTATATAGAGAGCGGGGATTCGTAAAGATTGCGTTTCATAAATGGGGGCCAGCACCGGCGGCACAATCGATACCTCATTTGGGAGTGGGAATTGCTGTTTTTTGTACTGATCTAACAGTAATACAGAGGTAAAAACTATTTTGTTTGCAGTGGCAATTTGCTGTAAAATTTGTTTTGAAAAGGATATAGTACATGGCCGACTAATCCACAAAAATTGGTTAAACGATTTTGGAACTTGAACGCCTAATTCTGTAATGATAAGATCAGGCTTGAGCGATCTAAGCTGTTGACCAAGTAAGAAAAGCCGTAAAAAAGGAAAATAATGCCCCAGCCATGGTAATGGCTTTATACAATTTGCAGGAATCAGTGCGGATGAAACAGAAGGTGCCAGCATCATGCATTCATCCGTATTTCTTGCAGCTATCCATTTAGCCATCAAATTTGTAAGACCAGACTGCTCATACTGTCTTAGATGCCAGGGGATAAGAAAGATAATACGCATGCATGGCAAAGGTAGGCAGCAGCCACTTGTCCGCTAGCGGGGGGTTTATTACCTTTGGAGTTATGGATGTTACTAAAATGGAGTACAATACCACCCGCCAATACTTAACAATGCGGGAGTATGGTAGACATGTACAAAGAATGGTTGATCATGTAAAAACTATTCAAGATCCCGAAAGAAGACAGCGAAATGCACAAGCCGTTATTGAACTGATGGGTTTTTTAAACCCTCAACTCAAGAATATGGAAGATTTTCGTCATAAGCTTTGGGATCATTTGTTTTTGATTGCAGACTTTGATCTGGAAGTAAAATCACCTTATCCTATTCCTACCCGGGAATCATTGAAGGCAAAACCACAACCCCTTCCTTATCCAAAACGCCACCCTCGCTATTCGCATTTGGGTAAAAATCTGGAGTTGGTACTTGATAAAGCACTGAAAGAGGAGAACCCAGAGAAAAAATTAGGCTTTGCCAATGCCATTGCCTACTATATGAAGCTGGCCTATAATAATTGGCATAAGGAACTTATTTACGACGATGCCATTCAAAGCGAATTGGATAATATTACCAACGGACAGCTTACTTTCACTAACACGCCTTATATCAAAGCTTACCGCCATCAGCCTGAGCGCGAAATGGGAAGAGGGGGCTATGGAAAAGGAAGAGGAAAGTACAGACCCCAGGGGAATGGGCGTCCAAATCGTCCTGGTGGCAACTTTAAGAAAAAACGATATTGATCTTCGCCTGAGGGAGATCTTCCTATGTCGAATCCATCCGATAAGATTATCATTATTGCCGCACCCTCCGGAGCAGGTAAAACGTCCATTGTTCGTTTTCTGTTAAACCGCTTTGAAACCCAGCTGGGATTTTCTATTTCCTGTGCTACCCGTTCGCCCCGGGCAAATGAAAAAGAGGGAGTTGATTACTATTTTATCAGTGCGGAAAACTTCAAACAAAAAATAAGCGAAGATCAATTTGCTGAGTGGGAAATGGTGTACGAAGGGAAATATTACGGAACCTTACGAAGTGAGTTAACTCGAATTTGGTCTGCAAAAAAAGTCCCCCTCTTAGACATTGATGTGAAAGGTGGTTTACGGGTTAAAGAAAATTATCCGCAAAGTCTTTCCATCTTCATTCAACCACCCTCTTTGGCTGAGTTAAAAAGAAGACTGGAAGCTAGAGGAACAGAAACTCCAGAGAGCTTAACGATGCGACTAGATAAAGCAACGCTGGAGATGAGCTTTTGCAATCAATTTGATAAAATTGTAATCAATGATCAGCTAGATAAGGCTTGCGAAGAAGTAGCAAGACTGGTAGCTGCCTATTTAGAGTAATATGATTGCCTGGGATACGCTTTTACTGTTTGTCACCACTCTTTTACTCATGGGCTTTTTTGCAGGGATTGAAATGGCTTTTTACAGTGCCAACCGACTTAGTCTTGAGATCAAAAGAAAAAAACAAGAGCGAGCTTCTAAAACTGTTCGTACTTTTTTTGAAACCCCTGATCGATTTTTAGGAACCACGCAACTCGGCTTTATCCTTTTTTTAGTATTACTCAGTTTACAGCTTAGTGATGTAATGCAATTATTTTGGCAACGATTTCAAATAGGAACTGATCTGTTTCGTTTATTAGTAGAAATAATACTAGCTACTTTGATTGTGATGATCGGGGGGGAATTTTTTCCACGCGCTCTTTTTCGGGCCAATAGCACCACCTTACTACTACGTTTTGCCCCTGTTATACAATTGTTCTACCAACTGTTCTATCCGATTGCCACGGCAATGATGGATGCAGCTGAATGGGTGCTCAAGTATATTTTCAATTTGCGGCTGAACCCTCAAAAAGGCTCTCTACATCGTGCCGACCTTAAGAACTTATTTGAAGGAGTAGAAGAAGAACGAAAAGAACGGAGTGCACAATTAATGGAAAACGCACAGGAGCTTCCCAAAATTCGTGTTCGACAATGTTTGGTACCCAGAAAAGAGGTAATTGGTGTTGATAGCCTTCAGTCTCTAAAACAACTACGACAAAAATTTATAGAAACAAAGTTGAGCAAACTAGTGATCTATGATGG
The DNA here is from genome assembly GCA_964576375.1 of uncultured Chitinophaga sp. Lineage (GTDB taxonomy): Bacteria > Bacteroidota > Bacteroidia > Chitinophagales > Chitinophagaceae > JJ008. Next base: position 39,861 of record CAZNUR010000006.1, read on the forward strand.
AAATATTGATCGGATCATTGGTTATGTGCATCAACTTGATCTTTTTTCTCAACCGCAGCAAATTGCTGACATACTTCACCCGATTCCCGCTGTTCCTGAAAGTATGAGTGCCTCTGACTTAATTGGAAAATTTAGTCGTGAAAGAAAGAGCATTGCCTGGGTGGTTGATGAATTTGGGGGAACCGCAGGTATTGTAACCATGGAGGATGTACTGGAGGAGTTATTTGGTGAGATTCAGGATGAATATGACACGGAAGAATTTTTAGAACGAAAATTGGATAATGGGGACTTTATTTTGTCCGGTCGTTTAGAGTTAGATTATCTGCAAGAGAAATACGAACTGGAGTTTCCTGGCGAAGAAGCCGAAACACTTTCGGGCTATATTATCAATTACCACGAAACCATCCCTACTCAAAAAGAACGAATCATCATTGCAGACTATGAATTTGAAATCCTGCATGTATCCGATACAAGAATCGAAACCGTACGCCTGCATCGATTGCAACGTTGAGATGACCCGCACGGACCTTATCTTTGTGCGAGATTTTTAGCATGTCCCTATTTGATTTTCTAAATAACAGAGAGCCCGCCGCCGGTGAAATGACCTTCATAGATCACCTGGAAGAATTGAGGTGGCATATTATCCGCTCCGTGATTGCAGTACTGATTGCCGCTATATTTATTTTTATCAACTCCGACTTTGTGGTGGACCAATTATTATTTGGACCCACCAAGCCTGATTTTATTTCTGCAGTCTGGCTTTGCAAAATGGGGAATCAACTGGGTATTGGAGATGCCCTTTGTTTCAAACAAGTAGAAACAAAGTTTTTAGAAACTACTATGACCGGGCAATTCATTGCCTCCTTTACACTCTCTTTTATTGGAGGACTGATTCTTGCCTTCCCCTATGTATTCTGGGAATTTTGGCGTTTTATCAAACCTGCACTTTCTCCAACTGAACTTAAAAAAACAAGAGGCGTAATTTTTTGGGTATCATTACTTTTTTTTACGGGGGTGCTGTTTGGTTACTATATCCTTACTCCCTTTATGGTCAATTTCTATTTCAACTATAAATTGAGTGAGCAGATTCAGATCATGCCTTCCTTTTCAGATTATTTAGAAAATCTGATTTATACAACTTTTGGCATTGGGTTGTTATTTCAACTTCCACTTCTAATGAGCCTGCTTACCAGAATTGGTATTGTCTCTGCACGCTTTTTAAGACAATACCGTCGGCACGCGTTCGTCATTATACTAATTGCTGCCGCTGTGATCACTCCTTCCACCGATCCTTTTAGTTTAACCATAGTTACCATTCCGCTTTACTTACTCTTTGAAGCCAGTATTGTTATTGCATCGCGTATTAACAAACGACAAGAAAAAGAGCGAGCTGAAGAGTGGAGTTAAATTTTCAACACATGAATAGCTCCTTTAACCTACAGTTGCCCGTTGCATTGGGGGGTGATCATGCTGGCTTTAGTTACAAAGCACAGCTAATTGCTTTCTTGGAAAAAGAGGAAATTCCCGTGCTTGATCTGGGACCTTTTAGCGATGCCTCCGTTGACTATCCAGATTTTGCACATCCTGTTGCGCAAGCGGTAGAGGAAGGAAAAGCAGCTTGCGGTGTATTGATCTGTGGCAGTGGAAATGGGGTGGCTATTACTGCCAATAAACACGCCGGTATTCGTGCAGCATTGTGTTGGGAAAAAGAATTAGCACAGCTGGCTCGTTCTCACAATAATGCAAATGTGCTCTGTATGCCCGCCCGATTTGTTTCGGTTGAGGTGGCCCTAGATATGCTTCGCGTTTTTCTGGAAACTCCATTTGAAGGCGGACGACACGAAAATCGAGTACAGAAGATCGCTTGTCGGTAAGAACTGCCGTTCATCCCAGTTACTAGGGTATACCATCATTTGGGAGTATATTTATCCTCTTCAAATCAACCCGCTATGTATAAACTACTCTCCCTTTTATTCCTGTTGGCTCCCTTGGGACTGCTGGCACAAAAAAAAGATAAAGCAGTCATTAAGGCTGCTTCAACAATCACCGCTGCAGATATGCAGCGACACCTCTATATCATTGCTGGCGCAGAAATGGAGGGAAGAGACACTCCTTCGCCTGGTCTTGAAAAAGCGGCTACTTATATCGAAAATCATTTTCGTTCATTGGGCTTAGTAGCAGGAAATAATGGTAGTTATCGACAGTACTACCCGCTCTATAAAGATTCCATGACGCATGCTTCCATAGAAATTAATGGAAACGCTTTAAAAATGGGAGAGCATTTTGCACCCCTCACTACTAATTATAGCGCGGGAATGCGTTTTGCTGAAGTTGTATTTGCAGGATTTGGAATTGTGGATGGAGAAGTGCGTAACGATTACAAGGATTTAAATGTAGCCGGGAAATTGGTACTTATTGCCGATGGAACACCTGCTGACTACAAACCAGCTGCAGGAAATGCACGTTCCATGAATGCACCGGGTTCTCCCAATGGAAAATTAATGGCAGCTATGAGCAGAGGTGCCGCAGCAGTACTTATAATCCAAACTAATTTTCCTCGCCGTGTTGGTGCTATGGGTGGCAATTGGAGTATGAATGGTTTCCGACCCACACAACCTCTATTTGGTTTTTATATAGCAGCAGAAAAAGCAGCTGTCCTATTACAAACAGAGCCAGCCGGGTTATTAGACCGAATCAAAAAAGGAGAAATCACTGCAAAAACTGTGAAAGCAGAAGTAGTATTAGACTATGCAAAAGAAACAGTAAAAACAGAGGTTTCCAATGTATTGGGAGTTTTAGAAGGAACTGATAAGAAGGATGAATATGTAGTAATTACCTCGCACTATGATCACGTAGGTAAAAGAGCTGATGGGACTATCTACTATGGAGCCGACGATGATGGTAGTGGTACCACTGGAATTCTAGAACTAGCAGAAGCTTTTGCTTTAGCAAAAAAAGAAGGAAAGGGACCACGCCGCAGTATTTTGTTCATGACAGTGAGTGGGGAAGAAAAAGGTTTGTGGGGAAGCCGCTACTATTCAGAGCATCCCGTTTACCCCTTAGATAAAACTACCGTTGACTTGAATATTGATATGATTGGACGTATCGGCAGTGATTATCTGAAGGATAAAGATTCCTTGAACTACGTATATATTATCGGAGATGATAAACTCAGCACTGATTTAGCTCCCATCACGGATCAGGTGAATTCTACGTATGTAGGAATGAAACTAGACAGACGTTATAATGATCCTAATGATCCCAATCGTTTTTACTACAGAAGCGATCATTACAATTTTGCCGACAAGGGCGTGCCTATTATCTTCTACTTCAATGGCGTACATGCTGATTACCACAAACCCACCGATACGCCTGATAAAATAAATTATCCGCTCATGGCCAAGAGAGCGCAGTTGGTTTATTACACAGCCTGGGAAATGGCTAATCGGAATGATATGCTAAAACGAGATTTGAAGTTGGATATTCCTCCTCGCTAAAAGAGTAATCTCACAAAAAAGTCCCGCCAAATACAGCGGGACTTTTTTTATTTAAAGAGTTCGTCTATATGTTACCAACCCAAGATCCACGCAAAGATCAAAGGAGCAACAATGGTGGCATCACTTTCGACAATAAACTTGGGTGTATTGATATCTAATTTACCCCAGGTAATTTTTTCATTGGGTACAGCACCAGAATAGGAACCATACGAAGTAGTAGAATCACTAATCTGACAGAAATAACTCCAGAACGGAACATCATGCCATTCCAAATCCTGGTACATCATCGGTACCACACAAATGGGAAAGTCTCCGGCAATTCCACCACCGATTTGGAAAAAGCCTACACCCTTTCCACTTGAATTTTGACGATACCAATCGGCCAACCAAGCCATATACTCAATCCCATTTTTAACAGTACTTGCTTTTAGTTCGTTCTTAATAACATAGCTGGCAAAAATGTTTCCCGTAGTACTATCCTCCCAGCCTGGCACAACGATAGGAATATTTTTTTCAGCAGCGGCTACAATCCAACTATCCTTGGGATCAATTTCGTAATACTGCTTTAATTCTCCACTCAACACTACTTTATAAAGAAACTCATGTGGGAAATAACGCTCTCCTTTTGCTTCTGCCTCTTTCCATTGCTTCACGAGATGTTTTTGCAAACGACGGAATGCTTCCTCCTCAGGAATACAAGTATCCGTTACACGGTTGTAATGATTCTCCAATAAATCCCACTCTTCCTGTGGTGTGAGATCCCTATAATTGGGAATACGCTTGTAATGAGAGTGGGCTACCAGGTTCATCACATCTTCCTCCAAGTTGGCTCCTGTGCAACTAATAATATCCACCTTACCTTGACGAATCATTTCAGCGAGAGATACCCCAAGTTCTGCGGTACTCATGGCACCAGCAAGGGTAACCATCATTTTTCCGCCCTCCGCTAAGTGCTGCTCATAACCTTTAGCGGCATCCATCAAGGCGGCTGCATTGAAATGGCGATAATGATGTTGAATAAACTGGGAAACCGGACCTTTACTCATAGATTAAATTTGATCCGCCTTCAGATCACAATACCGTGAGACATTGCGGGCGGTGCAAAGATATAGTTTCACACAATTGCGGGAATGTATCGAACTTTGTGAAATGCGACTTTTACTATTCCCGCTGCTCTTCTTTGTTTCTTCCGCTGCGCTGGCGCAGGTAATACAAAAGGATTCTATTGATTGCAGTATTTCCATTCAGGATGGTGCACTTGCGGGTACGTTGTTCACACCCCGGGGAGTTACAAAACCACCCGTGGTATTAATAATTGCAGGGTCGGGACCCACAGATCGAGATGGGAATAGTACCATGATAAAAGGAAAGAACAACTCCTTGTTACAACTCGCTGATAGTTTAGCCAATTATGGTATTGCTTCCTTGCGTTATGATAAAAAAGGGGTGGGCAAAAGTCAGGTGCGGGGTTTAAAGGAAGAAAATATGCGTTTTGAGGATGGTGCCAATGATGCGCTGGCTTGTATCAACTGGTTGCGCGAAAAGGGATTCAAAAAAATATACATTGCCGGTCATAGCGAAGGTTCACTCGTGGGCTTAGTAGCGGCTCAACAAACAAAACTCAAGGGCTTTATCAGTGTGGCAGGGGCAGGAAGACCGATTGACCAAGTACTGCGCGAACAAATTAACAATGGAGGTGGCCCTGACTCCATCAAGCAATTAGCCAATCGCTACCTAGATACCCTATTAGCAGGGCAACGAATTGCAAAACCTAACCCACTTTTGTTTTCCATCTTCAGACCTTCCGTGCAACCCTATATGATTTCTTGGTTACGTTATGATCCAGGAAAATTGTTACAAGCCCTTCGTTGTCCTGTTTTGTTGATACAAGGAAATAAAGACATACAGGTACAAGTAGCCGATGCGTTACAGTTACAAAAAGCAAAACCCTCGGCTCGTTTGACAGTACTGGAGAATATGAATCATGTATTTAAGATTGTTACTTCAACTAACCCCGCTGATAATATTAAATCGTATAGTGACCCTGCATTACCAATAGCTTCCTCCTTGGTGCAGGAAATCGTAAAATTTATTCAACCAAATCGTACTTTGTGAGCATGAAATCAACTAATTGGAAAGCCGATACCCGCTATGTACACGCCGGGGCACATCCTGATCCTTCTACCGGAGCCATCATGACTCCCATTTTTCAAACGTCTACCTATGTACAAGAAGCGCCGGGTATTAATCAAGGTTTTGAATACGCGAGAAGTCAGAACCCTACACGCAAGGCTTTAGAAGAAGCACTTGCTGTTTTGGAAGGAGGAAACTATGGTCTTTCTTTTAGTAGTGGCGTAGCCGCTACCGATGCAGTCATTAAATTATTATCTGCGGGGGACGAAGTAGTATGTGGGAATGATATGTATGGAGGAACCTATCGGCAGTTTACAAAAATCTTTCAGCGCTTGGGAATCACCTTTCACATGGTGAATACCACTGATGCTGCAAATGTGGCTAAAGCCATTACGCCTAAAACAAAATTGATTTGGCTGGAAACGCCCACCAATCCGTTGATGAATATCAGCGACATTGAAGCAATTGCCGCCCTTGCCAAACAACATGGAATTTTACTGGCGGTAGATAATACGTTTGCCTCCCCTGCTTTACAACAACCGCTATTACTAGGAGCAGATATTGTCATGCATTCCGCTACCAAATATTTAGGTGGACATAGTGATGTGATTCAAGGTGCCTTAGTGGTAAAAGATAAATCGCTGCACGATCAATTACACTTTATTCAAAAAAGTAGTGGTGCCGTACCAGGACCGATGGATTGTTTTCTGGTATTACGTGGTATCAAAACACTGGGCTTACGCATGAAAGCACATTGTGAGAACGGAGAAAAGATTGCAAATTGGCTGGCGGCACATCCAAAAGTGAAAAAAGTTTATTGGCCTGGGTTCACTAGTCATCCCAATCACCTTGTTGCTAAAAAACAAATGAGTGGATATGGAGGAATGATCTCCTTTGAATTGGCTAGCGATTCAGTAGAGGAAACTAAAAGAGTATTATCAACAACGCGTCTGTTTTCATTAGCAGAAAGTTTAGGAGGAGTTGAATCATTGATCAATCATCCCGCTACCATGACGCATGCATCCATTCCCCGTGAAGAGCGTATTAAAAATGGCTTATCAGATACCTTGATTCGCTTATCAGTGGGGATTGAAGATGCCGATGATCTGATTGCGGATTTGGCGCAAGCGATTGGATAAATGCATAAGCAAGAACTTCAAGAATTATTGGAAGAAAAATTTCGGCTTTATAATCAGCCTGATTTTATCTCCACTGATCCTATTTCCATTCCACATCGATATACGCTACAACAAGATATTGAAATAGCAGGCTTCTTTGCTGCTCTTTTTGCCTGGGGAAATCGAACTACTATTCTTAAAAAGTGTCAAGACTTATTAAACCGAATGGATGAAACACCGCTTGCATTTATTCAACAACACCAGGCAGTGGATCTTAAACGATTTTTAAGCTTTAAACATAGAACCTTTCAACCAACCGATATTCTTTATTGTATTGAATTTTTGAAACACCATTATCAGCACCACTCAAGTTTGGAGGCTGCATTTTGTTTACAGCAGCAGGACATGGAAAATAGGTTAAATGCATTTCATGCATACTTTTTCTCTTTACCCGATGCTCCCGAGAGAACGCGTAAACACATTCCCGCTCCTGCAAAAGGCTCCACTTGCAAACGATTGAATATGTTTCTTCGTTGGATGGTTCGAAAAGATCAACGTGGTGTAGACTTTGGTATTTGGAAAAAAATAAAGCCCTCCACCTTAATTTGCCCGGTAGATGTGCATGTAGCAAGAGTAGCGCGTATGCTTGGGTTGATTGAAAGAAAGCAAACGGATTGGCAAACAGCAGTGGAACTCACGCATGCATTACGCAAGTTTGATGCCGCCGATCCTGTAAAATATGATCTAGCTTTATTTAGCCTCGGCGTGCATGAACAGGCTCGAATGCTCAAGACTTCTTTTCAAACATCAGGGACCTAACCTTTTCCTGATCCTCTTGTTCCTTATGCAAATCGAACATAGTTCCGAAAACATGATCCCAAAGCGTTGAACTCACCCCAAAGCCCTGATGCTCATTTTTGTAATGATGAAGGTGATGATTTCTCCAAAGAGGCTTCATCCATTTAAAGGGAGGATTCCAGGCATGAATAGCGTAATGCATAGACCCATATAAAAGATACCCCAAAACAAAGCCAGGGAAAAACATAAACACATAAGACCCCATGCTTGCTCGCATCAGCAGAAAAAGCGTTGTCGAGATTAATAAACTGGGAAGAGGTGGCATGAATAAACGTTGACGATCCCGGGGATAGTGGTGATGATTCCCATGCAAGGTGTAAACGAATTTTATAGAGCGAGGTGTTTGGGGAATCCAGTGAAAGAGAAACCGGTGTGCCACATACTCAAAAAATGACCAAAATAGCAGACCCGCTACAAATACCAGCGAAATAGTAATTGTGGTAAACCCATAGATGTTGCCAGCCCGATAGAGAAAATAGACAATTACTGGCAAATACATACCCCAGATAACTAGCGGGTGTGATTTTGTAAGCGCCTCCATAAAGGGATTTTCAAAAAGACGCGCTTGCCCTTTGTTGTGTATTTTTTCAAATTTCATGGCGCAAAGATAATGCGCTTTTCATTGGAAGAAATGAGCACGGTCATGCCAACATCGTTAACTTCGCTGCACGAATGTTTCACCTATGAAATTGTTGAGCTATTACAAAGAGGACCGTGAGCAACTGGGCGTGCTGATCAACGGATTTGTCTACGATATGGAGCTGCTGCATCCTGATTTGCCTAACAGCATGAATCTGTTTCTCAATTTTTGGGATGATTATTTTCCCGTAGCCCAGGCTGGGGAAACGCTCATCAAACAAGGACAGCGCTCGGTGAGCGGAGGTCAGGCTATTGAAAATTTGCGTTTGATGGCCCCCGTTCCTTTTCCCTCCTCCTGTAGAGACGGCTACGCTTTTCGCCAACATGTGGCGGCTGCCCGTCGAAACCGAAAAGTGGATATGATTCCGCAGTTTGACGAATACCCCATCTTCTATTTTACCAACCATCATAGCATTCAGGGGCCTGGTCCAATTCGTTGTATGCCCGACCATTTTGAAAAATTGGACTTTGAACTAGAGGCTGCGATTGTAATCAGTAAACATGGAAGAAATATTCGTGCCTCAGAAGCGGATCAACATATTGCCGGGCTGATGATCATGAATGACATGAGTGCGCGGACTTTGCAGATGGAGGAGATGTTGTTAAACCTAGGGCCTGCTAAAGGAAAAGATTTTTCAACAGTGATTGGTCCCTGGTTAGTTACATTGGACGAACTTACGCCTTTTATCACCGCACCAAAACCCAATCACCAGGGACTAAGCTGGAATCTCAATATGACCTGTAAGGTGAATGGCGTCCAAGTTAGTGCTGGCAATTTGGGGGATATGGATTGGACCTTTGCCGAGATTATCGAAAGAGCTTCGTATGGAGTAGATCTTTATCCCGGCGATGTGATTGGAAGTGGAACAGTGGGCACCGGCTGTTTTTTAGAATTAAATGGAACGGGTAAACTAAATGATCCTAACTATAAGGAACAATGGTTACAGGCCGGAGATATAGTGGAAATGGAAATTGACCAATTGGGTACGTTAACAAATAGCATTATAAGAGAGGAAGAGGACTGGAGTATTTTGAAACAGAAAAAAACAGCACAGTCATAAATGATCTTTGACTTTTCAAAACTGAGTCCGGCTGAACGACAGTACTACTTGCAAAATGCAATAGCCCCACGCCCCATTTGTTTTGCCTCCACTATTGACCCAGAAGGAAATGTTAACCTGAGTCCTTTTAGTTTCTTCAATGTATTTTCTGCTAATCCCCCCATTGTAATTTTTTCCCCTGCAAGACGAGTAAGAGATAATAGCACCAAACATACCCTTGAAAATGTTTGGGCAGTGCCTGAAGTAGCCATCAACATGGTTACACTAGATATGGTGCAACAGCAATCGCTAGCCAGTTGTGAGTTTCCAAAAGGAGTAAATGAATTTGAAAAAGCTGGTTTTACGTCTATCCCAGCTACACGAATTAAACCTCCGTTGGTAAAAGAAAGTAAAATACAATTGGAATGCAAGGTGGTTGAAGTGAAACCACTCGGCGATGAAGGTGGTGCTGGCAATCTGGTGATCTGCGAAGTTCTCTGCATGCATATCAATGATGCATTACTAGATACAAATAAGAAAATGGATCCCCGTCATCTGCCCTTAGTAGCAAGATTGGGTGGAGATTGGTATACGGTTGTCAATGAACAGAATTTGTTTCAAGTCCCCAAACCCAATACTGAACTTGGCATGGGCATTGATGCCTTGCCAGCAGCCGTTCGTACTAGCCAAATCTTAACCGGAAACGACCTGGGTCAGTTGGCAAATTTTACCGCAATTCCCTCAATAGACCCTGATTTCCAAGACCCCCATTTAAAGCAGATTGTCCAATACTTTTCGGTTAATCCAGACGAAATGGAAAAGGAAATACACCGTTATGCCAGCCAATTACTGAGCAAAGGGGAGGCGGCAGCGGCCTGGCAAGTCCTGCTTTACTCAGTAGTTTCCTGATTTACAATAAATTAAATCTAAATGCCCTCTAAATATTATCAGGGTAGTTCTGCTAAAGTTTAGAGAAACTAAAATATCTTTGCGCGCAACAGCTTAAGTAGTAAATGCTTAACTTAGGTTGCCGTTTTAGCTGAACCAAAAAAACTGATATGAAAAAATTGTTTTTCCTGCTCGCCCTGCTGGCCCCCTTTGCATTATTTGCCCAAAAATCAATGGTGGGTGTAACAGGTGGTATCACCATGGCTAATCAATATGGAACCAAGGGTGGTGCGCTGATTAAGGATGATCAAAAAATCGGCTATACACTGGGACTAGTAATGGAGACTCCAATTGCCAAAAGCAATTTTAGTTTTCAACCAGGTATTTTCTATACACAAAAGGGAAGAATCGAAAATGTAAGCTTTAAAGAAAAGCGTCATTGGAGTGTTCGCTATGCTGAACTACAAGCCAATGTACTTTACAATTTAAAGTGTAAAAAGGGCGGTACCTTCTTTGCAGGAGGTGGTCCTACATTAGCGGCCGACTTACCTTCATTTGTTGAAACTCGTTTGCTGGATACTGATCCTACTTCACCTACCAGTAATGATTTTGTAGCAAGCGGAACACGCAGTGTGAGCTTTGGAACACAAGCTGCTTCTGACTTTAAAGGACCTGATTGGGGTGTGAATATGACCATTGGTTACCGCACTAAAGCAGGATGGTCTATTGGATACAATTATACTATTGGTTTACGCAATATCATGCCTGTAGTTACAGGTGATGATGGTATCCGTAACCACTTCATGGGTCTTCGCATCAGCTATTGGGTGAAGAATAAATAATTTTTCCCGCTTTGCGGGATACTAGAAAGCCTCCTGCATAGGAGGCTTTCGCATTGATAGGCGACGCGAAACAAATACCTTTGCGCGCGAAACAGAAGAAATAAAAGATTATGAGTGCTCTGCAATTATCAGAACAAGAACAGCTAAGACGCGAGAAACTCGCTGAATTGATCATGATGGGGATTGACCCCTACCCAGCCCCCTTATATCCAGTCAATATTTACTCGACGGATATCAAGGATAAAGTGAATGACCAAAACATGAGTGAATTTGCCGACTGTTGTATTGCAGGCCGGATTATGAGTGTACGCGATATGGGAAAAGCCAATTTTGCAGTACTACAGGATGGCAAAGGCAGAATTCAGGTATATATTAAGCGCGATGATATTTGCCCGGGTGAGGATAAATCTCTTTATGATGTTGTTTGGAAAAAATTATTGGACATTGGAGATTTAATTGGAATCAAAGGATATGTATTTCGTACTAAAACCGGTGAGCTCACTATACATGTAAAAGAATTCACACTCCTGAGTAAAGCACTGCGTCCACTTCCAATTGTAAAAGAGGCCGAAGGACAAACCTTCGATGCGGTGACCGATCCGGAATTCAAATATCGTCAACGCTATGCAGATTTAATCATCAACCCTGCGGTCAAAGAAACTTTCATCAAAAGAACCAAACTCATTAATTCCATTCGAGCTTTTTTGAATGAACAGGGAGCATTGGAAGTAGATACACCTGTTTTACAAAGTATCCCCGGTGGTGCCGCAGCACGTCCTTTTATTACGCATCATAATGCATTAGACATTCCACTTTATCTGCGTATTGCAAACGAATTGTACTTAAAACGTTTGATTGTAGGTGGTTTTGACTGGGTATATGAATTCAGCCGCAATTTTCGCAATGAGGGAATGGATCGCACGCACAATCCTGAGTTTACTATTCTTGAATTTTATACCGCCTACAAGGATTATTTCTGGATGATGGAAACCACCGAGCAATTGCTGGAGAAAGCAGCACTCGATGTTTGTGACACAACGGATGTAACAGTAGGTGATAAAGTAATCTCATTCAAAGCTCCTTTCAAGCGCATCAGCATTTTTGATGCGATACAAGAACATACCGGATTTGATGTAAGTAGAATGAATGAGGAACAATTACGTTCCGTATGTAAGCAATTGCATGTTCAGGTAGATAATACCATGGGTAAAGGCAAACTCATTGATGCTATTTTCGGTGAAAAATGCGAGAAACATTACATACAACCTACGTTCATCATTGATTATCCTGTGGAAATGAGTCCACTTACCAAAAAGCATCGCGACAAGCAAGGACTCGTAGAGCGTTTTGAATTAATGATCAACGGAAAAGAAATTGCTAATGCTTACAGCGAATTGAATGATCCAATTGATCAGCGCGAACGATTTGAAGAACAGGTTCGTTTGGCGGAACGTGGTGATGATGAAGCCATGTTTATTGATCAGGACTTCTTACGCGCTCTCGAATACGGAATGCCGCCTACTGCAGGTATTGGTTTTGGTATCGATCGTCTATGTATGTTACTGACCAACAATCCATCCATACAAGATGTACTGTTGTTCCCGCAAATGCGTCCTGAAAAAACCTTTACGGAGGAAGAACCTGCAGATCAGCAATAATTGCTCGACAACAGTTAGCTTATTCTACGAACAAGTCAGGATATAGCTCCGCGCCAGGGACTACGGAGTAATTAGCAAGATCAGTGATGCCTTCGGCAGCCAGTGCTTGTTCATCCAAGAATAGATTTCCGGTGCAAGTAGCGGAAGGTTTGCTAAGAATATAATAAGCAGCGTCTGCAAGAATCTCCGGCTTACGACTCATATTAGCAAGCGCCTGTCCTCCTAATAAATTTCTGACAGCAGCTGTATCGATGGTAGTGCGAGGCCATAGTGCGTTAGCTGCGATCCCGTCTTCTTTGAATTCACGCGCCCATCCAATAGTCAGTAAACTCATATCATATTTACTAACGGTATAGGCCACATGATTAGCAAACCATTTTGGATCGAGATTCAAGGGGGGAGACAGGGTAAGAATATGGGGATTATTGCCTTTACGTAAAAAAGGAATGCAAGCTTTAGTAACTAGAAACGTTCCGCGCACATTGATACTATACATCAAGTCAAACCGCTTCGACTCTGTTTGTTCCGTTGGTGTTAAAGAAATTGCTGAAGCATTATTGATCAATATATCGATACCTCCAAATGCCTGGGTCGCTTTGTCAACTACATTTTGTATCTGATCCTCAAAGCGAATATCACAAGGAACTGCCAGGGCTTTACCACCGGCAGCTTCCATCTCTGCAGCAGCGGTATAAATAGTACCGCCGAGTTTTGGATTTTCTTCCACACTCTTGGCAGCAATCACAATATTAGCGCCCTCACGAGCCAAGCGAAGTCCCATCGCCTTACCAATGCCACGTGTAGCACCAGTGATCAATACTGTTTTGCCAGCAAAAGACATAATCAACTCAATTAATATTCTGGAAGAATTGGTTTAGTACCCGTAATTGTGTCAATCCGGTTCATCACATCCGGCGTGAGTAAATCTAAAACTTCTAATGCTTTCAAATTCTCGAGTAACTGTTCTTTACGTGTTGCACCTAAGATTGCAGTTGTAACATTTGGATTTTTTACACACCAGGCAATACTTAATGCAGGTAAACTAACACCTAACTCAGTAGCCAGCTGACCCAAGGATTGTACTGCATTGAGTACTTTATCTTGCATCCAGCGATCTTTTAGCCATTCAAATCCTTTAATACCAAAACGACTATCATCAGGTACCCCCTTGTTGTACTTACCTGTAAGCATGCCAGAAGCAAGCGGACTCCAAATAGTAGTGCCGAGTCCAACTGTTTTATAGACCATCAAAAATTCGTTCTCAATTTTATTACGCTCGAACAAATTGTATTGAGGCTGTTCTACAGTAGGACCGATCAAATGATGTTGTTGTGCAATTCGATGTGCCTCCATGATTTCTACCCCACTCCACTCGCTGGTTCCCCAATACAAAATTTTCCCCTGCATAATCAAGTTATGCATGGTCCATACCACTTCTTCGATGGGTACATTTTTGTCAGGACGATGACAGAAATATAAATCGAGATAATCTGTTTGTAAACGCTGTAAGGCTTCATGACAAGCTTCTGTGATATGCTTACGACTCAATCCGTGCTGATTGGGCTTATTCTCTTTACCACGCCAACCCCAAAAAACCTTTGATGAAACAGTGTAGGAAGTACGATCCCAATTTTTTTTCTTAAGTACACGCCCCATCATCTTTTCACTTTCTCCTAGTGCATACACTTCGGCATTATCAAAAAAGTTGATTCCATTATCATAGGCTATACCCATTAATGCATCAGCAATGGTATCATCAATTTGCTTATGAAAGCTGACCCAACTTCCGAAAGAAAGAACACTCAATTGTAGACCCGTACGGCCCATGTAACGGTATTGCATAGTATTATAAATTAAACAACGTAAAGTTAGTTCTTATTGGCTCTTGGGCGCATCGACCAACCCGGTTGTGGATTTAAACGTAATTCGTTTTAAGTCCTGAGTAGCTTCTAAACCTTGTCCGCCTAAAATCTGTTGGCCTGGACTACGATAGCTCGCGTACTTATCCGTATAAAAGAGTTTTGTATTCTGGTCCCACCAGAGTTCAGGAGATAACAGTGTGTCTCCTTTTTCGGTAATCACCACTACGCTATCCCGAAGAAATACTTTGTTTAAATTTTCGTAATAGATCCCAAATCGTGCATCCAAACGAGTTTCTATCTTGGCACTATCATTATAAAAATCACAATGAAGCGTGCGGGGGAATGTCATCTGGATGGTATCCCCCGCTTCCTTGACCATAAAGGGGGACTTAATACGCGCTTTCAACTTGCCTTCCTGACTAATTGTACTTAATACATCAGTGGCTTCTTCCTTGAGCCGTAATTGCTTGGTCCAATTGGTTAGCACACGATCGTCGTTCTCGCATGCGGAGAGTAATAAAATAAAAAAAGCCAAAAAGGCTGTCCGAAAGGACTTAATCATATTGACGCTTGATAAACCAGATATCACTTAACGAAAATCCTAGTGTGAATCTGAATAAATTATCCTGTAACAGATTTTGCTTGTTACCACGTTTGATATACTCTAATGCAACATTGATGAATGTAATCTGATTGGGAGCCTGTCGGCTGATGGAAATAGGTAGACCCGCTCCAAAACTAGCTCCGAAACGAGGGATATTTTGATTTAATCGTACATAATCAGGTCCTACAAAAAAGCCAAAACGATAATTAACATTGGTAAAATAACTACGGCGAGGCACCGGACTAATTTGCGCACCTACTCTAATTTCCCAGGTATTTTGTAAGGAATCTTGCTGACCAAAAAAACGATAATCACTCCAGGTTTGTCTATTATAATCCGCACCAATCATCCATCCACCCTCCTTATTAGGAATAGCATACTTCTGCCATACAAACCCCACTGTATAGGAAGCTGGCAACACTAGTTTCCCTTTTCGGCCTCGGATATCGGAGACACTATCCAAACGAACCTCTCCTAACCCTTGGTCAAAGTAGAAAGTTTCTCGAAGTATGTCCTGATCAGCACTTAGTTCCTGACCCAGGTTACCATAAGCACCGAGGGTGAGTGTCGTGCTTTTATTTAATGGAATCTGGTATTGTAATCCAGCATTAGCGTGAAGATTCCCAAAAGTAGTTTTGGTTTGAAAATTAGCCTGGTAGTATGAAATCGAATCATTGATTAAACTTCTGCGACTGCTGTAATCTTTTTTACCAAAGAGATATCCTACATTAAAACCAATACTCAATTTTTCCTCCAGTCCATGTTTCTCACGACTAAATAATGAAAGCCCGGTACCCATAGTCGCCAGATAAGAGCCCCCGTCGCCACGAAAACGGGTGATAGCGCTGTCGATTGAATTGCCTGTCATAGGATCGCGCAACCGTTCATTTTTATCAACCCTATAACTAATTCTGGACATGGGTCTTAAACCAAAGCTCATTCCCCAGCCACGACGAAGCGGCATTCCCACTTGCATATAAGAGAATACAGCATTGCTGGCTTTAAAACTCTTTGCAAAGGAGGGGTCGCGCAATGTTCTGTTATCTACATTCACGCCCATATCCAATATGGCACGGCCAGAACTTAATTTTTTTGATTTTTTCTCTTTCCAAGCTTGGAAAGAGGAAAATGAAGCTGGGTTATTGAAGTTTATTGATAGTTGATCAGTATAGCCTGCCGTGATACCACCCATTCCTCTGTTGTTGATGTTGGTAGTGGAGGTCAGGTCTCCAATGCCGTAGCGGGAATAGGGAGAGTTATCCTGTGCAAAAGCCGGAGCAATATAAAGGGAAACAAATAGGGCGGCTAAGCCGAATGACTTGTATAACAAATTGATACTGTTAGGAATTATTGACTTCACTGATGGCATAGAGCCCCTTGTAAATTAAATCAGGGTCCGCAAATATCCTGTTTTTACAGTGGGTGGCCAAATAGGGCAGATCCCCCCCGGTTAATAGCACGTTAAAGTTCTCATAACGAGCACTATACGCATCAACAAATCCATCTATCTCAAAAGCCATTCCTTTGATAACCCCCGATAAAATATTAGTAGTGGTATCGTAGCCAATCAAGGGAACATCCGCATCGGGTTTGACCAAGGGTAGTAAAGCCGTGTAGTGTTGTAGCGATTTTAAGCGCATTTCAAGTCCTGGAGAAATACCACCCCCCAGAAAAGCATGTTGTGCACTAATAAAGTTATAGGTAATACAAGAACCCAATGCAATCACCAAGGTATGTTGGTTGGGGTAGTAATGAACAGCTGCAGCGGCAATGGCCAGACGGTCTGCACCAATAGTTTCAGGTTTGCCCACCGGGGTTGTAAACGCCAGGCGTGTTTGATGATTGAGTTTATGAAAACGGGTGTTTTGCAAAAGGAGTTCTTCCAACTCCGGATTATGATTCAC
>CAZNUR010000006.1:57003-60495 GCA_964576375.1 uncultured Chitinophaga sp.
CCTTGGTATAATCAGCATGTCCTCCAATATTTGTACAAATTACTGCACATCCGCAAGCCATCGCTTCGGCAGGAGGCAGTGCCCAACCCTCACCTAGCGAAGCCGATAGAAAAATGGCGTGTTGGTTATAAAGAGTTGACAAGTCCCTAGGTTTTTGATAATACTGTACCCATTCTGGTAAAGAAGCAGGACGAGGATATACCCCAAAAAAACTAAAGAGCAAGCCAGGATATTGTGTGCGTAAAGACTCGAGTGCAGCAATTATATAACGAGTACCTTTTCTGGGCTCTTCAGAGTACAGGGCAAGCACTGATAAATGATTGCGTGAAGCGGGTGTAACAACTTGTATAAAATTATTAGTGTCGACAGCATTGGGTAATAACTGCACCTTATACCCTGATTCATTTTCCACGAGCACCCGAAGCCAATTAGAAATAGCAGCATGCCGGAGCGGTAGCCTATAAGACGATTTTACCAAGTCCTCTTGTCCGGTCCAATTCTCATAATCCTGCACCAAGTTGACAGGTATTCCTTTACGGGGAGATAGTTTAGCCAAGGCATAGGCAGTTTGCCACCAAGTAGAAAAGAGAATATCACCATCAGGAACAAACACATCACTGATTTCGTCTACAATTGTTGAATTGACTCGATTATCCAATGGAAACCAGGAAGGGCGTGTGGCACCTCTACAAACAAATACCAATCGCTTCCACCACAATGGAGAGCGCATTTTTTTAAATGGACGACGTAAAGAATGCAATACCGTTACCTGATGTCCTGCGGCAGCAAAACGGTTGGCATATTCATACATTACCCGTGCGCCACCGACAGGTTTTGTAACAGGAAAGGGAAGAAGAACGGTGATGCGCAATTTTTAAAATAGATTTGTAACCACAGCAATTTAGTAAACCATTTTATTAGTTGTTGAACTATTATGAAAGAATCTATTTCCGTTGTTCCTGAGCTACCTGCTGTAACCGTGGTACTTTGTACCTACAACGGAGAAAAATATATAGACCAGCAACTACATTCCATCCGAAATCAGTCTTATAAAAATATATTGATCCTGATTTCCGATGATGCCTCGACCGATAGCACTTGGGAGAAATTAAAAGCACAGGCTGTAACCGATCAAAGAATTCAGCTATACCGTAACACAAGTAACCAAGGATATAATCAAAATTTTAGTCAAGCTTGCGCACGAGTTGTTACACCACTCCTCGCATTTGCAGATCAGGATGATCTATGGCACGAAGAAAAAATAGAACGCCTGGTGAAGGCTTTGGAAAAAAATACACCCTTGATCTATTGTGATTCGCGCTCATTTACGGGTGATACCCCTCTCACGACGCCTCCAAAATCACTTTATAAACGATTTGAAGGAAATAATATTCTTAATCTCTGCTTATATAATACCGTAAATGGTCATGCTATCTTGGCCCGAACTGATTTTATAAAAAAGATACTTCCTTTCCCCGCGCACTTATTTTATGACTGGTATATAGCGGGGAAAGCGGCCCTCGCCGGTGGTGTTCAATATTTACCGGAATTGCTGGTTTACCAACGTATGCATTCGTCTAATGCATCGGTTTTTGGAGAAAGGGCTGGACAAAAAAAGACAAAGCTTTTACATATGACAGCGGTAAGAGCGCACTGTAAATCCTTTGCAGAGAGCACGGAGATATCAAGCGCATCCCTTCAAATCTTACAGCAATGGATCACTTGTTTAGATCAACTAATTGAAAAGCGAAAAGGCTGGGCTGCATTTATTTTTATGATGCAAAATCGAACTGATTTATTCTTTTATAAAAAAAGAAAAATTGGATGGCCCTCTCATTTCAAACATGCCATACGTTTGATAAAAACCCATTTACAACATAACTAAACTAGCGTTGTTGTAATTGCACGGGATGCTGATTGATTGTTTGCTGCAACTTGGCAAACAATCTGGGGACACTTTGTAGTTGTTTTCCCTTTGATAATTTTCGAAGTGTAGCTCGGCTTTTTATAATTGTCGGAATCAACTTTATAAAATCGATATAAGACAGGAGTGGTGTAAACCGAAGCGTGAGTAACCGAAATGCCAGTTCGAGTTTTAATTGTAAAAACCAACTGAGTAGATAGAGACCATCTAAATGAATAGCATGGAGCAAATATTTGTTGCGATTATAAATACGATTGACTTGCTTTTTTCTTTCGGGTGAACCTATAGTAGAGGAAGTACGGTGTGCACAAATGGCTTTGTGTTCATAATAATTACTGTATCCTAAACGCCAGGCACGTAGGCATAGCTCCGTGTCTTCTACATAAAAAGGAGAGAACAGCTCATTAAAACCACCGAGCTCCAGGAATAACTTCCGATTGATCAGCGTATTGGCCCCTGAGCTATAGAAACAAGGAAAAGAAAACGTAGCTGGAGAAGCTTGCTCAGGAATAAAGTCATAACTGGTTTTAATCTTTGCCCCTTGAAATACCGGATATTTTCCACCATCCTGTATTTGATCCGTATCCCATCCAACGATTCGGCCACTTACGCTAAATAGATCCGTTTGTTGACAATATGGAAGAATATATTCAAAATAAGTTGGCGTTAACTTGACATCACTATTCAATAGTAAGACCCAGTCATACCGTGTCACTCTTATACCAGCATTTGCTGTTTTAGAAAATCCTCCGTTCGTAGGTAGCTGAATAAGCTGTACTTGAGGAAAATCTCTTTGGAGCAATGCCACTGAGTCATCGGTGGAAGCATCATCAGCCACTATAATTTCATAGGGTATACCGGTTGCAGATAACGCAAGGACAGCAGGAGGAAGAATTTGAGGTAAAAGTTGCTCCCCATTATAATTTGGAATCACCACCGATATGCCTTTGATAAGTTGCACGGGTTAAAATTAGTGTTATCCCGCTTACCTTTACAAAGAAGGATTATGCTTCATGCAGTGGGAATCACAATTAGAAAAAATTAAGGCGGGAGACCGAAAAACGCTGGCTCGTTTAATTTCTGTTATTGAGAACGAACAGGAAGGCTATATCTCCTTACTTGAAAAACTACCCATGGGGACCAAGCCTGTATTTGGTATTACAGGACCTCCCGGTGCAGGAAAAAGTACTTTAGTAGACAAGTTAATTGGAAAAGCCATCGAAGAGGGAAAGAAAGTAGCGGTCCTCTGCGTAGATCCATCCTCCCCTTTTCATCAGGGTGCAATCCTGGGTGATCGGATACGAATGTCGTCCTGGTATATTCATCCCGATGTGTATATCCGTTCGCTGGCTTCTCGCGGATCCCTGGGAGGATTACATCCCAAGATCATTGAAATCTGTGAACTCTTACAACAAGGAGATTTTGACTGGATTATTATAGAAACAGTAGGAGTTGGACAGAGTGAGATTGAAATTGCAGGATTGGCCGATGTAACGGCAGTGGTGTTGGTTCCCGAAGGTGGTGACGAAATACAGACCATGAAAGCAGGTCTGATGGAAATTGCAGAT
>CAZNUR010000006.1:60595-84030 GCA_964576375.1 uncultured Chitinophaga sp.
GCCTATCGCCTGATTGAATCAAAAAGACTAAAAGACATTGACAGAGCTAAACTGGCTGCATCCATAAAAACTGAAAGAGAGCAGGGCGATTTCAATCTTTATCGCTTTGTAGCAAAGTACTAATCAGCCTTGCTGATTGTTCTTCCACCACCGATATCCGATATAGCCTACAATGGCAAAGGGAGCAAAGGCCAAATATAGAATTCCGGTATTCATTCCCTCTGCGGGTCCTTCTCCTAATTGTTGCGCTGTTTTAGTACAGATAGAACACTGCGCAAACACAGCCCCCTGTATCAATAAAAGGATGAATAAAAATAAACTTCTCATTTCACCACAAAATTAAAAAACACTTAGGACGCTTCTGCCTCCATTCTTTTTTGAACTTTCTTACGCTCTTCCTCATTCAACACCAACTTACGCATACGAATAAAGTTGGGCGTTACTTCAATACACTCATCATGCTGAATGTACTCCATACACTCTTCCAGCGTCATCAAAGTTTTAGGTGCTATTCGCGTAGCATCGTCACTACCGCTGGCACGGTGGTTGGTCAGCTTTTTAGCTTCTGTTACATTCACCACCAGATCACCTGGCTTGATATGTTCTGCCACAATCTGCCCAGCATAAACTTCTTCACCAGGCTCAATAAAGAAAGTACCACGATCTTGTAATTTATCAATCGAATAACCAGTAGAGCGCTCTTGAAATTTAGAGATCAATACTCCATTATTTCTTCCGGGGATAGGACCTTTCCAGGGCTTGTATTCGCTGAAACGATGCGCCATTACTGCTTCACCAGTGGTTGCAGTCAACATCTGTGTACGTAAACCAATTAATCCTCGAGAAGGAATATCAAATTCCAGGTGCTGCATTTCGCCCTTGGTTTCCATCACCAACATCTCCCCTTTTCTACGACTTACTAAATCAATTACTTTAGAAGCAAACTCCTGCGGTACATCTACTACTAACACCTCATAGGGTTCACACTTTCTTCCATCCACTTCTTTGACAATTACCTGAGGCTGACCTACAGTTAATTCATACCCCTCCCGACGCATCGTTTCAATGAGAATTCCCAAATGGAGAATTCCCCTTCCGTAAACCAAGAAACTATCTCCTTCGTCCGTATCCTGTACACGCAGTGCTAAGTTCTTCTCCATCTCCTTCATCAATCGATCACGCAAGTGACGAGAAGTCACAAACTTTCCATCCTTACCAAAGAAGGGGGAATTATTGATGGAGAACAACATGTTCATCGTGGGTTCGTCCACACTAATTACGGGTAATGCTTCAGGATTTTCAGCATCAGCAATCGTATCTCCAATATTGAAATCTTCAATTCCAACTACTGCACACAAATCACCAGCTACTACCTCAGTCACTTTTTTCTTTCCCATTCCCTCAAACACATATAACTCTTTTACACGGGTCTTGCGAATTGTTCCGTCTCCCTGCACCAGGGCAATAGGTTGGTTTTCTTTAATACTACCACGGCTTACCTTACCAATGGCAATACGTCCCAAAAACGAAGAATAATCAAGAGAGGTAATCTGTAATTGTAAGGTGCCCTCACTTACTTTCGGAGCAGGCACATACTTTAAGATTCCATCCATTAATGGAAGAATATTATCAGTTGGCTCGAGTGAATCATTGAACCATCCATTTTTCCCACTTCCATAGTAAGTCGGAAAATGCAACTGTTCTTCCGTCGCATCTAAATTGAAAAACAATTCAAATACGGCATCATGCACTTCATCTGGTCGGCAATTGGGTTTATCCACTTTGTTAATTACAACAATGGGGTGCAGATTCAATTGCAAGGCCTTCTGCAGCACAAAGCGGGTTTGAGGCATTGGTCCTTCAAATGCGTCCACCAAAAGAATAACTCCATCCGCCATTTTAAGAACACGCTCTACCTCACCTCCAAAGTCGGCGTGACCAGGGGTATCAATTACATTGATCTTTACGTCCTTATAAGTAACCGCTGCGTTCTTACTAAAAATGGTAATTCCACGTTCACGCTCCAGATCATTACTATCCATGATCAACTCTCCCGTTTCCTGGTTATCCCGAAAAACCTTGGTAGCATGTAAAATTTTGTCCACCAGGGTAGTTTTTCCGTGGTCAACGTGGGCGATAATAGCAATGTTTCTAATATTCATGAGCGCTTGTTAAAGACGCGCAAAGGTAGCTCATTTCCTGGCAATAAAGGTTTAATTTTAAGTGTAAATCACAGGTATGAAGCCTCTTAAAATTGCCAGTTTGGTGGCAGGTGTACTGATCATTATTTATTTAGCGGGTCCACGTCCTGCTAAACCCGTATATCAATTAACACTTCCTAATGTTCCCACACAGGCAGATTCGCTGGAAAGCTATGTGCAACAACAGGAAAGCAAACAACCCCTAAAACCTGGTAATGAGGCGCGTATCGTTTGGTATAATGACTCTTTAAAAAATCAAACAGAATTTGCCATTGTATATCTGCATGGATTTTCTGCCTCACAAATGGAGGGCGATCCGGTCCATCGGAATTTTGCAAAGAAGTTTGGATGTAATCTCTACCTCAGCAGATTAGATGACCATGGCGTAGACACCAGCGCCCCTCTGAGCAAGTTCACTGCTGAAGGAGTCTGGAACAGTGCATTAGAAGCCTTGGCTATTGGAAAAAAGTTAGGGAAGAAAGTAGTATTAATCTCCACTTCCACCGGTGGGACCTTGGCGTTGAAGTTAGCAGCAGAATTCCCTGAAATTGCAGCTTCATTTCTATTTTCACCTAATATAGAAATCAACGATAATAAAGCTTGGCTGTTGAACAATCCCTGGGGTTATCAAATAGCAAAAGCAATTGTTGGAGAAATGAGAACCGTATCTGACACTACTGCAGCGTACGCCCGCTATTGGAACTCCCAATATAAAACAGCATCAGTCGTGCAATTGCAGGAATTGCTTGAATCGACTATGAAAGCATCGTTGTTTGAGCGAATTAAACAACCTACCCTGTTGCTGTATTATTACAAGAACGAACAAGAGCAAGATCCTGTGGTCAAAGTATCGGCCATGAAAAGAATGTTCAGGCAATTGGGAACACCTGACTCACTCAAATCAGCAGTAGCGCTTCCTAATACTGGTGATCATGTTTTAGCCTCGCCGATAAAGTCAAAGGATATTGCCAGTGTAGAAAAAGCCTGTACAGAGTTTGCCATACAGGTTTTACATTGGAGTCCGCAAACACCTTGATACAATTTTAACTGGCTAAAGTTTTAGCTGCAAAGCCGATTCTGTACCTTTCCGATTCAACCGCTTGCTATGTTACGCGCCCGTATTGCAGGAATTGGAAAATACCTGCCTGAACAAATAGTACGTAATCAGGATTTATTACGCTACATGGATACCAGTGATGAATGGATCCAAGAAAGAACCGGCATACAAGAAAGAAGATATGCACATCGAACACAGGAAACTACCACTACCATGGGAGTTGCTGCTGCACAAATAGCCATGGAAAGAGCAGGGGTAACTGCATCAGATATTGATTTTATCATCTTTGCCACCTTATCCCCTGACTACTATTTTCCTGGCTGTGGAGTGTTGTTACAGCGCGCTATGAAGATGAAAGAAATAGGCGCATTAGACGTACGAAATCAATGTAGTGGATTTGTATATGCACTTAGCATAGCCGATCAATATATAAGAACAGGCACCTATAAAAATATTTTGGTTGTGGGCGCTGAAAAACATTCATTTGGACTTGATTTTAGTACCCGCGGCCGAAACGTATCCGTAATTTTTGGGGATGGCGCCGGAGCTGTGGTAGTACAACCCACGCAAGAAAACAATGCGGGTATTTTGTCTACTCATTTGCATAGTGATGGTGAAAGTGCAGAGATACTAGCCATGTATAATCCAGGTACTCATGCGAATCATTGGAAAGCGGAGGAATATGCTTCATTTGACCAAGCTGAAATTGGACAACTATTTTTTAGTCATGCTATGATTGACAAAGGACAAATTTATCCTTACATGGATGGACCCGCTGTTTTTAAAAAAGCCATTGTAAAATTTCCGGAAGTTATTTTAGAAGCATTGGAGAAGAATGGGTTTACGCCTGCCGATCTAAATTTGCTGATCCCCCATCAAGCCAATCTTCGTATTGCACAATTTGTGCAGCAAAAACTAGGATTGCAGGATAGCCAAGTTTATAACAATATCCAATATTACGGTAATACTACCGCCGCCTCCGTACCCATTGCACTATGTGAAGCTTGGGAAAAAGGGAAAGTAAAGGAAGGGGACTTGGTATGTCTGGCTGCGTTTGGAAGTGGTTTTACCTGGGGAAGTGTATTATTAAAATGGTAAGTCGAAAGTTTCTTTATATCATCAATCCAATTGCAGGAACAGGCATTGCCGCTGATCTTGAAAAATATATTCATACAGAACAGGCCAAGGTAAAATTTTCCTATGCAATAGAATATTCAAATTCAGAAGGCAATTATCAAGCAGTAATACAGCGAATAAAAACTGAATTATTCACCGATATTATAATTGGGGGTGGAGATGGAACAGTCAATCAAGTGATAGGTGCGCTTCGCGGATTACCCGTTCAGTTTGGCATCATCCCTGTTGGTTCAGGGAATGGATTAGCCAGGGCTGCCAAAATTCCAGTTGATCCACAAAAAGCTATTCAGTTTTTATTTGAGACCAGCGCTTGTCCCACAGATGGAATGTTGGTGAATGAAAAATTTTCTTGTATGCTTAGTGGCGTTGGATTTGATGGGGCCGTGGCGCACTCTTTTGCTAAACAATCCACGCGTGGCTTTTTTACGTATTGCAAAGAGGTAATTGGTCATTTTAGCCATGCAAAAACTTATCGTTTCACCTTACAAACAGAAAAGAGTATACTTGAAACAGAGGCGTATCTGATCAGTATAGCCAATGCCAATCAATATGGAAACAATTTTACAATTGCACCTGCAGCCAAGCTGAATGATGGACTACTGGATGTAGTACTAGTAAAAAAACAATCAAAGCTGCGATTAATAGCAACCACATTATTACAATTAATTGGAGCCAATAAAGTACAAACCATTGACTCCTTAGATACACAGACCTCTATTGTTTATTTCCAAACTGGATCGATTACTATTTTGAATCATCAACATGCAGCAGCGCATATCGATGGAGATCCTATTGCAAATACAGCCGCCTTACAAATTCAGGTTGTACCCAACGCTTTTTGTCTGATCAGGAATAATAATTGAACCAAGGATAACAATAGCAGCATAGCTACTAATTGATGAAGCTGTGCCATCCATTCAAAAATTCCCCAGTGGCCAGGAATAATTTTGGTACTGGTAAGTACAGATAAAATTCCTAATCCAACCTGTAGTAATACCAAAATAGCAGGCCACTTGCGTGCATGATAAAACCAGGGAGAACCCTGTTGCTTATATAATTGTACCGTGTAAAATAGTATAGCTGCTAATAGTAAGTAGGCTAAACCTCTATGCATGAAGTGCACAAAAATTAAATTATCTACCCAATTAAGTGCGCCTTCGCTGTTCTTATACAACCCTGTGGGAATCCACTCCTGATTGATAGTTGGCCAGGTAGGTGCTGCGGTAGCTGCTTTATGTCCTGCCATAAATGCACCATATATTAATTGCAATAGCAAAAGGATCATGATCCAACGTAACCACTTTTGTAAGGATGGGTTATACACTTTATCAGCGGCAGGAACCGTTAACTGTAAGGCAAACCAAAATGTGTAACACAGCAGTCCCAAGGCAAATACAAAATGCAGTGCAAGACGAGTAGGCTTTACGTAAATAGCATCTCCTGTAAGTCCGCTGGCTACCATAATCCAACCAATTGCTCCTTGTAAGGCTCCCAAAAAGAATAAAACCAGCAACGGCTTCACCATATGGGACTTGAAATAGCCACGCCACCAAAAAAATAAAAATGGTATAGCAAAAACTACCCCAATCAAACGGGCCCAATTTCGATGAAACCACTCCCAGAAATAAATAACCTTGAAATCAGCAATTGAGAAATCAAAATTCAAATAGCGGAATTGAGGGGTTGACTTATATTTTTCGAATTCCACCAACCATTGCGCATCCGAAAGCGGAGGCAGTGCGCCAGTCACAACATTCCATTCAGTAATAGATAAACCAGAGCCCGTTAATCGGGTAATGCCACCTAATAAAATCTGAATAATAATCATAGCCATACCCGTGTACAGCCAATACACAACAGCGCGGGAGGAAGAGGTATTTTCCATGGTATACAAAGGTAATCCCGACTATTTTGCCAGTAATTTTTTGTTGAGCAATATTTCGGAATTTGCAGGTATGCTGGCACCTTTTTTCCAGGATACCTATTTAGAGGCAGGTCTTGATGAAGCAGGCCGGGGCTGCTACGCGGGTCCTGTATTTGCAGCAGCGGTAATATTACCGAAGGGCTTTCATCATCCGCTACTCAATGACTCCAAACAATTAAAAGAAAAAGAACGAGACTTTTTAAGACCCTTAATTGAAAAAGAAGCTATCAGTTTTGCAGTCAGTCAAATCAGCCATGAAGAAATTGATCAAATCAATATCCTTAAAGCAAGTATCAAAGCCATGCATCAGGCCGTTTCCTTATTAAAGAAAAAACCAGGTCTTTTATTGGTAGATGGCAACCGGTTTATTCCCTACAAAAAAATACCTCACCATTGCTTTGTAAAAGGCGATAGTCGTTTTGCGTCAATTGCCGCAGCCAGCGTTTTGGCTAAAACATATCGGGATGAATGGATGGGAAAACTACACGTAGAATTCCCTCACTATGGATGGGATCGTAATAAAGGATATGGTACCGCACAACACAGAAAAGCCATTGAAAAATGGGGTTTATGTATATACCACCGAAAAAGCTTTCGCTTACTTCCTGACCAACAGAAATTATTCTAGCTAATAGTCCAGATCTCGTTTCCTTTTAACAGTTTATCCAAATCTGCTGGTTTACGAGAGGCCGCTTCTTCCAACTGCGCAGCCATCACATCTTCGTAACAAGGACGGTCTGTTTGATAAAATACACCAAAGGGTCTTGGCAGGTGTCCCTCTATTTGTGGATCATCGAATATTCTTGTGAGAATTTGTGCTTTATAGATATCCTTTTCGTCATGGACCCAACAATCAGCTGCACTAAAACCTTGTGCAAAATCTATAATGACGGGTTTAAATCCATCTAACTTGATTCCCTTGTCATTATTTGCACCAAATACCAATGGTTTGCCTTGTTCCAGGAATAGGGTTTCTGTTGCCTTACTTCCCTTCTCCGTAAAAATTTCAAAGGCACCGTCATTGAAAATATTACAATTCTGATAGATCTCTAAGAAAGAGGCACCCTTATGTGCATTAGCGCGTAGCAACATAGCTTGTAAGTGCTTGGGGTCACGATCCATGGTGCGCGCAACAAATGTAGCATCAGCACCCAATGCTAAAGCCGCTGGATTGAACGGATGATCGATACTCCCCATTGGAGTACTCTTGGTGATTTTTTTCTCTTCGGAAGTTGGAGAATATTGCCCCTTGGTTAATCCATATATCTGGTTATTGAAGAGCAATATGTTCACATCAAAATTTCGACGAAGCAGATGTATGGTATGATTACCACCAATACTCAAGCTATCGCCATCGCCGGTAATAATCCAAACGCTTAATTCAGGGCGACTGGCCTTTAATCCACTTGCCACAGCCGTTGCACGTCCGTGAATAGAGTGCATCCCGAACGTATTCATGTAATAAGGAAAACGACTGCTGCACCCAATCCCTGAGATGAATACAATATTCTCCCGGGGAATTCCTAAAGTGGGCATTACTTTCTGAACCTGTGCAAGAATGGAATAGTCCCCACAACCTGGACACCAACGGACCTCTTGATCTGAGGCAAAATCCTTTGGAGTGAGTAAGGAAGGGGTTGTTGCTTGGTTCATGCTAGTGTATTAACTGCAAAATTAGTGAAACTCAGAAACAGTAGTGTCCTTGCTCAATTAACTGGTCCGCTATACGCCGACGCGCTGCTTTGGCATTGAAGGGATCTGCCTTCGTAAATCGTTTCAAACCAAGCAATATCATACGAGCCTCCTCTCCCTCGGCAAAACCATTTATAGCATCTTTTCCATACTTATTTACCCGGTCTGCTGCATCGTATAAGTAAGTACGAACGATATCCAGTTGTCCTTTTACCGCTTCGTCTCCTCTTAAATCAACTAGTTTCATCACTCGTAACAAAGCGCTTTCCGCATGAAAAACTTCAATAGCCATATCGGCCAGATTCATCAGAATTTCTTGCTCCTTTTCTAGTTTCATCATTAATTTTTGTACGGCAGCGCCAGCGGTCATTAGAATTGCCTTCTTGAGATTGGCAACTAACTTCTGTTCCGCTGCAAAGGGAAGGTCTTCGCCGCTGCCAAAATCTGGCACACTCATTAACTCCTTTTGAATGGCCATGGCGGGCCCCATTAGATCCAGACGGCCGGTCATAGCACGTTTGAGTGTCATATCTAATGCCAACAATCGATTGATTTCATTGGTGCCTTCGTAAATACGATTAATTCGGCTATCCCGATAGGCTCTTGAAATAGCGTACTCCGCGCTATAGCCATTGCCTCCATGAATCTGAACTCCCTCGTCAACAGCAAAATCTAATAATTCACTTCCATAAACCTTTAATGCAGCACACTCTATGGCATATTCTTCAGCACCCGCCAATAAGGCCTCTGCAAATGGTTTTCCATTAGCAAGCAACTCTTGTTCTTTTTCATCAATCCACTTGGCAGTACGATATAAAGCAGACTCGGCTACATAAGTACGAATGGCCATCTCGGCAAGCTTATGCTTGATAGCTCCAAAGTTTGCAATTGGTTGTTTGAACTGCTCTCTTGTTTTTGCATATTGAATAGACTGATTCAATGCCATTCTTGCACCTCCCAAAGTAGCTGCACAAAGTTTTAATCGGCCGATATTGAGAATATTGAAAGCAATTTTGTGCCCTTTCCCAAGTTCGCCCAAAAGATTTTCTACTGGAATTTTACAATCCTGAAAATATAATTGAACCGTGGAGGAACCTTTGATTCCCATCTTTTGTTCCTCTACTCCTTGCGTAAATCCAGGTGTTCCTCGCTCTACAATAAAGGCAGTAAACTTTTCACCATCCACTTTTGCAAAAACGGTGTAGACATGTGCGAAGCCTCCGTTGGTGATCCAGCATTTCTGTCCATTTAAAACATAATGTTTGCCATCGGCACTTAAGGTGGCTGTAGTTTTTGCCCCCAAAGCATCACTACCACTATTCGGCTCAGTTAATCCGTACGCACCCGCCCATTCGCCACTAACCAATTTTGGTAAATACTTTGACTTTTGCTCAGGTGTTCCAAAATAAAGAATAGGCAACATTCCAATTCCAGTATGCGCAGCAACAGCCACAGAATAAGAGTGACCAGCACCCAAGTATTCATTGACAATGGTTGAGGTAACAAAATCTTTACCCAATCCGCCGTATTCCTCTGGAATAGAGGTGGAGAGTAATCCCAACTCACCGGTCTTTTTCACTAGAGATGGCATTAGCCCTTGCTCTAAAGTGTCAATACGCTCAATGATTGGAAATACTTCTGTTTCCAAAAATTGCATACACATCGATCGAATCATTTCCTGTTCTTCCGTGAATTCCTCAGGAATAAATGTTTCAGCTGGGTGTGCTTCACGAATTAACCATTCGCCACCCTTTAAACTTTGTTTTACATTTTCAGCTACTGACATAAGAATTTATTTTAAGTGAGTTTAGCCAGGTTATCGTAAACAACTTGCAATACTTGTTTGCATACTTCCACTTTATCAGCGGGGACTCCACGCAAGGCTTCAATCAATGTTTGATCTGCCAGTTTTAGCGTCTGTTCTTGTAACTGTTGTCCTTCTTTGGTCAAATAGATCAAATTGATCCGGCGATCATTTACAGACGCCACCCTTCTTACCAACCCTGCTTTTTCCATATTATCAACTAACCTTGTAATACTCGGCTTATCACGAAAAGTGGCATTACAAAGATCTTGCTGGCTGATTCCATCTTTTTTCCAAAGATGATACAACACACTCCATTGCTCAATAGTCAGATTCAAGCCTGCTACATTGAACTTTTTTTGCACTCTACGCGCAATGGCCGTAGAGGCAACTCCCGTGATAAAGCTGTACAGTTCTCCGCGTTTGAATTGGTTGTTTGGCATATAGTTGTTTAAGCAACTATCAAATCTACACTTTTTTCTTGCGCTCGCCAATGACCAGTCAAAAAATTAACAGATTAAAGCATGCGCTGGCATCGGTAGATTTGTGTCATGTTGTTTTCCGGAATCTTGATTATGGCTACCCTGCTCTATGGGGGACTAATCTATTATTTTAAGACGGGCTGGGAAGCTATTCCGGAGGAACCTACTTCAGCACCAGAACAGGAGGACTTGCCTAAGGTAGCCATTATCATTCCTGCTCGTAACGAAGAACAGAATATTGGAAATCTTTTACAAGCCCTTGCTGCACAATCATACCCGCTCAATAAAATGGAAGTGCTGGTTATTGATGATCACTCTACAGACGGAACGGTAAGCGTAGTGAGTCAATTTCCATTTGCGAAAAGTATTTTACTGGAAGAAGAGGGAATCGTCGCTTATAAAAAGAAGGCGCTTGAAAAGGGGGTTGCCAATACCAATGCAGATTGGATTTTATGCACCGACGCGGATTGTGTCCCGACAAAAGACTGGGTTTTAACGATGGTCAAAAGCCTTACCTCCAGACAAACCAGTTTTTTAGCAGCTCCCGTTTACCTTCAAAATAATGGTAGTCTATTGGGACGTTTTCAAACGCTGGATTTTCTGGTCTTGCAGGGAATTACGGGAGCCGGACTTCAACTTCGTTGGATTTATATGGCTAATGGAGCCAACCTCGGATACCCCCGTTTTATATTTGAAGCAGTGAAAGGCTATGAGGGAAATGAGAAGTTAGCTTCAGGAGACGACTTTTTTCTTTTACATAAAATAAAAGAGCAGTACTCTTCCCAAATTTTTTATTTAAAAGACCAGCGAGCCATTATGCAGACAACTGCGATGCCTGATTGGTCTTCGTTCATACAACAAAGAATTCGGTGGGCTAGTAAATCTCCCTATTATACAGATCTAGCATTAAAAGGGGTGTTGGTGAGTGTTTGGCTTTATAACGCGCTATTATTTGTCTGCGCTTTCATTACATTGATCAGCCCAACTAGTGGGATCCTGCTTCTTGCAGTATGGTTTTGTAAAACCATCGTAGAGTGGCCTTTTGTAAGCAGTGTAGCAAGGTTTTTCGATCATCGAATTAAGTTGCTAGAATTTTTTCTCTTACAACCGTTGCACGTGCTATATATAACAGGAACCGGACTGCTAGGGCTCCAGGGTTCATACGAGTGGAAAGGCAGACGGGTGCGCTAAGGAAACTCCTGCAAAAAAATAAATCAAATGCTATAGTTTTGAAGCACTAATTAGCAAGCATGCCCGTAATTCGGTCAACCGTTTTTATTTTATTGAGTTTAATCTTGATGGGGGGAGTTGCTATTGCACAAGATGCTGCGATTCGAAAATTACAGGTAGAATCACTACGTCCAGTTAAAAAATATGTTCCAGATTCGCTGATTAAAAAATGGAAATCGGGTGGAAACTATACACTCACAGTTGGACAAGGTAGCTTGAGTAATTGGGCTGCCGGCGGTGATCAGTTCTCCTTTACACTGAACACCATTCTTCAACTATATTCCTATTACAGAAAAGGTCGTAATAGCTGGGATAATACGCTGGACATTTTCTTTGGCTACATTAACACCACCTCATTGGGCAGCCGTAAGAATGACGACCGTTTTGACTTGATCTCCAAATATGGATATTCGCTCAATAAAAAAATAAATCTGGCCACGCTCTTCAACGTACGTTCTCAATTTATCCCCGGTTATACTTACCCCAACAATGTAAAAACTTTTGCTTCCACCTTTATGTCTCCTGGCTATATCATTTTCAGCCAAGGACTGGACTTTAGACCCAATAAACAATTTTCGGTTTTCTTCTCCCCGATCACCGCTCGTTGGGTAATCGTAACCAATGAGACACTTTCTAATCGTGGAGAGTATGGTGTAAAACCAGGATCAAAAAGTATTGGACAGTTTGGTGCCTTTGGAACCTTTACTGTTGAAAAGAATTTTAATAAAAAGGTATTATATAAAGCCAGGATTGATCTATTCTCGAATTATCAACGTAAGCCACAAAATATAGATCTATTTGTAACAAATGTATTAACTACTAAGATTGGCAAAAACCTTGCCCTTAGCTGGAACGTAGATTTAATCTATGATGATGATGTGCGTTTGTTCGGTCCTAAAAAAACCTCTCCAGGATTGCAAGCAAAATCAATCATTGGGTTTGGCTTGCAAGTAAAATTTTAAAATGGGTCAGAAAAAATTGATTCGATTTGCGGAACTCAAATCATTTCCGAATGTTTTAGAGTTTCCTAAAGAGGCTGCTGGAAATTGGGCTACCATCTTTGAAAGCAAAAACCCCATTACGTTAGAACTAGCTTGCGGAAAAGGTGAGTATGCATTGGGGTTAGGTCGTTTATTTCCTACTAGAAATTTCATAGGCGTTGATATCAAGGGGAACAGGATTTGGGTTGGTGCACGAAAAGCTTTGGAAGAATCGCTATCCAATATTCGATTTCTTCGTACACAAATTGAACAGCTAAGTGATTTTTTTGCTCCACAGGAAGTAGCGGAAATATGGATCACCTTCCCTGATCCACAGCTTCGTTTTTCAAAGGCAAAGAAGAGATTGACACATCCTCGGTTTCTGCGTCTCTATCAAAAAATTCTCGTGTCCGGCGGACTTATCCATTTAAAAACAGATAGCCCAGCACTTTATACATTTACTTGTTTGGTTGCAGATCACTACCAGTGTACAATCCATACAAAATCTGAAGATGTCTATGGAGAAGATGATGTAACACCCAGCCTATCCATCAAAACACATTACGAATCGTTAGATATTGCAGGTAGTAATCGAATCTATTATTGCTGTTTCTCCTTGCCTGCCTCGCTGGGTACTGAAGCAATGGATCAATCTTTCAAAGAAATACTGGCACGTCATGAAGGAATCGAAGCCTCGTAAAAATTCATTGAAAAAAGTCTTGCCTTCTGGTCAACCAGAAAATGATTTCTTTAACCAAGTGTGGGATGTTGTACGTCAAATACCCAAAGGCCGTGTAACTTCTTATGGCGCCATTGCTGCCGCATTAGGAGCTAAATCCGGAGCCAGAATGGTTGGCTGGGCTATGAATAGTAGTCATGGACAAACTCCAACTGTGCCCGCACATCGGGTGGTAAACAGAATGGGGCAATTATCTGGCAAGAATCATTTTCCCTCTCCCACCCGAATGCAAGAGTTGCTTGAAAAAGAAAAAATCCGTGTAATCAATGACCAGATCATTGATTTTGAAAAGCATTTCTGGGACCCGCTAAAGGAATTATAGATTACTGATAGTAGGGACTAATCAGCCAGTATACCAATACACCGGTCACCGCCACATAAAACCATATTGGCCAAGTAATCTTAGCTAATTTTTTGTGTGCACTCCACTCACTGATTAATGCTCGATAAGCTGTAAACAATATGAAGGGGAGAATCAATCCAGCAAGTGGAATATGCGTAAAGAGAATAATATAGTAAACTGTTTTCCAAGTACCAGTCCCACCAAAACGGGTCTCACCTGCCAATAGATGGTGGGCGATATAACTCAGCAGAAATACAACCGATAACAAAAGCGCTGCCATCATAAAATTACGATGGAGTGCATACCGTTTATTTTTAACTGCCCATAAAGCGGCTACTAAAAGAAAGGCTACAGTACCATTGATAAAAGCATTAACAGTAGCAAATACATGCACATCAAATCCAAGATCCAGGTCTAATCGAACACGTCCTAATATCACCACCGCTGTAAATACAATTAAGGAAAACAGAATGATCAATCGGCTAGCCAGTTTATCATTTTTTTTCAAGCAGGGCTCTAGCATATACTATGATTTATTTCTCTTTAATAAGGTCAGCAATAAAAACACACCCAGGATAGCCAACAAAAAGGAAACACCCATTATCACCAGCTTCCCTTCAAAAAAGCTGCGTCGATTGGGATTCTTCTCCATGGTGAGTAATATAATATCTCGTTGAAGACGCGAAAGGTCATCGGGATCTAATCCGCTATAATAGCCTCGCACTTGACGATTCACATCGATTAAGACAAACTTATCACTATGCACAAAATTGGTATCGACATTCTCTCCATCAATCAATCCCAGCTTCATTTCGTCGATGGCCAGCGAATAGATTTGCTTTTTATTTCCGGTTAATAGCCACCAGGTTTCTGGATTGATCTGAAAACGATTCGCCCAATATTGCAACCGTTCAAGACTATCTCTCTCCGGATCGATACTAAAAGAAAGAAAATGAACAGCCCGGTTAGTTCGATCTCCTACTCTTTTTCCATTGTGAATGGTTTCTGCCAGCCGTTTCATGTTCTGTGTCATTCCCGGACAAATAGTGGGACAACGCGTGAAAAAGAAATCGGCAACAATAATTTTATCCTGCAAGTCTTCCCAGCCTACCTCATTCCCCAATTGGTTTTGGAGTTTAAAATCGGCTAAGCGATGCCAAGCCGTATCTGTAACTTTCTTGCCACGTTTGGTAGTCTGATAAACAGAATCTGGAAAATAGTGTCGAGGCAGCATAATCGCATCACGACTGTTCACTTCCACAATCCAGTAGGAAAGTAGCGGAACAATCAGTGCGATCAAAATTCCGTATAGCGCAGTTTTATTCAGGCCTAGTGTTTAGAAGGCATGGTCGTCTCCTTGTAGTGCGCATCATATTTATTGCGCAGGTTCTTATAGGAGTTACCATCCCAGATAAAAGCAGCAATAAACCAAATGAAAAGAAGTAGGGGAACAACAATCGTCATGATCATATTACGAATCTCGTCACCTAGGTGCATGAATACAGAAACAATGTAGTAGGCCTTAGCCAACGTAAGAATACACACCATTCCTTTGAACATCAGCACCAGCAATTCGTTAGGGGCATCACCCTTGTGCATATTGTAAATAATCAATCCGATTGCCAACTCGACAATGGTAATAACAGAAAGAAGAATAGTTGTATTCTTTACTTTCTTTTTAAACGTTGCATCGTCGGTATGATGATGAAAGGTTACTTCTTCAAAAGCGGGATGTTGCATATCAATTCGATTTCGTTTACTAAAATTCGTTTAGATCAAATAAAAACATAAGAACACAAATACCCAAACCAGATCCACAAAGTGCCAGTATAAACCAGCTTTTTCAATCATGAGGTAATGACCACGACGTGCAAAGACATCTTTCTGCGTCATGATTAACATTACAATATTGATGATTACACCTGAAAAAACGTGGAAACCATGGAATCCTGTTATACCAAAGAAGTAACCACCAAATGCCACAGGACCATTTTCTCGAATATGTAACCCCTCGATATCGATTGCCTTGATCAACTCTGTATTTGAAAGAGCAGCAAAGTTGGTATGTGCAGCACCTTCATGACCGTGTCCGCCCATCTCAGCTAAACGAATCAATGTTTCACGAGGTGTATTTTGTATTGCAGCTGCAATATCAGCCTGAGAAGCTAAGTCGCCCCATGGATTAATTCTTGTAGTCTGACCTACTATATCCAACTGACCATCTACCAACACAGCATGTTCGCCAGTAATCAGGTGATGCCACTCCCATGCCTGGCAACCCAGGAACGCTGCACCTCCAATGATTGTCCAGATTAACCACTTTACAACTCCTTGTTTATCGTTGTTATGTCCCGCATGTACAGCCAATACCATGGTAACAGAGGAAATAATCAAGATAAAAGTCATTACACTCACGAATGCCAATGGTAAATTGGCATGACCCGCTCCAGGGAAAGCATTAAAAACTACGTTGGGATCAGGCCAGAAATTCTGACTAAAACGAATGGTGCCATAGGAGATCAGGAAAGCTCCGAACGTGAAAGCATCACTCATGAGGAAATACCACATCATGAGTTTTCCATACTCTAGGTTAAAGGGGCTTTTACCCCCCGTCCACCATTTAGTTTGTTGTACAGCTGCAGTTGTTGACATATCTCGAAATTATACGTTATGTTTTTATAGTCTGTTCAGCGCTGGCCTAATACCAAGAAAAATACTAGCAAATAGATCCATAATAAATCTACAAAATGCCAGTACGTAGCGGCAATTTCAACCGGAACTGAACTATATAGTTTTACTCTTCCTACAAAAGCTTTTGTTACCAGTACCAACAGCGCTACCACACCCCCTGCAACGTGCAGTGCATGCAAGCCAAAAATCACATATAAGAACTGACCAGCGCCAGATCCCTTGAACGTGATTTGTTGTTCCCAGAGTTTTTCAAAACCCATCCATTGCAATCCGATAAATGTGACCCCTAACAACAAGGTTACAATCATCAGTAATCGGTAACGAGCCATGTTTCGCTCTTTGAATGAACGTAAGGCCAGAATTACGGTGCCGCTACTTACTAAAATTGCAATAGTAGAGGCCCAAAATACCGAAGGCAATGTAACGGGCTTCCATCCAACCTGATTACTCTTTACAATAAATGCACTGGTCAATCCGGCAAACATCATGATCAGACTGCCCATGGCCACCCACAAGGTGAATTTGTGGGGATGCATTTTTTTTGTAGTCGCGTTACTCACGATTTCAATTTTCTTCATCAAGCCTGCACTGTTTTGCTCAACAATAGTGCGAACAAAATCAATGGCAGATACAAATAGCTTCCAAACATGACAGCACGAGCTGCTTTTACCTCCATGGTTTGATAGAGACGAAAAGAGCGTGCAATCATAAACAGGTTGGCAAAAATGACTACTGCTATACTAATTCTGCCAGCCATGTCCTGATAAGTGGACATACCGGTAAAAAAAGGCAACAGTGTCACTGGTACCAATAACAACGAATAAAGAACTGTCTGCAGGGCGGTAAATCGCGTAGGACCTTCTTCAGAGGGAAGTAATTTAAACCCTACTGAACTATAGTCTTTATGCGCCACCCAGGCAATAGCCCAAAAATGGGGAAATTGCCAGAAAAACTGGAAGGCAAACAAAATCCATCCCCCCATCGAAAACTGATCATCCCCGGCTACCCAACCAATCAAACAGGGTAAAGCGCCTGGAACAGCGCCCATCAACACCGCAATAGAATTAACTTTCTTGAGCGGCGTATAAATAAACGCATAGAGGAAAAGACTGAAAGCCGCCAGTGAAGCAGCCATCCAATTGAACCAATAACCTAATAGCACAACTCCAATAATACCCGTGAGGATTGCAAAAAGCCAACCTTCACCAGGAGTCATACGGCCAGCTGCAATGGGTCGGTTGGCGGTTCTTTTCATCTTTGCATCCGTGTCACGTTCCACCACCTGGTTAATTGCATTGGCGCTGCCGGTTATCAGCATCCCACTTACAAAGAGCAAGAGTATCATCAACCAATGGTATTCGACCACTTTGGGTGCCAGCAAATAAGCAATCACACTGCTGAACACCACCATGATACTCAGCGAAGGCTTCATTAACATCAAATAGTCTTTCACTTTCATCAGCGCCTTCGCTTTAATAATTCAACAAGCTTTTCAAACCAATAGGCCTGAATCAATGCTTGCTTTCACTCGAACCTACTGGTTCGGTTTGAGGAATAAACTCACGTCCATCCTTTCCGTAATCATAAGGCCAACGGTGCACCTCAGGAATATCACCTTCCCAATTCCCGTGTCCAGGATTGATAGGAGTTGTCCACTCAAGCGTGTTAGCGCCCCAAGGATTCTGCGTGCGAACCTTTCTGCCCTTATAGATCGAGTAAAAGAAATTAACAACAAATACAATTTGTACAATAAATACCACAATGGAAACAATCGTAATGAACTTATCTAAGTCCCCAAACTGATTGAAGTTCACCCATCCTCTCTTATCCAAATAACGACGAGGTACTCCAGCAAGTCCTTGGTAGTGCATGGGCCAGAAAATAAGATAAGAACCCACCATGGTTACCCAGAAGTGAATATACCCAAGCGTGTTATTCAAATAACGACCAAACATTTTAGGGAACCAGTGATAGACACCGGCAAACATTCCGAACATGGAGGCTACACCCATTACAATGTGGAAGTGAGCTACCACAAACATGGTATCATGAAGATGAATATCGATGGTAGAGTTACCAAGGAAGATTCCAGTTAATCCACCGGAGATAAATAAACTCACAAAGCCAATTGCAAATAAAGCGGCGGGAGTAAACCGAATGTTACCGCGCCAAATTGTAGTTAACCAGTTGAATACTTTAATTGCAGAAGGTACCGCAATCAACAGCGTCAGTAACACAAACACTGATCCGAGGAATGGATTCAACCCTGTTACAAACATGTGGTGTGCCCAAACCAAGAAGGCAAGAATTGCAATGGCAAAAAGAGATCCCAACATGGCCATATAACCAAAAATGGGTTTACGGCTGTTTACAGAAAGAATCTCTGAAACCATTCCCATGGCCGGTAATAGGATAATATATACCTCTGGGTGACCGAGGAACCAGAATAAGTGCTGATACAAAATGGCACTACCTCCCTCGTTAGGAAGCACTTCACCATTGATTACAATATCACTTAAATAGAAGCTGGTACCTAAATTACGATCGAATAAAAGCAGAATAGCGCCAGAGAGTAACACAGGGAAGGATAATACACCCAACACTGCCGTAAAGAACATTGCCCAAACAGGCAAAGGCAAGCGTGTCATGCTCATTCCCTTAGTTCGCATGTTGAGAATGGTAGAGATATAGTTCAATCCACCCAATAGAGAAGATACAATGAAGAGCGCCATACTGACCAACCACAAGTCTGTTCCAATCTTTTGTCCATCACCTGCCTGACGAAGTGCGCTTAAGGGAGGATACATAGTCCATCCACCAGAAGCAGGACCCGTATGTACAAAAATTGAAGCAGCCATTACAATACCGGCCAAGAAGAAGAACCAGTATGAAAGCATATTCAAAAAGGGAGACGCCATATCACGTGCCCCAATCTGAAGAGGAATAAGCAAGTTTGCAAATGTTCCGCTCAAGCCGGCAGTCAATACAAAGAATACAAGGATGGTACCGTGCATCGTTACCAATCCGTAATAAAATTCAGGTTGTATTTGTCCACCCTTTGCCCAATGACCAAACAAGGTCTCAAGGATTGGGAAGGACGCTTCAGGATAACCCAATTGCAAGCGGAAAAGGACAGAGAAAAATCCGCCGATAATCGCCCAAACAATACCCGTAATCAGGAATTGCTTACCGATTGTTTTGTGGTCCATACTGAAGATGTACTTCGAAATGAAGGACTGTTCATGGTGACCATGCTCCTCATGGTGAGTGGATACATGCTTCACCTCCGCTACGTGTACTGTTGTTGTTTCACTCATGGCTCTTCGGTTTTTTCGAATACAAAAAATGATTATCTAATGATAGCACCTGTCAATGGAGCGGTGCTGGTGTTCTCTTTTTGTTGTGCAGGATCTTTATCAGGATTAGCAACTAAATACTGGGGCTTTTTAGAAGCCAGCCAAGCATCAAATTCTTCCTGTGTTTCAACTACGATGGTGCCGCGCATACTCCAGTGTCCTTTACCACACATCTGATCGCAGGAAAGTTCATAGACAAAATCAGGATTACCTGTTTTAGCCTTCATCTCCTTAGTTGTGAACTTGGGGGTAAACCACATAGTAGTAGGCGTACCTGGAACTGCGTCCATCTTCATTCTAAAATGAACCAATCCTACATCATGAATAACGTCTTTCGCACCAATTACTAATTGAACAGGCTTACCCACTACTAAATGCATTTCCTGCTCTACATAAACATCATCGTGGTTTGCGGGGTCTTCCCATAATTGTCCAACAGGATTATTATTGGCTGCATCAACTTTTTTGAAGTATTTCTTTCCCAAAATACCATCCGCCCCTGGATAACGGAACTCCCAACCAAATTGCTTTCCAACCACTTCAACGACCATCGCATCTTTAGGAGCTGGACCCGTAATCTTAAACCAGTAAAAAATTCCAAAACCTACTAGTACAGAAAGTACAATAGCTGGAATAACGGTCCAGATTAACTCGAGTGTGTTATTATGCGGATAGTAATAGGCTTTGCGATTATCAGACTCTTGATATTTGTAAGCAAACCAGAATAATGCAATCTGGGTAATCAGAAATACCACAAAGGTTACTGCAAGCGTAACATACAGCATTCGATCAACAAGCACACCATGATCAGAAGCGGGTTCGCCCAAAATTCTACCCTTCAACAATTCGTTGCAATAGTAAACGCCGATCAAGCCCAATACTAAAAATGCGAGCAATAAAAAGGCATTGATCTTATTGCTTTGCTTGCGTGCATTCTCGTACCCACGAATCATGGCCACATACTCACTGGCCTTCGCGATCTGGAAGACAACCACCAGAAAGAGAATCAGAATGGCGGAGATAAGTAAAGTCTGCATAATTTAACTATCAGCTTTTAAGTTCAGTTTTCAAATCGAATTCACAATCAATTGTCAAAAAATCAAGTATGGTGGATCAAACTTTCTTTCACAAAGGGGTGATTACGGGCTAACAATGGCGCTTTTGCCAATGCACGACCAGTACTGTACATAATCAATCCAACAAAGCCTAACGCTACTCCTAAATCATAAATAATATTAGGAACCTTGTCTGGAGACACGGCAGGAAATACCATTTGATAGAAATCCAACCAGTGTCCGAAAATAATTACAAGCGCCATGAAAGTGATAGTACCATAGTTACGCTTTGCGCTGCGACGCATCAAAATCAAAAGTGGTGCAATGAAATTGATGATGAACATCATCCAGAAGATTCCTTTGTAAATACCATGTGCACGTGGCTGGAAATAAATGGTCTCCTCAGGAATATTCGCATACCAAATCAACATGAACTGTGAGAACCAGAGATAAGTCCAGAATACAGAGAAGGCAAACATGAATTTACCCAAATCATGCAGGTGTTCGTCGTTGGTATATTCGAGATAGCCATTGTTCTTTAAGAAAACAACAAATAAAGCAATCAATGCAACACCCGATACAAAAGTGCTTGCAAAGGTGTACCAGCTATACATAGTACTATACCAGTGTGCATCAATACTCATCAGCCACAGCCAAGGCAAAGAAGACATCACTGTAAGAGAGAACACAACAATATAGAGTGCCGCCCATACCGTGTTCTTGAAAATGTACTTTCTACGCTCCTCCAAAGTTGCCAAAGGCTCATTATCGAGGCTGCGTGATAACTGACGCATTTTCCAACCCAGTACTGACCATAGTAAAACAGTCAATACAGTTACCACCGTAAAGAAAGTTTTGTTAAGAAATCCCTTTTTGTGGCTAAGAATTTCGTCGTGCTTAACATGCTCAGCATCTGTCCAATGATATATAGTATGGTTGTCGCCAAATACAATCGCAAGTAGAATAGCTGCACAAATCACACCCACCACCGGTACCGCGGCTGAAATAGCTTCAGGCACCCGACGGAAAGACATTTGCCATCCTCCCCATGCGAGGGTGGTAATACAAACAAAGAACATGGAAGCATTCACTACTAACAAAAAGAATACACTGTTTTGCAATAAAGAAGCCCAGAAGCGTGCCTGTTCACGAGGATCAGCACTGGAGCCACTGGTCACCCAAAGACCAATAATGGAAAGCACACCAATTGCAATGAGCGATAGCGCAACGGTGTTGTAATTTTTGGGAGCGGTGAAAGTTGAACGGATTGACATCTTGCTATTTTTAAAGGCAGGAATTTCGTTTAGTTAACTGCGGCTGTTGCAGGAGCTGCTGCTTCGGCCTGTTTTGCTTTGATATAGGCAACTATTTCCCAACGCTGCTTGGAGCTGAGCTGAGAACCGTAGCCACCCATCAGATTCTTACCATAGGTGATAGAGTGAAACATAGTTCCTTCTGCCATGTTGGTTGTAATTGGATCAGTGATCAGGTTGCGAGGAGCAGCCGGATAAGGTCCATCGCCTCCTTTCCAAAGAGGACCATTCCCATCCAATTTTGCACCATGACAGAT
Organism: uncultured Chitinophaga sp.; assembly: GCA_964576375.1. Taxonomy (GTDB): domain Bacteria; phylum Bacteroidota; class Bacteroidia; order Chitinophagales; family Chitinophagaceae; genus JJ008. The sequence goes on from CAZNUR010000006.1 coordinate 82,857, forward strand.
ACCACAATTAATCAAGTAAATACGCTCCGCTTCTTTCATATCAACAGCAGCAGGATCCAATGGATTTTTTACTTCGGCAGAACGCGCATAACCTACAGAATCATTTTTGAACGGATATGCTCCCAACGCACCACGGGCAACTGTTCCCTCTACAGGACGGGCATTATAGTTTACCCCAGCTTGTGTTAAAGCCTCTGTTGACGAATATGTTTCCAGCGCACGGCTGTAAGACATATCTGGCATGTACACTTTCCCGGTATCTCTTCTTACTTCATTACATCCGATAGTTGCCACTACCAGGCCAATCAAGGAAGTAAGTATAACAGCTTTTTTCATCATCGATTCGATTTGAATGATTGAATCTTTTTATTGCTCAAAACGCATTTTATCATTGGCATAACTACCCAGCCACCATCCTGTTTCCTTTGTCTCAACTTTTACATCCGTAGCACCGGCCGCTTGCAAAAATTTAACAGCCTCTTCTTCATTGGTACTAGCAGTACACTCAATGGCCATTACAAAGGTGTCGTCAGTAGAACGAGGATTAAAATGATCTTTCTTTACAAACGGAGCCAACTGGCATAACCAGCAAAACGTAAGCACCATTCCAACTGCAGCAAACAGAACCGTTAACTCAAAGGTTACAGGAATCCAAGCGGGAAGAGAAAAGTAAGGCTTACCACCAAAGTTGATTGCCCAATCAATGGTCAATGCCCAGGTAATAAATCCTACCGCAGTAGAGGTACCGGTAATACCATAGATAAAACCGGCCGTATGTAAACTCGTATCGCGTAATCCCATCTCTTTATCCAAACCATGAATGGGAAACGGCGTAAACACATCATGTAGCTTATAGCCTGCACGACGTACTTTTTTTACGGCAGGAAATAAAACCGCCTCATCCGTAAAATTTCCAACAATAAATTTCTTTTTTGCCATATGCTTTAAGTTGCGCGATTAATTAATGATGATCGTGCAAATGATGTTCGCCAAATTGTGTGACCGTATCTTCTTCTTCCTTGTTCATCTTGCCCTTATAATTTTCTCCGCTACGCTTGAGGATATGCTTGATTTCCGCAATGGCAATAACAGGGAAATATTTAGAGAAAAGGAAATAGCAAGTAAAGAATAGACCAAAGGTTCCCAGGTAAAATCCAACCTCCCAGATAGTAGG
>CAZNUR010000007.1:0-35722 GCA_964576375.1 uncultured Chitinophaga sp.
TTTGTGCCCGAGATCGGAGTCGAACCGATACATTCTTGCGAACGGCAGATTTTGAGTCTGCTGCGTCTACCAATTCCGCCACCCGGGCGGGGGATTGCAAAAGTAGGGGAATTTAGGATTTAACTCAAGCTGATCTGGATTCTCTCTTGGATTCTTTCTAAGTATTTCCTTTGATGATAATATTCTTTAATTTTTTTGAAATCTGTATCAGAGGTAGTAGAGGGGGAGTTTGAGAGTAGGTTTTTAACCCCATTATAAAGGTCGTTCTCGTATTGTTTTAATTTCTCTTGAACCAAGGATATTTCGCTTTGGTTACCCTCAGTTAGCTGCTCATTCAGTTCCATCATTTCCATTAAAAAGTCTGTAGATAGGGCAGCATTTTCCTCTTCTTTTATTTTCCCATTTATTTCCAGTACGTACTTTAAGGTTGCTAGTGGGTTGCAAAATACCTGCCAACCTCTATTCACAGCAGCGCTCAATTCCATTGTTTGATCCAAGCTAATCTCATCCTTATCTGTGTGAAAGTCGGGATGATATTTACGGCTCAATGCAATAAATGTTGGCTTTAGTCTTTGTGTATTAATCTCAAATTGAGGTGGTATTCCAAACAGTTCAAAATAGTTCATTGGTAAGTCCTCCCTTAGGTTAATTTTGCTGGATCGATTGCAAAGGTACACGCCTATGGCTACTATTGGAATTATACGGGAAGGTAAAGTCCCAGCGGATAATAGAGTGGCTTTAACTCCTCCTCAATGTAAGTGGCTTCTTAAAAGCTTTCCTTCGTTAAAGATTTATGTTCAACCTTCTGCTTCTCGCTGTTTTGGCGATAAAGAATATGAAAGAGCTGGCGCTATTTTATCAGAAAATTTATCAGAGGCGGATTTTCTTTTTGGTATAAAAGAGGTGCCCAAGCAGGACTTATTGGCTGATAAAACGTATTTATTTTTCTCGCATACAAAAAAGCTTCAGCCCTACAATCAATCTTTATTTCATGCCATGATTCAAAAAAGAATCACTTTGATCGATTATGAATGCTTGGAGCATGAGGATGGTCAGCGTATCATTGGATTTGGCTTTTTTGCAGGTGTTGTTGGTGCGCATAATGGGATACTTGCTTATGGCAAAAGAACCGGATTATTTAATTTAGAAAGAGTTTATAAACACAAGAATTTCAGAGAGTTAATTCATCATTATTTTGAACTAAAATTACCTCCAATTAAAATTGCGGTTACGGGTTCTGGAAGAGTAGCACATGGCGTTATGGAAGTGTTGAACTTAATGGGTGTGAGGGAGGTTGAGCCCGATGAATTTCTTGGAAAGACATTTTCTTATCCCGTTTATGTTCAGTTAAAAGGTGCCAATTTGTTTAAAAGCCGCAAAACGGGAGGGTATAGTCGGGAGGACTTTCACTCTAATCATCAAGAATACGAATGCTTATTCCCCTCTTATTTATCTAGCACTGACATTCTCTTGAATGGAATCTATTGGGAGCAGGGTATGGATAGTCTGTTCACTATTGCTGATATTAAGCGGCCTGATTTTAGAATAGTAACTATAGCTGATATCACTGACGATGCCTTTGGTTCTGTTCCAATTAACTTAGGGGACCAGACTATTGAAAATCCTGTGTACGGAGTTGATCGAGAGAGTTTAAATAAAACAGCTCCCCATGAGCCGGGGTCTGTGGATGTAATTGCTGTTGGCAATCTTCCTAATGAGCTACCTAGGGATGCTAGCCGCTATTTTGGTGAACAGCTTATCAAGTTCATACTCGAGGATTTACTTTTTAAGGGTCAATCACCTATGCTCGAACGTGCTACGATCTTGAAGCAGGGCGTATTAACCGTTCCTTTTCAATATATGCACGATTACGCAACTATTTCATAGTCCGCTATAAGTAGAGGTAATACTCTTTCAGGAGCTGAAAGGTTTCGGAGCTGTATCCCTTGAAATCCCCCTGGATAATCAGTGCGGTGTTTAGCGTTGTGTGCTCATGGTACACCTCTTTTTTTTTGCACTCAACCAGTATTCTTGAAATTTCCTTAACCGGGCTTGACTTGACGCTGCAACAAGTAGTTATAAAAAAGCCTTCCAAGTTGCAAAAATTTATCAAATCATTTTTTCTGCCTATTGGTAGTAATAAAAAAAGCCTTCCTTCTCTCTTCAATAATTTATGACTCACGGACAGTAGTTCACGCAGGGTCAGGCAACTGTCATGAAACGCCTTATTTTTAGCTTCGGAGTTTGCTGGTAAAGCGCCTTCAAAAAAGGGAGGGTTACTGAGAATTACATCATATTCCTCTATTGATTCATACAGTTTAACGTCAATGTGAATTGAATTGATTCTATCGCTCCAAGGCGAACTACTAAAATTATCTCTTGCCTGAAATGATGCCAGCTCATCTATTTCTATTGCATCGATCAAGCAGTTGGGTAGCTGTTGTGCTGCCATTAAGGAAAGGAGTCCTGTTCCTGTACCAATATCTAAAATCTGGGCGAAGGGTAACTCATACTCAACTATTTTCTGTGTAGCCCAAGCTCCAAAAACACAGGCATCTGTGCTTACTTTCATGGCACATTGATCTTGGTTGATAGAAAATCGTTTAAATGTAAAAGTGGACATTCCCATTTTACCAGTTTGCACGAGCGCTTGAGGGAGATGAGATATCACTCCATTGATCTCCCAGATATTTGAAATAGGCGGTGATGGCAATCATACCAGCATTGTCAGTGCAATATTCAAAATCAGGAACATAGGCATTCCAGTGCTCCTTTTTGGCAAGTGATAAAAATTCTTTTCTCAAGCCTTTATTGGCGGAAACACCACCCGCCAAGCATACTGATTGTATGCCTGTTTGCTTTACGGCTTGGTGAAGTTTGTCTAGCAGAATTGATACAATACGCTGTTGAATGGAGGCGCATATGTCGGGCAAATTTTCCGCAATAAACTTATCCCTTTCAGTATGAGAGACTGGATAGTCTTGTTTATATGTAGTTGATTTGCCTGCCTGTTGAATAAAATATAGTATTGATGTTTTTAGACCGCTAAAACTAAAGTTAAGTCCTTCAATGGAGGGCTTTGGGAATTTAAATCGATTACCATCCCCATCTTTAGCATATTCATCAATTAAGGGGCCCCCTGGATAGGGGAGTCCTAACAACTTTGCAGATTTATCAAAAGCTTCTCCTGCTGCATCGTCAATTGTCTCGCCAATCACTTGCATGTAAAGTGGAGAATCGCATCTCACAATTTGAGTATGTCCTCCGCTTACTGTCAAGCATAAAAAGGGAAAGGTAGGCTTCTTTTCTCCAATAAGGTTGGCTAACACATGCGCCTGCATATGGTGTACACCAATTAAAGGGATCTGTTGTGATACGGCAAGTGATTTTGCAAACTGTGCGCCAACCAGAAGTGAGCCGATTAATCCTGGACTTTGTGTATAGCCAATAGCGGTTATAGCTGATAAGGGTATACCAGCTTTTTTTAGAGCGGTATCTACTACGGGCACGATATGTTGCATGTGCGCCCTTGAGGCTAGTTCAGGAACAACGCCTCCATATTGTTCGTGAACTTTTTGGGTTGCAATAAAATTGGATACGATTTTGCCGTCCACACAAACGGATGCAGCTGTTTCATCACAAGATGATTCGATTGCTAAAATTCGAACGGGCATGAGTGCAAAAATAAGGAACTCCAGGTCCCTTGCTTATTTACTTCGTATCGCAACAACAGGGTCCATTCGAGCAGCTTGCCTTGCTGGTACAAAACCAGCAATCACACCTACTAGGATACAGATGCCAATGGCAAGAAACATGTTAGCGGTTGAAATGAAAACCGGAAAATTTAAGGCATTCGTTAATACTTGTGTGAGTAAGAATACAAGTGTTAATCCAATGAGACCGCCAATAATGCATAAAAATGAAGACTCTAATAGAAATTCTGTGAGTATAATTCGACTTTTTGCACCGATGGCTTTTTTTAATCCAATCTGACTTGTTCTTTCACGCACGGTTACAAACATAATATTGGCAACTCCAAACATCCCTACGATTAGGGATAGGGTGGCAATTGCCCATCCTCCGATATTAACATTAACAAAGATGTCGCCAATTACTTTACTAAAATCATTAATGTCGTTTAGCGCAAAATTGTCCTCCTGTGTAGGGGATAGTTTTCGAATTGCGCGCATGGTACCCGCCAATTCATCTTTTACTGCTTTGCTGCTTAGGTTTGGTTTTCCCTGTACCATAATGAGAGGATCCGCTCTCAATTCGTTCATAATAGTGCGGCCAAAGCGGTAGGGGAGGAATAGGCTATTGTCAAACTGCCATCCCCCGTCGCCCAACATACTTTTCCCTTGTTTTTTAATAACACCAATAACCAACACTTTTTTCCCTCTCACCTCTACATATTTGTCGGCAGCTAGCTCAGGTTTCCCAAAAAGCTTTTCAGCTGCTTCATATCCGATCAGCCCAACATTGGCAGCATTATCAAATTCCCGCTCCAGAAATGAACGGCCATTGGCAATATCAATTACTTGAATCTTTTCAAAATCCTGGTTGATACCGTGAATGTTTACTCCGCTTAGCTGTTTACCCCCAAATTCAATAGGATCGTTTATTTGAATGTGAAAGGCAACATATTGGGCAGCGGGAGTTCTTTCTCGAATCTCCTCCGCCTCAACATAACGAGGTGAGGGCCTCTTTACAAATTTCCACCAAGGGTAATCAGGTCCGCCTCCGCTATACTCCCATTTGTCAATATAAATGGTGTTATTGCCCAATGATTTGATCTCGTTTTGTATATTTTGCTCAAGACTATTTACAGTTGCTAACACACCTATTATGCAAAATATTCCAATGGTTATTCCAAAGAGGGAAAGGAAGGTCCTTAGTTTGTTTTTCCAAAGTTCCTGGACAGCCATCTTAAAGCTGCTGGATATTATCTCTAGCGTGCGACGAAACATACTGCAAATGTAGAGTCAAATGGGCTGGTATTCCCAATAAATTGACAAGCGGTGATTAAAAAGGCTGACTTACCTTTGCGCCGCGTCATGAAATACCAGGAAGCCATATCTCGTAGGCGAACTTTCGCCATTATTTCTCACCCAGATGCGGGAAAGACCACCCTCACAGAAAAGTTTTTGTTATTTGGCGGAGCTATCCAAGTAGCTGGAGCGGTAAAGAGTAACAAGATAAAAAAGCACGCTACCAGTGACTTTATGGAGATTGAGCGACAGCGAGGAATTTCGGTTGCCACCTCTGTAATGAGTTTTGAATACAAAAACATCCTAATTAACTTACTGGATACACCGGGGCACAAAGATTTTGCGGAGGATACATACCGAACGCTAACAGCGGTAGATAGTGTTATACTTGTAGTAGATAGCGTAAATGGTGTCGAAGAGCAAACCCGCCGTTTGATGGAAGTTTGTAGGATGCGCGATACTCCTGTTATACTTTTTATTAATAAAATGGATCGTGACGGGAAAAATCGGTTTGATTTGCTTGAGGAAATCGAAAAGGAACTTTCTATTGAACTACACCCCATGACATGGCCGATAAATAGCGGTAAGGAATTCAAAGGGGTATATAATATTTCTGAAAAGAGTTTGCTGCTATTCCAAGCAGGGACCAAGGGAAATGAAGACACATTAGCTGTTGATAATTTAGCTGATAGCACCTTAGATATTCGATTAGGAGAGAAAGATGCTGCTTTGCTTCGTGAGGATGTGGAATTGATAGATGGTGTGCATGGACCTCTGTCTGTAGAAAGATATTTGGCTGGAAAAGTGGCTCCTGTTTTTTTTGGTAGTGCTATCAATAATTTCGGTGTTCGAGAAATGTTGGATACGTTTATTCGAATAGCCCCTCCTCCACAGGCACGCGCTACTTCTACCCGCCAAGTGGATCCCAATGAGGAAAAGATGACTGGCTTTGTTTTTAAGATCCATGCTAATTTGGATCCTAAGCATCGGGACCGTATCGCCTTTATGCGAATTTGCTCAGGAAAGTTTGAGCGCAATAAGTATTTCCATCATGTTCGTCTTGACAAGGAATTGCGTTTCAGCAATCCTTACTCCTTCATGGCGAGAGATAAGAGTATCATTGAAGATGCCTATGCTGGTGATGTTGTGGGATTGTTTGATACTGGAAACTTTAAAATTGGGGATACGTTGACGGAGGGGGAGGATTTTTATTTTACGGGTATTCCCTCTTTCTCACCCGAAATTTTCAAAGAAGTAGTCAATAAGGATCCGCTCAAAACAAAGCAGCTGGAAAAAGGACTTTTACAATTAACAGACGAGGGGGTCGCACAATTATTCACTCAGTTTGGTGGAACAAAAAAGATCATTGGTTGCGTGGGAGAGCTACAGTTTGAGGTAATTCAGTATCGCTTGCTACATGAATATGGTGCTTCTGTAGTTTTTAATACGCTTCCTTTTTATAAAGCTTGCTGGCTAACTTCCACCGATCAAAAAAAATTAGAGGATTTTCTCAGATTTAAACAGGCAAATGCAGGTGTTGATAAGGATGGTAATCCGGTTTACTTAGCTCAAAGTGAGTGGTTCTTGAACACGGAAATATCAAACAACTCCGATATCCAGTTTCATTTCACAAGCGAAATTCATCGCTCCTAATCAGGAGGGCATAGGTGCTTGTACGCCCGTATAGTTGTGCGGTGTAATGCCTTTTAATTCCTTTTTAAGGGCGGCACTAATTGGTAAGCGATCAATGAACTGGTGTATAGTTTTTTGGTCAATTTTCTGTTTCCCTCTGGTTAATTCCTTTAATGCCTCATAGGGATTAGGATAGTTCTCTCTTCTCAGTATAGTTTGAATGGCCTCTGCAACCACTGCCCAATTGGAATCTAGATCGCTGTATATCTTCGTATCATTTAGCAGCAATTTACCTAAACCTTTTTCAATTGACCTAAATGCAATGAGCGTATGAGCAACAGGGACTCCTAGGTTTCTCAAAACAGTTGAGTCTGTCAGATCGCGTTGTAATCTGGATATGGGCAGTTTTTCCGCCAAGTGACTGAGCATGGCATTGGCTATTCCCAAGTTACCCTCGGCATTTTCAAAGTCAATGGGATTAACCTTATGCGGCATAGCGGAAGATCCCACTTCTCCTTTTTTTGTTTGTTGCAGAAAATATTCCATTGAGATATAGGTCCAAACATCTCTGCAAAAGTCAACAAGGATTGTATTTATTCTTCTGAGGGTATCTAATTGAGCAGCTAATTGGTCATAATGCTCAATTTGCGTAGTGTGCTGTTGACGAACTAGCCCCAGCGTATTTAAAAATTCATTTCCAAATTTGATCCAGTTGATAGCCGGAAATGCAACATGGTGAGCATTGAAGTTGCCGGTAGCACCCCCAAATTTTCCAGTGAAGGGAATGCCAATCAGCTGCTCAATTTGATTTTGTAACCGCTCCACAAAAACGGCGATTTCTTTTCCAAGTTTTGTAGGAGAAGCAGGTTGTCCATGTGTTCTGGCAAGCATTGGAATTTCACTCCACTTATTTGCTAAAATGGCAAGTTCTGTTTTTAAATTCAGCAGACTGGGGAGGTATTCGTATTCCATCGCATGTTTCCAGGCAAGTGGAATAGCGGTGTTATTGATGTCTTGTGAGGTTAATCCAAAATGCACCCATTCCGTACAACCCTCTGCACCCGAATCTTGTAATTTCTTTTTTATAAAATACTCTACGGCTTTGACATCGTGATTAGTTGTTTTCTCAATTTCTTTAATAGCTATAGCATCCTCTAAACTAAATTCATCAACTAGTTTTTTTAGTTTTTTTCGGATTGAGGGGGAAAGGGAGAATAGTTTTTTTCGTTCCAAGGCCAGCAAATATTCCACTTCAATCAAAACTCGATATTTATGAAGACCGTATTCAGAAAAAAATTCATCTAATTGGTGTACCTGATTATGGTATCGACCATCAATTGCAGATAAAGCGGTAAGCGTATTAAGTTCCATATCGAGCGTGGTGGGGCAGTCTTGAAAGGGCTACCTTTGCACTTGCAAAATTAAACGAATTGAATAAGATTAGGGTTGGAATCGTTAACTATTTGAATACCCGTCCCTTGTTAAAAGGGCTAAATCAACTGGCTCAAGATGGTGATATTGTTCTAGTTCAGAATTATCCTGCTCGTATTGCTGAAGACTTATTGGCGGGAAGAGTTGATATAGGACTGGTTCCGGTAGCGATCTTGCCGCAGCTACCTCAAGTCTCAATAATTGGTTCACATTGTATTGCCACTCAAGGACAGGTTGCTTCCGTATGTCTTTTTAGTGAGCAGCCGTTGGAAACACTCGATACTATTTTGTTGGATTATCAAAGTAAGACCTCCGTACAACTACTTCGAGTTTTATTACGTGATCACTGGAAGAGAGATGTTAAATTATTGCCCTCCTCATCCTCTGCCTATATTGATGAAATTAAAGGAGGTATCGGGGGATTAATAATTGGGGATCGAGCATTGAATGCCCATAGCCGTTTCAAGTACCGATATGACTTAGGAGAAGCGTGGCATGCATTAACCGGTTTGCCTTTTGTTTTTGCCGTGTGGGTATCTGTTATTCCTTTGGATGAGCAGTTTATTGATAAATTCGTTCGTGCAAATGAATTAGGACTATCCGTTCGGTCTGCTCTTGCGAAAGAAAATGAGGGTATGGTCTCGTATGACTTGGAAGAGTACTTTATTCGAAATATTGATTACCGCTTAACAGAAAACAAAAGAGAGTCGCTGTCCTATTTTCTAACGCTCTCTGCCAAATTACCCATCTTATTCTCCAGCCCTGAAGCCAAAAATATTTAATTGTACTTGGTAAGGGTGTTTTTTGCTTTTTGCTCGATAAAAGGGGGTGGGGTAAAGAGAGGCGGCTTCTTGCATGTAAAATTGAAATCCTGCCTTTTGAAGGATATTTAAAATGTTGATCAATTTTTCTTGTTCTTCAAACTGCCCGTGGTACTCAATGAAAATTCTTTTTACAAGATCAAGGCTACTAGCGCAGTCATTCAATACTTCCCACTCTGCTCCCTCTATGTCAATTTTTAAAAAGTCAATTGGTTGATCAAGAAAACTTTTTAACCTTAGGCAGGAAACAGCGATGGTATCTTTTGAAATTTGGGATGTAAAACCGCTGGCCATTCCGGCTGCAGACGAAAAAGTTCGTTCTGTGTCTTCCTTCCATACAGCAGCATGGTGACAGGTTACATTGTCAAGTTTATTCGCAGCAATATTTTGCTCTAGCAATCGAAAATTAGTAGGATCGGGCTCAAAGGCAATTATTCTTGCAGTGGAATCTTGTTGCTTAAACCAAAGCACGCTTAATCCTATGTTAGCTCCACAATCCAAGATCAAGGCCTTTGGCGGGAGGGGCTGTTTATATATCTGGTCTATAAATATTTCCTGTAGTCCGTGCAGTAATTCCTGCGGGGCATTAAAAAACAAGTGCCCTCCCTTAAATCTGATTCTTCGCGTTTTGCCAGCTGGTAAGTGCTTTAGGTATTTGTGTTGGAGCCATCCAATGGACAATTGGCTAAAACCGGCCTTTTCACTTTGAAAAAATCGAGTATAAATGCCCTCGGCAATATTGCGCAAGAATGATTGGGATAACATTTTGTCAATCTGTGCCTTAAAATTACGAATTTAGCTCCGATGCCGCCTTTGATATCTATATGTATTCCTGCGTATGAACGCCCTGATTTACTAAAACGATTGCTGGATAGCATCGCAAAGCAGGTTTTTAAGGACTTTGAAGTTATCATCACTGATGATTCTAGCTCCAGGGATAATGAAGAATTGTTGTTTAACACCCCCTACAAGTTTTCAATCCATTACCAGCGAAATCCTCGCTCACTCGGAACGCCCATGAATTGGTTAGAAGGGATAAAGCACGCATCAGGTCAATGGATCAAGATTATGCATGATGACGATTGGTTTACTAATCAATACGCACTTGAGAACTTTGCAGCGCAGTTGGACGAGGGTGCTGATGTTCTCTTTTCAGGATATTTTGCGCATGACGAGCGAACTAATCAGATTAAAGACAAGACAATATCACTTGCTCGTTTTCAATCCGTCAAAAAAGATCCTTACCGTTTATTTGCAAATAACCTAATTGGACCACCCAGTGTTGTTTTATTTAGAAGGAGTATGCAGGAGTTATATGATCCAAAGTTGAAGTGGTTGGTTGATTTAGAGGCTTATGTACGGATGTTGCGGCGGTACTCCTGTCGATACATACCGCTCCCGCTGGTCACCATGAGCTATAATGATTCTCAGGTTACAAATTTTTGCTTTCGGAATCCTTCTGTTGAGGTCCCGGAGGCGTTGTACTTTTATAAAAAACATGGAAATGTTTGTATTCGTAGTATTCAAAGTTATGATGGTTGGTGGCGATTAATGCGAAATTTGGCAATTAGGGAAGAAGCTACGCTACGTGCTTATACAAATGGGTATGCTATTCCAACTTTTCTTTTACAAATAGTTCGATTTCAAAAAAAGATTCCAGTTTCTTTACTTCAGCGAGGGTTTCTCTCAAAAATTTTGATGCTGTTCTCTTACGAATTCAATCGGTAGTATGGTTTCTGTTATCATTATAAATTATAATACATTCCAACTTACATGCGATTGCATTTCTTCTATATACCGATATACCCATGGAGTTGCCTTTGAGATTATTCTGATTGATAATGCTTCCACAGAAAGAGATCCGCATGATTTTTTAATTCAGTTTCCATCTATCACACTTTTGTGTAGCGAAAAGAATCTTGGTTTTGCGGGTGGAAATAATCTGGGGATTCGTGTTGCAAAAGGAGAGTTTATATTATTACTGAATAGCGATACCTATTTATTTGAAGATAGCATCAGTGCAGCGGTAGTAGCTATGAAAGAACGTAAGGATATTGGAGTCCTGGGGTGTCGACAGGTTTTTCCAGATGGGGCCCTTCAATACTCTGCCCGAAGATTCCGTTCCATTTCCTGGGAGCTATTTGATTTGTTTCGATTTCTTCTTCGAGCTTATTCTCCAACAGCTAGGGGTACTAAAATGTTAGGGCAGTATTTTAAGCATGATCATTCCATGGAAGTCGATTGGGTGAATGGAGCTTTTTTTATGATTAGTCGTCCTGTCATTGCAAAGTTGCCTGGAGAAGAGTTGGATAATCGTTTTTTTATGTACGGAGAGGACGTACTGTGGTGTGAACAAATTAGGCAATTAGGATTTGCCATTTATTTTTTAGCTACCACTACTATCGTGCATATTGCTAGTGGCAGCACTGCTATTAAAAAGCAACTGCAATTACGTCGTGTCATGATGAAACATGAGTTAGTCATCATGCGGCTTCGAAAAGGAAGAGGAGTATATTATTATAGTTTTGCGTGTATCTTCTTAGCAAAAGAATACCTGCGCTTATCAATTAAGTGGGTAGTTTTTAAAACTACTGGGAAGCTAATTCGATAAGGACGCAAGCGTTTTAGTTACAATTTTGCTCCAATTGTATTTATCAAAAAAGTCACTTAATGATGCTGGTTCAAGTGATTCCTCAAGTAAGAGGCTTCTAATCTTTGGGGCCCATTGGTCCCAGGCCTTGTCTTCTAGCACTTGCATATAGTTACTTGTGACGGTACTGTCAATCCCAATTGCCCCCGTTGTGGTAGTGAGTACCGGTGTCCCTTGTGAAATGGATTCAATTATCTTGGTTTTTACCCCTCCTCCCTTTTGTATGGGATTTAATAATAGATCGGCTGCCATTATGTACGTGTTGATGTTGTCAACAAATCCAGCATCGATGTAGGGGTCTCCTTGAAGGATTTTTCTCAATTGCCATTTTTTGGGAGCATGGCCTCCACATATCATTAGTTTGAATGAACCTAATTGAGCTTGTAGACTAGGCACAATATATTTTACAATAGCCTCTAGTGCTTCTCGGTTGGGCTGATAATCTAATGGGCCATTAAACAATAGTATTTTTTCTTTATTGTCAATTTTATATCGCTCTCGAATTATTGCGGCTGCCGTATTTCTGTTTTCTGGAATTTTATTATTTGTGATTCCATAGGGTATATCAAGGCAATGTGTGGGATCAAGTCCCCAATGGTTTATCGCAAATATTTTATCTGAATTACTGATAAAGCTGACAAAATCCGCAGTTTGAATGCCCCATTTTTCATAAGGCTTTAGCAAAGGCCACCAAGCCTTATGAAGTGACTTGAAACGTTGGTACTCTATGTTGTGGGTACGTAGAAGAAATGGAATATTCGAATCTTTTTTTATTAAATAAGCTAGCCAGGCAAAATAAGGGTGTTCCCAAACTACTAAGTTGTACTGATTACGTTGAATAAGATCGAGGATAGTAGCTCTTAATGTCAGATCTCCATATCGGAAAAATGAGTTAGATAGTAGGGGCAATACCCTATAAGCGCCATTGGGGTCAGGTGTATTATCCGCTGTACTTATTACGGTTAACTGTGTTTGCTGGGCAAGCGCATTGTACCACCCTTCGATATACCGATGCCCGCCGGAGCGGGCTGGTAAAAAACGGTAAGGGGCTATCGCCAGCACTTTTTTCATCCGCTGTTATTTTTTGTAATGTGTGCGTATTCCCATTCCAAGACCTCCAACTACCACTAACAGGATTAAGAATGAGCTGGCATACATGATGGTGGTACCTTTTTTGTATGAGTCTGGCTCAAACACAAATTTTAGTGTGTGTTCGCCCGCGGGTAATCTCAAACCGCGCAACACATAATTTACTGCTTGATAGGAGATCGGTTTTTCGTCTAAGTAGGCATTCCATCCCTTTGGATAGTAGATTTCGCTAAAAACCGCAAATTGAGGAGTGGCACTTTTTACCAAGTAAGTGATAGTATCATTATCAAAACTCTTCATTAAGATAGAGGCGGTACTGTCTTTTTGAAAACTCAAAGGTCCTTCGTAAAGCTCTTTTTCAATGATGGCAGTATCACGAAGATTTGTTGACCCGATTTTTTCTAGAACCGCAGCTTTATTTGGCACGGCGATTAATTGATTGACGAACCAACAATTTCCAAGTGCCTGATCGTTATTTACCAATGATTGCTGTCCTGTATTTGGATCGCTGACAACGATATAGCGCGTGTTAAGCATGTTCAACACTCCTTGATTCAATCCGGCACTGAAATATTTTTCAATTAGGTCTTGATAGATTCTAAGTTTTGCGGCGTGGTATCCACCTACTGACTTATGGAAATAGGAGGTTTTGGCGTCATTGAAAGTGCTGGTTGCCAAATTCAATACCCTGTAATTTGGATCCTTGTCTTTTAATATCTCTATATCAATGGGGCTAGGTGTAAAATTCTCTGCTCCATATTCTTCGGTAGATAAATACATTTCCTCATTCAAATAATCGTGGCTTACAAACATGATCTCTGCAGTGGAGATTACAAGAAGCGCCCCTGCAGTAACGGTGGCTGACAGCCATTTCTTGGTATAGGCCCAAATAATCCCCCCGAATAAACTCACTAATACAATTGCACGTAAAAGGGCTGTACCAAATAAATTACTTCTGGTTTCCTGTAACCCTGCAATGATAGATCTGGCTAATTGGTCTGATCCCTGTTTATCTGTGTAAGCATTTAGAATTTGCTCGTCAATTGGAGCGCTGTAGTCTTGAAGAATCCATAATAGAAGCAGGACGCCAAAAAGACCACCTATGATAACCAGCGTTTTTTTGGTGAATAATTCTATAGCGCCTTGGAAAAAGTTGACTAGTAAAAGAAGGGTAGAGACAGCTAGTCCTAATTGTGGAATTACCTGAGCCATTGAGGGAGCTCTAAATTTGTTAAAAAGCGGTAAGTATTCAAAAAGGAATAAGTTGAAAGCTGGTAAATTTTTTCCCCATGAAATGAATACTCCTAGCAGGGTAATTGCTAGAACACCTTTGGACAAGGATCCCCGATTTAAGAAAAAGCCCAACACGCCCAACACAAAAAGTAGCACTCCGACATAGGCTGGTCCGGCTGTGTAGGGGAGTTTCCCCCAATATTGAGGCAGGCTTTGTGCCAGTTGTTCAGCATTTCCTTCATCAATGCCTGCTGCGATTAATTTTTTTGCAACTGGAGAACCCTCTTCCAGGTTTCGGCTGTGTCCTCCACCAAATGCGTTGGGTAATAAAAGGGTAAGTGATTCTCGATTTCCTAAACTGTATTCGAATGCATAACTGGTATCAAGTCCGGAAGTGCTGGCGCTGTTTACTGCCCCTGCTGTAATACTAACTTCTTTACCTCCCCGCATGGTATACTTACTATATTCGGCCGATGTCCATAATATCAGCGCATTACCTGCTACAGCAAGAATTGCTGAAAATAAGGTGATAAATGCAGCACGTCCTAAATGACTCCAATCTTTATTTTTTATCCAGCCAATTGCATAGGATACCGTAATTACTATCGCTATGAGAAGAAAGTAATAGGTTATCTGTAGGTGATTTGCTGCTATAAGCATATGGGCCCCTAATGTTGTAATGGCAAGGCCTAACCAATATGATTTATTATAGATTGTAATTAAACCTGCTAGCAGTAAAGGCATGCATGCGGTTGCAATCATTTGGGTATCATGGCCTGCAGCAATAATAACAGGATTATAAGTGGAGAATGCGTAGGCGAGCGACAAGGTAGCCCCAATCAAGGGTGTTGCGCCGATACTAAGTGCAAGGAAATAGAAAAAAAGGCAGGCTAAAAAAAAGAAGTTCATCGGTTTGGGAAGTCCCAGTGAAAAAACTTGTATCAAGTCCGGTAGGATTGACTTGCCCTCCATTGCAATTTGGTAATTGGGCATGCCGCCAAATAAATTAGGATTCCAAAGGGGGAAATGCCCTTTGGAAGCTTTATACTCAAACGCATTTTGCGCCATTCCTTTCCAGCTGACATTATCATGTTGGTTTAATTCTGCTCCCTCTAAAGCGGGGCGGCAAAAAATTGCAGCGGACAGAACAAAAAGAAGAAGAACTCCTGCATGGGGAACAAGTTGTTTAAATATTTTGCCAGACATGGAACTTAGTTTGGACTCAAAATAATGCTATTTTCATGGAACCTAAAAACAACTATGATTCATACCATCCTCAAGGATAAAAGTACCCGCTTGTTCCTGGTCTTAGCCGGCTTTTTTGTGGCAAATGCGTTAATTGCAGAAATCATTGGTGTTAAGATTTTCTCTCTTGAAAGAACGCTAGGATTTGAGCCCCTTCAGTTAAATGTGTTGGGGAATAGTCTGTCTTTCAATCTAACAGCTGGTGTATTACTTTGGCCTGTAGTTTTCATTTTAACGGATATTATCAATGAATATTACGGACAGAAAGGGGTTCGTTTTTTATCCTGGTTGACTGCTGGCCTGATTGCCTTTGCTTTTATCCTGTTTACCGGTGCTATATGGCTATCTCCTGCAGACTTTTTTGTTTCTGGTAAACAGGGTAGCGGTGTCCCCAATATGCAATTGGCCTATCAGAGTGTACTTGGTCAGGGAAGCTTTATCATTATTGGCTCTTTGACTGCCTTTTTGGTTGGGCAGCTTGTAGATGTAATTATTTTTCACCGTATAAAAAAATGGACTGGAGAAAAATACATTTGGCTTCGTGCAACTGGCTCCACTCTGGTTTCTCAGTTCTTGGATAGTTTCGTGGTGTTGTTTATCGCATTTTACTTGGGAACACGGATCAGTCAACAAGGAGGAGATTTTGTTTGGCCCTTCTCTTTATTTCTTGCTGTTGGGCTTGTGAATTACTTATACAAGTTTTCAGTAGCCTTACTTATGACACCCGTTATTTACCTGGTTCATACTTTGATTGAGGAGTATCTTGGCAAGGATAAAGCTGCTGCTATGAAGAAGGCAGCAATGGCTGATCAGTAGCCGTTTTTTAAAAGATCAGCTACAATTTTATCAATGGGGAGGCTCATGGTCTCTGCATTGAATTGATCCCATGGAACAAGCCTAAATGATTCCATTTGTTGAGTTCTTGCATAGCTAGCAATTGATTCTTCACTAAATGTGAAGGGCTCCTTGAATAAGTCAACGTTTATCGGCTCCAACGCTTTTATTCCATAATAGATTGACAATATTTGATGCGCCTCATTAAAAGCAGAACGTTGAAAAAAGTCTGTAGTATAGATGTGTTCTTCAACTTGAACTTGGAGGTTTAGCTCTTCTTTTAATTCTCGTATCAAACATTCTCTGGTTCCTTCCCCAAACTCAAGGCCTCCTCCAGGGAATTTAGTAAATAAATTATTCTTGATTTTTTCATCACTTACTAATACGCGCCCCTGTTCGTCCCTCAACACACCATAAACTCGAACCGAAATTTTACTCATTTGATGTAGCTATTTCAATAGTACCTGTATATACAAATTGGGCAGGACCACACAGCCATATATTATTAAATTGCATATTCTCTGTTTTGTTATACTCGATCTCAAGTGTCCCGCCTCTTGTTATAACTGTTGCTTTGTTGAATCCAGATCTAGTAGGGGAACAAGCTAGTGCTGCCGCTGTAGCGCCGGTCCCACACGAAAGGGTCTCGTTCTCTACACCTCTTTCGTAGGTTCTGATTAGAAGTGAGTTTTTGTCTTTTTCTGGAGTTACAAAGTTTACATTGATTCCGTGCTCAGCAAATTCTTTGCTATAACGTATGGATTGGCCCTCTTTGAATACATCTAATCCATGAATATCTTGTACAAAGCGAATAAAATGTGGGGAACCGGTATTTAAAATAAAGTCACCATCTTGCTCCAAAATATGGGGAACATCCTTCATTTTAAGCGCCACAAAATTGGAGGATCGAATATGTGCTTCGTGGGGTCCATCTGAACCCAAGAATTTAAATTGTTGTTTATTGATGCCTATTTTTTTTGCAAAAAGTGTGATACAGCGTCCTCCATTTCCACACATACTTCCTTCCTTTCCGTCTGCATTATAGTATTTCATTTCAAAGTCAAAACCTTCTTTGTTCTGAAGTAGCATGAGTCCATCTGCTCCAATACCCTGATGTCGATCACAGAGAAATTGGATATTGTGTGTCGATAATTCGCTAAGGGATTGATCTCGGTTATCGGCAATGATAAAATCGTTCCCAGTACCTTGGTATTTTTCAAAATGAAGGATCATGAAAATGATTCAGAAAATGTAGTTAAGAACTGCTTTATCAGTCGGTCAATGTGGAGCGGGGCATTATCGCTAAATGTTTGTGCGACGCGGTTGGCAACAATCACGTTTAATGCAAGACATTGGTGTCCCATCAAGCGACCTAATCCGTAAATGGCCGCTGTTTCCATTTCAAAATTAGTAATCCGGTGAGCTCCAAACCGAAAGCCTGTTAGTCGGTTCACTAAGTCAGGATTTTTTAGTCCCATCCTTAATACTCTTCCTTGCGGACCATAAAAGCCTGGGCAAGTAACCGTAATCCCATGATAAAAGTTATTTCCAAAATACTTGAGTAAGGAAGGGGCGGCACTGCTTATGTAAGGAAGTCCTGTTTGGTGTTGAATTTGTGTATGTGTCACAAATGATTGGATCAGCTGATTCTCCTCCTCATTTTGTATGTGTCGATAAAAATGAAGCAGATTGTCGATGCCGAGTCCATGCGTTGACGCTACGAAACTATTTACTGGGACATCTGCTTGAAGTGAGCCAGAGGTTCCTAGCCGGATAATTTGAAGACTAGATAATTTTTCTTTAGGAAGACGAGTTGTCAAATCAATATTAACTAATGCGTCCAACTCATTTAAAACGATATCTATATTGTCTGGTCCAATTCCGGAAGACAATACTGAAATTCTTTTTGATCCAACAAATCCTGTATGCGTGATAAACTCTCTGTGTTGGCAAGTGAACTCAATCCGATCAAAATAACGGCTCACGGCTTTTACCCGATCTGGGTCACCCACCGTAATGACAGTAGGAGCTAATTCTTCGGGCCGTAGGTCCAAGTGATAGACAGCTCCTCTGCTATTTAATATTAATTCCGATGAGGCTATTGGATTCATAGGGATTCAAAAATACTGCTTATTTTCGCAGTCCCCTAACAGGTCCTGTGGCCGAGTGGCTAGGCAGAGCTCTGCAAAAGCTCCTACAGCGGTTCGAATCCGCTCGGGACCTCTCAACCCCGCAATTGCGGGGTTTTTCTTTTACTTCATCGATCCACTTGACCTAACTTTACAGGCCATGTTAACGGAGCAGGATAAAGCGTTTATTGATTATTGGGACAAAAACAGGGTGGCCAAAAAGCGTTGGGTCAAACAATTGTCGGTGGGTTTGCCATTAGGGGTGAGCTTGGTTTTGGCAACCGTCACCAATCTCTTTGCTGGATGGTACAGCAGGGCGCAAATGGTTTTGTTTCGTGAGCAGTCGTCCTTAATTCTTGTATTAGTAATAGCTGCTGTAGCGATTGTGCTGTTTATTGTAATATTTTCTGCGCGTCATCAATGGGAAATGAATGAACAGCGATATAAGGAACTTATTAATCGTCAATCATCTTAAATACTAACTATGCGTAAGTTTATTTTTCTTTTTCTTTTGGGTGCACTTGCCTCTATGGTATGGACAGGGTGTGGTAAGGAAACGGCTTGTACTCCTAAAACCGTAGCGAGCGAGGTTGCTACTATGCAGAATTTTGCTACTACTAATGGTTTAACTGTTCAAACCCATAGCAGTGGCATGTTATATCAAATTGTTAACCCGGGCAGTGGATTAACACCTGCGCTTACTTCTCGCGTTTCTGTACGCTATACGGGCAAGTTGATGAATGGGACTATTTTCGATTCAAATACGGGGGTACCTGTTCAGTTTTTACTAGGACAAGTGATCGCTGGCTGGCAGTTAGGCCTTCCTCTGATCAAGAAGGGGGGTGTTATTCGTCTTATTATTCCTTCCTCGCTTGCTTACGGGTGTAATGCGGCTGGGTCCATACCTGGCGACTCAGTGCTTTATTTTGAAGTTGAACTTGTAGATGTACTTTAAAGTAATTAGCTATGTCATCTGAAGCAATATCAGCTTTTGACATTTTCAAAATTGGAATTGGGCCTTCCAGCTCGCATACGTTGGGTCCATGGAAAGCGGCACTTAGTCTACTTGACTTTCTAAAAAATAACCAACAGCTACAACTAGTTTCATCAGTCCGTGTTTTATTGTACGGTTCACTCGCTAAAACTGGAAAGGGACATGGAACAGCTACGGCTGTACAATTGGGATTATTGGGTGCAGATCCTGTTACTTTTCCAACAACGCAAATTCCGGCTGAGTTACAGACTATTTCAAAACAAGGAAGTCTTTTATTAGGAGGTTTGCATGAGATTACTTTTTCTCCTCAAGAGGATATTGATTATCTAATAACCGAATCTCTTCCCTTTCACTCTAATGCACTTTCCTTTTTAATTACGCTTTCCAACGGGGCTAGTTTTTCTCAAACTTATTATTCTGTAGGCGGGGGATTTGTTGTTCAAGAGGGAGAGATGGAAAAGTTATCGCAAAAGCTAGAGCTAGCCTTCCCCTTTTCAACTGCTCAGGAGTTACAACATTGGTGCATGAAAACTGGGCTTTCAATCCATGAGATCATGCTAGAGAATGAGATGGCATGGCGGAGCGAACAACAAACTATTGATCAATCATTACAGATTTGGTCAGTGATGCGCGATTGTATTTTTAAAGGTTGTCATACGCAGGGTGTTCTTCCAGGCGGATTAGAGGTAATCAGAAGAGCCGCGGAATTAAATAAAAAATTATTAAAGGGGCAATCGTATTCTACCTATGAAGAGTGGGCTGCATCAATTGCAGCCGGTGGGCGTGGATTTAATTATACTTTAGATTGGGTGAGTTGTTTTGCATTAGCTGTGAATGAAGAGAACGCATCTTTTGGAAGAGTTGTCACGGCTCCTACAAATGGAGCGGCCGGCGTTGTGCCTGCTGTGTTGCAATATTTTTTGATCTTTTGTGAGCCAAAAGATCAAAAGTCAATTACCTCCTTTCTTATGACTGCAGCTGCTATTGGAATTGTTTTTAAGCAAGGGGCAACACTCTCTGCAGCCATGGGGGGGTGTCAGGCTGAAATTGGTGTTTCTGCAGCGATGGCTGCAGCAGGACTTACCGAGGTGATGGGGGGAACACAGCGTCAAGTATTAATGGCAGCAGAAATTGCCATGGAACATCACCTTGGTTTAACCTGTGACCCAATTGGTGGTCTTGTCCAGGTTCCTTGTATTGAACGAAATACTATGGGAGCCATTAAGGCTATTACGGCTTCACAATTAGCGCTACAGAGTACTCCAGATTTAGCAAAGGTTTCTTTAGATGCAGTAATTAAAACCATGTGGGAGACTGCAAAGGATATGAATCATAAGTATAAAGAAACTGCAGATGGAGGATTGGCAATTAACGTCCCACTTAGTTTACCTGAGTGCTAAAATCATTAACAACATTATACAAGGTGTCTCTTTCTATTGGTGCTCGGCCTGCCTGACGAATTAAATTTACCAGCTCGCTGGTTGTCAATGTTGGACTTTGCTCTTCGGACCCTGCCATGCTATATATTTTTGTCGAGTCGTCTATTGTTCCATCGATATCATCTACCCCAAAACTCAGTGCTAATTGTGCATTTTGTCGTCCAAGCATGGGCCAATAAGCTTTGAGGTGTGGAAAGTTGTCTAAATAAATTCTGGCTATGGCGTACATCCGCATATCCTCAATAAGGGTGCTTTCAGACACATGGCTCATGTCGTTATCCTTATTCCTAAACTTCAGCGGAATAAATGTATTAAAACCTCCTGTTCTGTCTTGCAAAGATCGAAGTCGATTCATGTGGTCGATTCGATGAGTAAAGGATTCAATATGACCATATAGCATTGTGGCATTGGAGGGTATGCCTAAGCGATGAGCGGTTTCATGAATGGAGAGCCAGCCCACAGCATCTACCTTGTCCTTGCAAATCTTTTCACGAATGTCCGGATGAAAAATTTCTGCTCCACCACCCGGTATTGAATCAAGACCTGCTTCTATCAAAACTTTTAGGCCTTCTTCAATTGACAAGCCCGCTTTTCGAAACATATAATCAAACTCAACAGCTGTGAAGGCTTTTATATGTAGTTCAGGACGGTGGGCTTTGATAGCTGCTAATAAATCTTTGAAAAAATTTAGGTTCATTTTAGGATGAACCCCACCCACGATGTGTACTTCTGTTACTGGAACACCGTCATACTTTTTAACAAGATGAAGCATTTGCTCTATGCTCAATTCCCAACCTTCTTCTCTGTTTGCATAAAGTCGGCTATAAGCACAAAACTGACAGCTGAAGACACATACATTGGTTGGTTCTATATGAAAATTACGGTTGAAATAAACCCGATTTCCATTTTTCCGCTCACGGACCTGATTAGCTAATGCTCCAACAAAACCAAGACTTGCTTTTTCAAAAAGCAGTAAGCAGTCTTGATCAGTAATACGTATTTGGTTGGTTACTTTATCTGCAATTGCTTGCAAGGCGGGGGAGGTGGAAGGGGTATGAATCATTCTGACTTTAAAGGGTGCCGCAAAGGTATTAATTCCTTATCTTTCTGCTATGACACCAAGAATTAGACTTACAATTTTAAGCTTTTTAGAGTTTTTCATTTGGGGCTCCTGGCTTATTACTGTCGGCGCCTATTGGTTTCAGAATCGCCAATGGGGTGGGGCCGAGTTTGGAGCTATATTCTCTACGATGGGGCTATCCGCCATTTTTATGCCTGCTTTGGCTGGTATTGTCGCTGATCGGTATCTAAATGCAGAGCGCTTGTTAGGACTTTGCCATCTAGTGGGAGCACTTGTTTTATTTTATTTACCACAAGTAAATGATCCAGGCCAGTTTTATTGGGTGCTTCTTTTTTATATGCTGTTTTATATGCCCACAATTTCATTAGCCAATACAGTTTCGTATACTGTATTAGTTGGGGCTGGCAAAGACATCGTTAAAGAGTTTCCTCCAATTCGCGTGTGGGGTACCGTTGGGTTTATTGTTGCAATGTGGGTGGTTAGTCTGCTACGGTGGGAGACTTCTGCACTTCAGTTTTATGTTGCTGGGTCAGCTTCTGTATTGCTGGGAGTGTATTCTTTTTCCCTACCAGCTTGTCCGCCTAAATCGGCGCAAACTAAATCTACCTCTTTGACCTCCTTATTAGGGTTGCAGGCATTTTCCCTTTTTAGGAATTATAAAATGGCTCTTTTCTTTTTGTTTGCTATGCTTCTGGGTGCTGCGTTGCAGTTAACCAATGCGTATGGCGATACTTTTTTGCATGATTTTGATAAGGTAGATAAATTTAAGGACAGCATTGCGGTACAATACCCTGCAATTATTATGTCAATTTCTCAGATGTCTGAGACTTTATTCATTCTTGCTATTCCCTTTTTTCTTAGACGTTTTGGAATTAAAACAGTTATGCTTTTTAGTATGATTGCATGGGTTTTTCGATTTGGCTTATTTGCTTTCGGGGATCCAGGCGAGGGGTTATGGATGATAATTTTATCTTGTATTGTATATGGAATGGCCTTTGATTTTTTTAATATCTCTGGCTCTCTTTTTGTAGATACGCAGGTTTCACCCTCCATACGAGCCTCGGCCCAAGGGATTTTTATGATGATGTCAAATGGTTTTGGGGCATGGTTGGGCAGCACAATTAGCGGTTTGGTTATTCAGTACTACTTTACCAACCCGGATCAAACTATGAATTGGCGCGAAATTTGGCTATCGTTTGCAGGATACTCTTTGGTAGTTGCTGTTTTATTTGTCCTATTATTCAGGCATAAGCACACTACAGAACAAATTTCAGCTGAATAGTATATTAGACTACCGTAAATAAAAAATGCCTACTCTTTGTGAGCAGGCATTTTTTATTATTTCCTTGGTTGGTTAAGCGTGCGTTTCAATCTTTTTTACAAAATTGGCTTTGGGTTGTGCTCCTACTAATTTGTCAACTACCTGTCCATTCTTGATGAAGAGGATTGCTGGGATAGAAGTGATACCGTAATTCATTGAAACGGATGGGTTGTGGTCTACGTTCAGTTTTCCGATATTGACTTTACCGTCATATTCCTTTGCAAGCTCCTCAATTACTGGTCCGATCGCACGACAAGGTCCGCACCATTCGGCCCAGAAGTCCACTACACAAAGTTTATCTGAGTTAAGTACATCCGATTGGAAATTCGCGTCTGTAAATTCTTTTGCCATTTTTATTTATTTATAATGTGAGTTGCAAATTTAGGCCCACAGTAAATCATGTTGAACAATTGGCATTACTTGTGTAAAAATTGTCAGCCTAAACAGTCTGAACAGAAACTTGAAGCGAGGGGTTGTTATTTAAAAATTGAATTAATTCCGAACTCATTTCAACTCCTTGTGAGGTTGATATTAAGCTGGTTTTTATATTGTTACGATCATCTGTTAAAGTGAATTTAAAGGTAGTCTTGCCTGGATTTCTTTTGAAGTACTTTTCTAAAAATTGAATTATTTCTTCATTGATATCTTGTGGCCTTGCGTCAATATGTAGCATTCTTGTCAGGCTTCCAATCATTGTTTCGGCTAGTGTAACCCCCATTACCTTAAACTCAAACTCGTCGCGGTTGTAGCGTTGCTTTAAATAACCATTAATTAGTACGGTACTTCCCGCCTGGAGTAGTGGTGATATTTTTAGGTAATCATCACTAAAAAGCGGGAATTCCATTTTTCCAGTGTAGTCTTCAATGATAAAATTACCATACTTATTACCGCTTTTGGCAATTCTATGTTGGGCATCAGCCACTAATCCAACTAAACGAAATGGTCTTCCAGGATTTGATTGTTCTCTGATTGTTTCTCTGAACTGTAGAAAATCTCGTATGGCTGTAATCCCGTAGTGTTGAATCTCAAATTTGTAATTATCTAGGGGATGCCCACTTAGATAAATGCCAGTTACCTCTTTTTCGTGATCCAGTTGTACAATTAGTGGCCAGGGGGCTACCTCTAGCATACGTGGTGGAGGAATCTCCATAGTTACTGGGAGATCTCCAAAAAGTGTATTGGCGGCGCTGGCTTGATGTTGTCCCATCACTTGGCCATATCGCATGATTTTTTCAAGACCTGTTACATCCTCGCCCGCTGCAACAGTAAAATATTGAGCACGATGCAAGGATGTGAAACAATCAAAACTACCGGCATAGGCCAGACTCTCCAGGGTTTTTTTATTGACGGAGCGCTGATTTACTCTCTTGATGAAATCAAAAATATCTTTAAATGAACCTTTTTTATTTCGTTCTTCAATGATGTTTTCTACTGCGGCCTCGCCAACTCCTTTGAGACCACCAAGGCCAAACCGGATTTCTCCCTTTTTATTCACTGCAAAACCTTTTAGGGATTCGTTGATGTCCGGCCCCAGCACATTGATACCCATCCGTCGGCATTCTTCCATGAAAAAGGTTATTTTCTCAATACTGCCAGCGTTATTTAATACGGCCGACATATATTCAGCAGGGTAGTGTGCTTTTAAGTAGGCTGTTTGGTAGGCCACGTAGGCGTAGCAGGTGGAATGCGATTTGTTGAATGCATATTGGGCAAAAGCTTCCCAATCTGACCATATTTTTTCAAGTCTCTCTGCAGGTAAAAGATTAGCAGTGGCGCCTTCGATAAATTGCTTTTTCATCTTGTCCAAGGTCTCACGATTCTTTTTCCCCATTGCTTTTCGAAGCACGTCCGCATCCCCTTTACTGAAGCCGGCAAGTTTTTGTGCCAATAACATTACCTGCTCTTGGTAAACGGTAATGCCATATGTTTCCTCGAGGAACTCTTGCATTTCTGGTAAATCATAACTGATGGCTTCTCGGCCATGTTTACGATCTATGTAGTTGGGGATATACGCCATTGGTCCGGGACGGTACAGCGCATTCATTGCAATCAAGTCCTCGAACTTATCAGGTTTTAGTTCGCGCAAGTACTTTTGCATTCCTGGACTTTCGAACTGAAAAGTACCGATGGTGGATCCTTGTTGATAAAGAGCGTAGGTTTTAGAGTCGTCCAACGGTATTTTGTCTATATCAATTTCAACTTGATGAAGCTGCTTAATTAATGCAAGCGCATTTTTTATAATGGACAATGTTTTTAGTCCTAAAAAGTCCATTTTGATAATCCCAGCACTTTCAATGTCATTTCCCTCAATCTGTGTTACCCATAGGGGTGAGTCCTTGGCGGTGGCAATTGGGATTAAGTCAGTTAAATCAGTTGGAGCGATAATGATACCCGCTGCATGTATACCCGTATTACGTACGGACCCCTCCAAACGCTCAGCCTCTCGAAGTACCCGACCCGCTGGAATGGTTGGTTGTTTGTAGAGCTCCCTTAATTTTTTTACATTTTCTATTTCGTCATTTGAGAGTGCTTCCTTTTCCTCTAGGGACTTTTCACCCTCTTTTGATTTCAAGGGGGCATGTAGCACTCGTCTAAGCTCTATTCCGGGTTTCTCAGGTACAAGTTTGGCAAGTGCATTTGATTCCGGCAAGGGGAGATCCATGACTCGAGCAACGTCTTTGATACTCATTTTTGCCGCCATTGTACCATAAGTGATGATTTGTGCCACTTGATTCTTGCCGTATTTTTCAACTACGTAATCAATCACCTTTTGTCTTCCTTCATCGTCAAAGTCTGTGTCTATATCAGGCATGGACTTACGATCAGGGTTTAAGAAACGCTCAAAAAGTAAGTTGTATTTAATGGGGTCTATGTTGGTAATACCAATGCAAAAAGCAACTACGGAGCCTGCTGCTGAGCCACGTCCAGGGCCAATGAAAACTCCTTTTTCCCGTCCCGCCCGTATAAAATCACTCACAATTAGGAAGTAACCTGCAAATCCCATTGTCTTGATCGTGAACAATTCAAATTCAATTCTTTCTTTTATCTCTGGGGTTACCGTAGTGTATCGCCTGCTTGCTCCTTCATAGGTGATATGCTTTAAGTATTCCCATTGATTATTGGCATCGGGTGAGATTTTATTTTTTCCAATAATTTCTTCCTTGGTATGAATTTGAAATCTTTTCTCAACGGGAAAGTTCGGCAAGAGAATATCACGAGTCAAATTCAATGGATCAACCTTATCTACAATTTCGTTTGTATTATCCAATGCCTCTGGAAGATCTGCAAAAGTCTTTGCCATTTCTTCCTTTGTTTTGAAAAAAAACTGATCATTGGGAAAAGCAAACCTTTTATCCTTGACATTGATGTCGTCGTCTGCAAAATCACGAATTGCCGGGGTAGCAAGCTTTTCGCCCGTATTAATACAAAGGAGTATATCGTGGGCAGTAAAGTCGTCTTGCTCTACATAATGACTATCGTTGCTGGCAATAACTTTTACCTTATATTTTTTGGCAAAACGTAATAATACCTCGTTGACGTTGTCCTGCTCTGCCATACCATGGCGTTGCAGTTCTACATAAAAGTCGTCTTGAAAAATATTTAACCACCATTTAAATTCATTCTCTGCTTCTTCCTCTCCCTTTCGTAAAATGGCTTGTGGGACGGAGGCGCCCAAACAGCAAGTGGTCGCAATAAGGCCTTGATGATATTTTTGAATGAGTTCTTTGTCAATTCTAGGGTACTTCCCATACATCCCCTCCACAAACCCTAAAGAAGTAAGTTTGATTAGATTTCGGTATCCCTCTTCATTCTTTGCCAATAAGATTTGATGCATTCGCCGGTCTCGCTGTTCTTTAGTGAAAGTTTTTTGGTGCCTATTTTCTGTGAGATAAAATTCGCATCCCACGATAGGCTTTACTTTTAACTTTCCGTTTGCATCTTTGTTTTTGTGCGCCTCTGCTACGAATTCAAAAACGCCGAACATATTACCATGATCACTAATGGCAAGTGCAGGCATTTGATTATTAATTGCTTTTTTAAAGAGCAAAGGGATGGATGCTGCTCCATCAAGCAAGGAATATTGCGTATGAACATGTAGGTGTGAAAACTGCATAGCGGGTCAGCAAAGTAGCTAATTTAGTTACCTTTGCAAAATCAATCACTTGACAACCTTGCGACTTAATTTAACTTTTATTCTGTCAGCTATTTTGTTGGCTGGTTTCCTGTTTTCCGGCTGTTCATTTGTGCAGCAGGTAAAGGGTAAACTACCTCTTTCTCAATTGAAACGACCAGAGAAACCTGTTTCACTTCCAAGCTTGACTTCAGAACCATCCCCAGTGTTTTTAGATCCCTTACCCATTAAACAAAGTGATAAAAGTTACCAGCAACCCCGGTGGGGTTTGAAACGTGTCTTGCCTGTACCAGCTTTATCTAATTCAGCATCAGAAGTTGGTACCGGTCTCGTAAACAGGGAAATGGCATCATCAGAGAAGGTTTTTGAACCTGCCTCGTTATCTGCCTTGCAATTGAAATATGCAGCAATGCTTGAACAAGACTTTACTTCACTTCCTGACCCAAGGCTTTTAGCAGCAATTGACCCGTGGATAGGGGTTCGATATCAAAGAGGAGGCACTTCCGAAATGGGCATAGATTGTTCTGCTTTCACAGCCTCTGTGCTATCAGCCTATGCAGGAATTCGTTTGCCAAGGACCTGTCGTGAACAATTTCAACAGGCTGAAAAAGTAGATAAGGATAAAATTCAGGTTGGGGATTTACTATTTTTTAGAACACGGGGCCGATCCGTTTCCCACGTTGGGATTTATCTTGGTAATAATAAGTTTGTACATGCTTCATCTAGCAATGGAGTAATGGTGAGCAGCCGTAATGAACCCTATTTTTCAAGCCGATTTGTAGGTGCTAGAAGAGCTTTTAGTGCTGGAGCTACAGAGTCAGCTTTTGAATAATCTTTTTTGAAGTGTCTTAAATAAAGGCTTTACATCTGGCGATAAGTTAAGTGCGTATACTCCTATTGAAGCAACAGAAAAGTACAGGATACTTCTACTTACTAAGGAAGTCCAACCTTGTTGTTCCAAAAATAAATAGTGGGTGCATATTGTAAGGGCGCAAAAAAATAATAAAGCCTTTAGTGTAGCAAAAGTGAAAGGTTGCAGTTTGAATTTATACCACAGAAAAAGAATTCTAGAAAAATTGTAGATGCTTATGGAAATCAATTGGGCTATTGCAGTGCCAATAATTCCATGTGACCGGGTAAGGTGATAGCTCAGCGGAAGCATGCTTAGCAATAAAATCACTCCGCTGATAAATTCAAATTTCCATTGTGGGGAGGTGATTATAATCTGTGAGTTGATGCCAGTTCCCATATCGATCAGCCGAGTTAGCCCGAGTAAAATAAAAACTATAAACCCACTCAGAAATGCAGGCTTAAGTCCCAAGGTTAGTATGGCGTCTTGATAATTGATAACAAACAATCCAAAAAAGCAAGCGCCAAATAAAGTTAGATTGATGGAAGAACGCTGATAGATGCGTTGAAGCGTTGAATGATCTTTTGATTTCCATGCACTGGTGAGAGGCTCCATAGAGGCTGCGATAATACCTCGTTGTGGCGCCTGAAGCATTGAGGCAATATTTTGTGCTAAAGAGTAAATGGCTAATTGTGCTAGCGCATTCTCTAATACTGAGGGAATTAAAATGGAGTCAAAGACTTGTGCAATTACAAAGATTAAGGTGCCCGCATAGGTGAAGCTAGTATAACTGAGTATAGGCTTTTTAAGCCGTATTGACAAAGAGCTAAGTTGGGTTGGTATCGGTAATTTTCTTTTAAGGTGTAGGTATCCCAGGAGTAAAAGTCCAATAACCAAATAGCTAAAAGAAAAGAGATGAACGAACTTCTCAAAATTGGGTATCCACCCGGTAATAAAAAGTAGGATTAAGATCAAAACCAGTAAACGCCAAAAACCTTCTTTGAGAAAATTACTGACCACCGATTCCTTTTGTTGCCACCCCCAAGCTTCTAGAATATTGAAAAGAAGCAGCCCGCCCGCTAGTGCATAAATCCAATTGAAGTATTCAATAAGTAGGGGAGAGTTGGTTGCATACTTGCGAATAATCAGCGGCTCTAGTAGATTCCCGGCAAGCATTAGTAGCCCCAACCCGATCACACCAAGAATGATTGCAATGGTAAGTTGATCGTTTTTGCCTGGTATTGATCTGTCTCTGTAGTAAGGGAAAAACTTATATATAAAATAGGGGGCTCCTAAGTTTCCGACCGCTACTAATAATAAGGTGATTGCAATAAATGCATTGTACAACCCGAACTCCTCTTGTGTAAAGAAATCTTTTCGGGTAAAGAGATAGGTGTTGAGCAGGCCAATTCCAAATCCACCATAGATTACTAAGGTGGATAAAATACTTTGTTTTCTGATACTGCTCATGCTGTGCGGCTATTAATCTACTTTCTTTTTTGTAAAGTAATAATTGTCGGAGATAGAATCGATAGAAAATGAGGCAGACAACGCTGTCTCCTTCCATTCAGTTGTGCAAATGATCTGAGAAGGTTCAGTTCCATCTAATAGTATAGGCATTGAAAAATCTTCTTTACAATTAGCAAAGCGATAACGAAGTTTTCCTTGGTTGTATGTGTATTCTAAAACTGGGATTGTTGTACTTCGCAAATACTGATCAAATATGGGCTTCAGGGGTAATCCGGTTTTTTTTATGAAATAGTTTTCAACGTCTTTGGAGTCCACGGTCATGTGGTAAAAGTCTTTGTTAAGGCCAAGTAGAATTTGTCGAAATAAGCTATCGTTCTTTATCATGGTTCGTATATGATGTAGCATGCCTGCTCCCTTGTTATACATATCTCCACTTCCTTCATGATTCACTCCATAGTAGCCAATGATGGGACGATCGTTTCTGATTTTGGTTCGTACTCCCTGGCAATATGCATCAGCTGCTTTCTTGCCATAATGAAATTCAATGAAAAGTACCTCACTGTACATAGTGAATCCCTCATGTACCCACATGTCTGCAATATCATTGGTGGTTATATTATTAGCAAACCACTCGTGTCCGCTTTCGTGAATGATTATATAGTCCCAGTCTTTTCCCCAGCCAGAGCCAGAGAGATCTCGTCCTCTGTAACCATTGTTAAAGCCATTTCCATAGGCAATGGCACTTTGATGTTCCATTCCTAAATGGGATGATTCTACCAGTTTGAAACCATCCTCTTGAAAGGGGTAGGGGCCAAACCAATATTCAAAGGCTTCCAGCATTCTTTTGGTGTCTCGATTGAACTGTGGCTTTGCTTTCTCTACGTTGTAGTCAAGTACCCAATAGGATAGATCAAGTGTCTTTCCTGAAATGCTAGCATACGAGTCGGTCCAATTTGAATATGTTCCAATGTAAGGCACGATATTGTAATTATTAATTGGGTTAATTACACTCCATGTTGTTACCTTTTTCCCACTTGCAAGATTTTCAACTGCAACTCTTCTGCCGTTGGCAACTACGTTTAAACTGTCTGCTGTAATCACTTTTATTTGCGCACCCAGATCTGGTTCATCACTTTGATGGTCTTTACAAGGATACCATGCACTGGCGCCCAGTCCTTGGCAAGCTACTGTCATCCAAGGTCTTCCTTTTTTATCTGATGCAAAGATCCAACCGCCATCCCATGGTGGATTTTTAGCAACTCTCGGTTTTCCGCTATAATAAACTAATACTGAATCCTGATTATGGCTTTTGATTTTGCTTAATTCAATTATCCAGGTATCATTTCCTTTTTTATTGAACCTTGCTGTTCTACCATGGTATATTACGCTATCAATTTTTAGGGGGTGTTGCAAATCAATTTGCATGGAATTTGAATTGGGTTTCCCCACTACTGCAAAGCTAATTTTGTTAAAGCCTTTGATTTCTTTGTTGTAAAAGTCAGGTTCTACACACAGGGAATAGTGGAGGACATTCCACCAGCTCCTCTCTTTATTAATACTTCCGCGCAACGTGTCATCACTAGTAAACTGGGGGTTTCTTATCTGCGCTACAACCGTATTTGATGTCACCACAGAAAAATAAAGGGATAGTAGGGCTAAGCAGCCTTTTTTTGTAAGCATGGCAGTAACTTGTTGGTAGGCTAATTTAGCCCACTCTTAGTTATTGCCGGCGTCTTTCTTTCTTTTATCTGCAAAAACTTTTCTGAATTTTTCCAGTTTTGGCTGAATCACAAATTGGCAATATGGGTTAGCGTTGCCATTTACTTCAAAATACTGTTGATGATAATTCTCTGCAGGATAAAAAATAGTAAAGGGACTGATCTCAGTTACAATCGGGTTGGTCCAAGCCCCACTATTGTCTAACTCCTTTTTGTAGATCTCCGCTTTTTGTTTTTGTTCTTCGTTATGATAAAAAATTGCACTTCTGTACTGTGTTCCTATGTCGTTTCCTTGTCTGTTAAGTGTCGTGGGATCATGTGTTTTCCAGAAAACTTCCAAAAGCTCATCGAAGCTTATTACATGGGGATCGTATGTTACTTGGATACATTCTGCATGCCCAGTTGTGCCATTGCAAACCTCTTTATAAGTTGGGTTTTCTGTATGTCCACCTGTGTACCCTGATACTGCACTAGCCACTCCGTTTAACTCCTCAAAAATTGCTTCCGTACACCAAAAACAGCCATTTGCAAAGGTTGCTGTATCTAGTTTTTCATTTTTGGGCGAAGCGATTTTATCCATTTTTTTATTTGTTTTTGTTAAGGAAGACGTTTGAGTTTGTCCCTGACAGCTAGGGATTGCAAAGATTCCAAATAGAAGGGATAAGCTCAAAAAAAATAATCGGGGAAGGGTGTTGCTGCTGGACATTTTTAGCTAATTATGACCTATAACAATCAGCTGAATTACTTGTTCAAATGAGTTTACCATATTATGTTATTTTTACGGCAAAATTTTAGTATGAGAACCCTAATGAATGTATCTCTTTTCTTTGTCTGCTTTTTTTCTACTCAAGTACTTTTAAATGCTCAAAGTCAGGGCCAAATAACAGATGATATGGTAGTTCGGCAGAAAGAGGGCATGTTGTTCAAGGCCGCCAAAGTCAATAGCCCTCAGCAAGAGGTGCTGGATATTCTAGGATGGGGAACACCCAGTTTTGCCGTTTCAAATGTTGCTGATGGTTCTTTAGAAAGTTATACTCACACACTTAGAGTTACTTACTCATTGCAAGTTGGAGGTAATCGTACAGGTTACCAGGTTGTATTCTACGGTTTAAATGATAAAATCCCTTATGCAATTTCCCAAGAAGGAAACCTGACCTCGATCTTTATGCCTTACCAAGTTCATGACCAAATGAAAGCGAAGGTTGAACAAGCTTTAGCAGCACGTCGAAAAGTTCAATTAAAGCTTAATATCATGCCATCGGGTCTGCGCGAGGCTACCTGGGTAATTAACTAGTTTATTATTGGACTGTAAACATTCCAAGCTCATCCAATCAAAAATGCCCCTTGTAGGGGCATTTTTTCATTCAGCGGAGAGAGAGGGATTCGAACCCCCGGAGGTGTTACCCTCAACGGTTTTCAAGACCGCCGCAATCGACCGCTCTGCCATCTCTCCGGCGCGAATGTAAGACAAGGCTAATTTTTAACCAAATGATTGGGGATGATTAACTTCAGCCTTTCTTAATCAATGAAAGAACTAGCCGCTTTACTACCTTTTGCGTGGAAATATCGTTATTACCTTATTGGGGGACTTTTTTTTGTTTTTGTTTCGAACTATTTTAATGTTCTTACTCCCCAGTTAACCAGTTTTGTTATTGACCATGTTCAGCGTACACTACGTTTGCCTGGCTATGAGCCAGCAGTAGCTGAACCATCTTATAACGGCTTAGTCAGGGTACTTTCGGCAACCATTCTTAATAATGGAAATAGTTTGTCGGGGGTAGTTGCCCTATGTGGAATAACCTTGTTGCTTCTAGCTTTGCTTCGAGGGTTTTTCTTATTTCTGATGCGACAAACCATTATTGTCATGAGCCGACATGTGGAGTATGAACAAAAAAACCAGATTTTTTCTCATTACCAGGCGCTTGATATTTCTTTTCTTAAGCAAAATAGAGTTGGCGACTTGATGAATCGGATTTCTGAGGATGTGGCAAGAGTGAGAATGTTCACCGGACCCGCCATCATGTATGTGGCAAACTTGGTGGCAGTGATTTCTCTCTGTTTATATTTTATGTTTACCCGGGACGCTCTGCTTGCGATTTATGTTTTAGCGCCTCTTCCGGTTTTAGCTGTTTTAATATTTTATATCAACAATACAATTAATCGGCGAAGTGAAAGGATCCAAGAGGTCTTATCAGAATTAACAACACACGCGCAGGAATCCTATGCTGGTATTCGAGTAATAAAGTCCTTTAACCAGGAGAGGTCTTTGATTGGATTTTATAGAAAATTGGCAGATTTATACAAAAGGGAGGTGCTAGGACTTGTGAAGGTGGAGGCCTTGTATTTCCCCTCAATCACCCTCTTGATTGGTATCAGCACGCTTTTAACTATCATGATTGGGGGGCTTTACTATATTAAAGGAAATGGGGAGGTAGGGATTCATACAATTGTTGAGTTTGTAATGTATGTCAATATGCTTACGTTTCCTGTTAGCGCAATTGGTTTAACGGCCAGTATGATTCAGCGTGCAGCGGCTTCACAGCGAAGGATCAATGAATTTTTGCAGGTTGAACCAAGCCTCAACTCAGTTGCAGGGGCGCCAAAGGTTTCTGTTTCCAGTAATATCTTTTTTGATCGGGTGAGCTTCACCTACCCTGAAACAGGGGTGACGGCGTTGAAAGATATTTCACTTGATATTTCGCCTGGAGAACGGGTTCTTATAATGGGTAAAACGGGAAGTGGAAAGTCTACTCTCCTTCAATTATTACTGCGTTTTTATGATCCCGATCAAGGTTCAATTTCGGTAAATGGTCATCACATTACCCAGGTTGATTTACCAAATCACCGCAGCCAAATAGGTTATGTGCCACAGGATAGTTTTCTTTTTTCTGATTCGGTTGCTGGAAATATTTCCTTTGGACAGTTGAACCGTAGCCTCGAAGAAATTAAAACAGCTGCAATTGCAGCCGCAATGGATCTTGAAATCAGTCAATTCCCGGATGCATATCAAACCGAGGTGGGAGAGCGTGGTGTAACACTCAGTGGTGGCCAGAAACAGCGATTGTCTCTGGCAAGGGCTTTATTGTCTCAACCACGTTTATTATTGCTTGACGATTGCTTAAGTGCAGTTGACAGCAGTACAGAGCAAAAAATTGCAACAAACCTTAACACCCATTTTCAAAATACCACAATTGTGATGGTTTCACATCGGGTACCAGTGCATTTGCATTTTGATAATGTGGTGATACTGGACCAAGGCCAAATAACTGAGAGCGGTACTCCTTCCTCGCTACTCAAGAGGGGAGGGGTGTACAAAAAAATGGCTGAATACCAACATCACTGATAAGCTGTTTAATTTATTTCAAAACGGATTTGGCTTTGTTTTAAAGATTTTTATATTTGTAGGATACCAAATTTTAACAATTAAACTGCAAAATCTACCACAGTGGCTTACGAGAACAACGAACGGAAAATGGATAGCATTTACAGCAAACGTCTTCGCGCCGGCAAAAGACGCACTTACTTTTTTGATGTGCGTGCTACCAAAGGGAATGATTATTACTTGACAATTACAGAAAGCAGAAAGCGCTTCGATGACAACGGGTATGACCGTCACAAAATTTTCCTTTACAAAGAGGATTTTAACAAATTTGTAAAGGCACTCGGAGAGGCAGTAGATTATGTCAAGACGGAGCTTATGCCAAACTTTGATTTTGATGCATTCAATCACGACGAAATAGAGGAGGAAACTCCCACCTCTAATGGCTCACAAGAGAGCTCAGAACTGCCCAACTCCGGTATTGAACTCAGCGGTGGTCTAGGTAATTCAGAGGAGGTTGATAAATGGTAGCGTTCAATATATTGAAAATCAATCTATTGAATTTGTCTCATTGCCTTTTTATCCTAATTGTTAAGAGTTTTAAAAAAAATCGTTTATCTTTCACACCTAATTCACAGCTTCTTGATTCAGAGTGTTCTAATAACCAAAACAGTATCTATGCAACCAAACTTTACTTTTAAAAAAAGTAACAAATCCAGACTGCAGTCCGCCTTTCTGGTTTTATGGATGTTCTTGAGCTCAACAGTATTGACTTTTGCTCAAACAACAGTATCAACTACTGGGTTTACAAATAACAATGCTAATGCGCTTGTTACTTTTAACTTTAAGAACAACAATGCCTTTGGTGTTGTAATCACTGGTATGTCCAGTATTGCCAATGCTGCTGGTAACCTTGAGGTTAGAGCTTATTATAAGACATCAGCCATTAATGGTGCTCCTGGTGCAATTGATGCGGCTAATGGTTGGATCCAATTCGCCAATCAAAATATAACCGGTGTTCTTAATACTACCACTACAACTACACAGCCTTTCTTATCAAACACAAGCTTGGTTGTTCCTGCTGGTGCTACCTATGGTATAGTACTTGAGGCATTAGTGGCGGGTACTACCACAGCTGCACTTCGCTACAGTACTGTTCCTGCTGGTGTTTACACATTTTCAGGGGGTGGTTGTGATGTGATCACAGGAACAAATATTGGCTACGGAGGTGTAGCGGCTCCTGGCGCACCTACATTTACTCCTCGCGCATTCATGGGAAGTGTAACTTTCACACAAGCTCTTGCTTGTTCTGGTACACCTGCTCCTGGTAATACATTATCCTCTGT
>CAZNUR010000007.1:35822-66389 GCA_964576375.1 uncultured Chitinophaga sp.
GATGTTGTAAGAGTTTGGATTGATTTCAATCAGGATGGTGATTTTGTTGACGGCGGAGAGGAGGTTTACGTTTCACCTCAAGGTGCTGGCCCGCACGTTGGAAATATTACAATCTCAGGGGCAGCTACTCTTGGTGCAACTCGTATGCGTGTTCGTATGTATGATGCTTCACTTGGTGCTAACACTACTCCTTGTGGCAACTCTACTTATGGTCAGGTTGAAGATTATACTGTTAACATTCAGCCTTGCGTACAGAATGCATTTACAACACAACCTGCCAATACTACAATAACCTGTGGTGGTAATGCAACATTCACTGTTGCTGCTTCTGGATCAGTTCCAGCATTTACATGGCAGTTCAGAACTAGCCCCACTGCTGCTTGGCAAGAGTTGCCGAATGGCGGTATTGTAAGTGGTGCTACTACATCAACGCTAACACTTACCAACGTTCCAACTACTTGGAATGGATATGAGATCAGAAGTATTCTTCGTGGTCCTTGTACTGGTGTTACTCCAAGTAACTCAGCTACTTTCACAGTTAACCCTGTTCAGACAAACGTCAGTCCGGCTTCTGCTACCATTTGCCGTGGTGATTTACAGCGTTTGACTATCACAAACTTTGCTTCTACTTCTGCTCCGATTACTGCTACTTTCACATCTACAGATGTTCCTAAGGCTATTCCTGATGCAAACGCAGCTGGTACTAGCAGTAACCTTACTGTAGGTGGTTTACCTGCTGGAGCAACTATTACCGGAATTGCTGTTCGTTTCAGTATTCCTAACCACACATGGCCTGGTGACGTTGCCATCGCTTTACGCACTCCAAACGGACAAGTATTAAATCTTGACTACTACATCAGTAACACCGGTTGGGGTCCTGGATTGGGTATGGTTAACACTGTAATCAGTTCGGCTGGTACAGCTGCTCTATCATCTGCGGTTTCTCCATTTACTGGAACATTCCGCGCAGATCGTGCCGGTGCAGCTGATGCGTCAACTTCTGGAATGCCCGTTACTACTACTAGCTGGGCAGCACTATACGGACCTGCTGCCGGAACCTATACGCTAGCTTTACGCGATAGCTATGCTGGTGATGTGGGTACACTTACAGCTTGGTCTATTGATTTGACGTATGTTATTCCTAGTTATGGTGAGGGCGTTTGGACAGCTACTCCTGCTGAAGCGGGTACTATGTTCCTTGACGCTGCTGGTTTAGTGCCATACAACGGAACTCGTGAGGATACAATCTTTGTTCGTCCTAACGTAAATACTACTTACTCTGTATTCTTCAACTCAACTATCTCTCCATGTACTTCTGCTCCTGCTCAAGTACCTGTGAGTGTTGGTCTGCCTATCAATAACTTATCTGTTCCTGCTACAGTTGCTACATGCGTAGGAAATGGATTTACTATCACTGCTACACACGATGCCATTCCTGCTACAAATGCTGCCCCAATTTATCAATGGCAACAAAGTGCAGATGGTGGCGTAACATGGACAAACGTAGCTAACGCTACAAGTGCGGTGTTGACGGTATCTTCTACTACACAGGCGATGAATGGACTGCGCTATCGCATCCTCTCTCGTTCTGGTTCATGTGCAATAGCATCTTCTGGTAGCACTACCCTTGTAGTGAATGCTCTTCCTTCCATTACACTTGCATCACCAACTGTTAATCTGACTCCTGGTAAGACTACAACTATTACGGGAAGCAGTTCTCCAGCTGCCTCTACGTGGAGCTGGTCTCTGAATGGTGCTACTATCGGTGGTACTTCAAATACTCAGGTAGTTAACATTGACGGATTAGGTAATTATCAAGCGACTGTTCGCGATGTGAATGGTTGTGTAAATAGATCTAACGTATTAACAATAGGCGCGGAGGCTTCTGATAAACTATGGATTTATCCGAACCCAACTGCTGGCGCCTTCCAGGTTCGTTATTACCATGCTGGTGATATGAACGAAAAGAGAATTATCTCCGTATTCAATGCTGCAGGTCAATTAGTGGCTAGCAAAACTTTTGATCTCACATACACTTCTTCTCCTTACTTGAGAATGGATGTGGATCTAAGTGGTGCAGCTCGTGGAACCTACGTTGTTAAGGTTGCACATGAGTATAGCGGAAAGATTGTCTCTGGTTTGGTACTTGTCCAGTAAGCCTGATAAGAAATAAACCAAAAATTAAAAGTCCCTGGGAAACCAGGGACTTTTTTTATGCCAAGAGCAAACGAATACACTTGATTGTTGAATTGTACCGAAATCAGCCCACTCAATCCTGGAATAACTAACGCATTTTTTTATATGTGTTAATCAAGCCATTTGTTGATGAATCATGGCTTTTGATAATTGAATTGTCTAAAAGCTCGGGTAATATTTTATTGGCTAATTGTTTGCCAAGCTCAACACCCCATTGATCAAAACTGTAAATGTTCCAAATTATCCCTTGGGTAAAAATCTTGTGTTCATATAGGGCAATTAATTCTCCCAGTGCAAAGGGGGTTAATTTTTTTAGAAGGATTGAATTAGTGGGTTTGTTTCCTTCAAAAACTTTAAAAGGGATTAGTTTTTTAATTGCTTGGGGGGTCATTCCTTGTTTCCTTAATTCCTCTTTTACTTGGGATCTAGTCTTTCCATGCAAAAGGGCTTCAGTTTGGGCAAAGAAATTACTCATCAGTTTTTTATGATGATCTCCAATTGGGTTGTGAGATTGTGCTGCAGCAATGAAGTCACAGGGAATCAATGGTGTTCCTTGGTGAATTAGTTGATAAAAGGCATGTTGGCCATTTGTTCCGGGTTCGCCCCAAATAATGGGACCTGTGGCGTACCTGACTGGATTGCCACTACGATCTATTTGCTTTCCATTACTTTCCATATTTCCCTGCTGGAAATAGGCTGGGAATCGGTGTAAGTATTGATCATAGGGTAGAATAGCTTCTGTTTGTGCTCCAAAGAAATTGGTATACCAGATGCCCAGTAATGCCATTAATACGGGAATATTATCTTTTAAAGGAGTTTCTTTGAAATGCTTGTCCATATAGTGGGCCCCTTTCAATAACTCATTAAAGGCTTCAAACCCTATGGTAAGCGAGATGGAAAGACCGATGGCACTCCAAAGGGAATACCGGCCGCCCACCCAGTCCCAAAAAGCAAACATGTTTTTACTGTCAATTCCAAACCGACGTACTTCCTGTTCGTTAGTGCTCAACGCTACAAAATGTTTAGCTATATAGCTTTCTTTTTTAGCGCTTTTTAAAAACCATTCACGTGCTGTGTAAGCATTGGTCATGGTCTCCTGTGTGGTAAATGTTTTTGAGGCAATTAAAAAAAGGGTCTCGGCTGGATTTACCTTCTTTAGTGTTTCTGCAATATGGCTTCCGTCTACATTGGAGACAAAAAAAGTTTCAATTCCTTTTTTCCAATAAGGCTTTAAAGCCTCAGTAACCATTAGCGGTCCTAAGTCACTGCCTCCAATGCCAATATTTACTATGTATCTAATTCTCTTTCCCGTATAGCCCCTGTGTTTGCCTTGGTGAATACGCGCGGTGAAATCTTTCATTTGGCGTAGTACCTTTTTTATCGCCGGCATTACATTCTCTCCCTCAACAAAAACTGGCTGATTGCTAAAGTTTCGTAGTGCAGTATGCAAGACAGCTCTCTGCTCTGTTGCATTGATGGCCGCTCCTGAAAAAAACAGTGACCTGCATTTTTCCAATTGACATTCCTTAGCTAATTCAACTAGTAGGTCTACTGTTTTTTGATTGATTCTGTTCTTTGAGTAATCCAACACTAAATCTTTAGTGCAGCAAGAGAACTTATCAAAACGTTTTGGATCTTTATCAAATAATTCCTGCAAAGAAATTTCCTTGATTTCTTTATAGTGTTCTTTTAATTTTTTCCAAGCAGTAGTATGCGTAGGGTTAATTGCCGGAAGCATAATTTACTTTTTTTAATTCCTCAGCTGTTTTTTCAATCATTTGTGATGTAATATCTAAGTGGGTGACAAGCCGGACCCTGTTGGGGGCAATGGCGTAAGCAAGTATATCTCTCTCCTTTAGCTGATTTACCATTTGGGGTGCGGACAATCCATCTTTCAATTCAAAAATTACAATATTTGTTTCGACGGGTAAAACCATTTTCACATAGGGGAGTGTTGAAAGAGTAGATTCAAGTGCCTTTGCGTGCAGATGATCAATTTTCAAGCGTTCTATATGATGATCCAAGGCATAAATACCGGCTGCTGCCAGAAATCCAGCTTGTCGCATACCCCCTCCAAATACCTTGCGAATTCTTCTGGCTTTTTTAATGAAACTGGCACTTCCTACTAAAACACTTCCCACGGGACATCCCAGACTTTTACTCAAGCAAACCGATATGCTGTCAAATACTTGACCATATTGAATTGCTGATTCATTCTTTGCAATCAGCGCGTTCCAAAGTCTTGCTCCGTCGAGGTGAAGACCTAGTTGATGTTTATTACAAACGGTTCGAATAGCCTGTATTTCAGTAAAGTCATAACAACTTCCTCCACCACGATTACTTGTATTTTCCAGCGAAACCAACCTACTGATCGGACGATGTACATCGTCCGGTTGCACTGCATTTTCAATTTGCTTCGCAGTGATACGTCCGTAGTTGCCGGTCAAGAGCTTTACCGAGCATAGAGAATTAAATGCAATGCCGCCTCCCTCATATTGGTAGATATGCGAATTTTCATCGCATATAATTTCATCTCCAGGTTGTGTATGGCATTTGATTGCAATTTGGTTGGTCATGGTTCCGGACGGGCAATACAGTGCTGCTTGCATACCAAATAGCTCTGCTGTTTTTCTCTCTAAGGTGTTGATCGATGGATCTTCGCCAAAAACGTCGTCTCCGACTGCAGCATTTTGCATGGCCTCCCGCATGCCTACTGTTGGCTTTGTTACTGTATCTGATCTAAAATCAATTATCAAATTTTGCATAACCGCAAGTTAGCAATCGGTCAGTTATCTTTGCTATAAAATCAGGGTATGCCATCATTTGACATAGTTAGTAAAGTAGAACTACAGGCATTGGATAATGCCGTTAATGTTACCACCCGCGAAATATCAAATCGCTTTGACTTTAAGGGCTCACATGTGTTGATTGAATTGGATAAAAAGACTTTTCAATTGAAATTAGAGGCTGAAGATGATATGAAAATGCGCCAATTAATTGATGTGTTAGTAAGCCGTGCCAACAAGCAGGGTATAGTACCTGAGGCCTTTGATCTCTCCAAAGAGGGGGCACAAAGTGGCAAGGTGTGGAGAAAAGAGGTCAAGGTAAAAAATGGCCTGGCCCAGGATGATGCCAAGAAGGTGGTGAAACTGGTCAAGGATGCTGGTTTGAAGGTGCAAGCCTCGATACAAGACGATTTGGTAAGAGTAACTGGTAAGAAAATAGACGATTTACAGGCGGTTATTCAACTTTGTAGAACCTCCAATCTTGGCATTCCATTACAGTATGTGAATATGAGGGATTGATTTGGCTATTCTGGCTATACCTCGTAAATTTGCATCCCACAATTAATTCATCTTACGGCAAAATCCGTAAGGCCTTAAAAATCATAGTTTTATGAAACAAGGAATCCATCCAGAAAGCTATCGCTTGGTAGTTTTCAAAGACATGAGTAACGGTCATACTTTTTTGAGTCGCTCTACAGCCGCTTCAAAGGAAACGGTTAAATGGGAAGACGGAAATGAGTATCCTCTAATCAAATTGGAGATTTCTAATACTTCACATCCGTTCTTTACTGGTAAAAATATGTTGGTAGATACGGCAGGTCGTATTGATAAGTTTAAGAAGAAGTACGCCGCCAAAAAATAAGCTTGTATTAGTAAGTATTAATAACGCCCTGCTTTTGTGGGGCGTTTTTTATTTCCTTTTCTAGCCTACCTGCATTCTCATTATTTTTACCCCTGTGGCCAATAAGTATATCATTTTTACCGACGAGTTTTGTCAGCCCTCTTTGCTGTATCCCTTTTCATTAACTCGCCAAATGCAAGATATAAGAGTTGGGATCTTGACCATTCGTGAAAAGTGGGAGCGCCATTTAAAGTTGCCCTCACTGGATAAAGCAAGAGACGATTATAAAGATCATTCTGCCAGCGTACAATTTCAACATATCAAAAAAGGTGATTCCTGGATTTTATTGCATGCAAATGTTTTGCCAACACCGGCATTGGTGGGGGCAATTAAAAAAATGGTACCGGGAGATTGTCTGCTAGATCAACAAGGAGGTCCGCTTGCCTACTGTATCACAATTAAACAACTAGACAGTAAGCAGCGTATTGCTATTACTCGTTCTATAAAATTCGAGCCTTCAGTATCCCTGGTAAAATATCCTTGGGATTTACTTCAATTCAATGCGGAAGAGATTAAAGCAGATTATTTGCTAATTACTAAAGGAAGAAAAAGCGCTGCAATTTCCAAGAGCAATAAGCTGTGGGGTTCAAACAAGGTTTTTATTGAAAAAGGAGCAGTGGTAGAGGGAGCCTTTATTAATGCAACTGAAGGACCTGTTTATATTGGCGCAAATGCTACTGTCATGGAGGGTGCTATGGTGCGAGGTCCCCTTGCACTATGCAACGGTGCTTGTATTAAAATGGGGGCTAAAATTTACGGAGCAACCACCATTGGACCCCAAAGTGTGGTAGGAGGGGAAATAAAGAATAGTATTTTTTTAGGGTACAGTAATAAAGCCCACGATGGTTATTTGGGTGATGCGGTAATAGGAGAATGGTGCAATCTGGGTGCGGGCACTACCAATTCAAATATCAAAAACAATGCTGGGCCAATACGAATTGCCACTCCAGGCGGAGAAATAACTGTTGGTATCAAGTGTGGGGTGATGATGGGAGATTATGTAAGAACAAGTATTAATACCTCCATTAACTCAGGCACATTGATTGGACCATGTTCAGTACTGTTAGAGTCTGGATTGTCTCCCCGCTTGATACCTCCTTTTTCTTGGGGACAGGATGGAATAACTAGATATAAATGGCCAAAGGTCCTGGAGGACATCAGACGATGGAAGGCATTAAAAAAGTGTGTAGTAGATGATTGGGAAGAAAAAATGCTACAAACAATTTATTCGAACACTTAAACATAACATTCATGCGAAAAAAAATTGCAGCAGCTAATTGGAAAATGAATTTAAGTTGGGAAGAGGGAAAGGGGTTGATTGACCAACTTTTGCTATTGAATACTCAAATTGCTGATTGTAATCAGGTTATTTTAGCGGTTCCTTTTCCATACCTCGAATTGGCCTCTCGTATGGTGGTGGCCCAAAGGGGTTTTGCAATTGCAGCACAGAATTGTCATCACCAGATGGCTGGCGCCTACACAGGTGAGGTTTCTGCCAGTATGCTTGCCTCACTGGGTATTCGGTATTGTATTCTTGGTCATAGCGAACGAAGAGAATATCAGCAAGAAACGCCTATTCAGATTGCTGAAAAACTAAAGCTTTGTTTTAGTTGCTCTATAACTCCTATTTTTTGTTGTGGAGAACCGTTGCCTATACGAGAAAATGGAGATCCGGGTCTATATGTAAAAGAACAGCTGGCCGCTTCTTTTGCTGTACTTACTGCTGAACAAGTTAGCCAGCTTGTCATTGCATACGAACCTATTTGGGCGATAGGGACTGGCAAAACTGCATCAGCAGCACAAGCCCAGGAAATGCATCTTGCTATTAGAAATTACTTACAGGAGAACTATGGGAGTTCAGTAGCCTCAGTTGTCCCTATTTTATACGGAGGCAGTGTTAAATCAAATAATGCTAGCGAGATATTTGCTTGTCAGGATGTGGATGGGGGCTTGGTAGGAGGTGCCTCGTTGAATGCAGAGGAATTCTCTGCAATTATCAAAGCCTTGCCCCAATAAGCTTATTTGATTACCTCATGTATCGC
This sequence comes from uncultured Chitinophaga sp., assembly GCA_964576375.1. Classification (GTDB taxonomy): domain Bacteria; phylum Bacteroidota; class Bacteroidia; order Chitinophagales; family Chitinophagaceae; genus JJ008. The sequence goes on from CAZNUR010000007.1 coordinate 43,748, forward strand.
AGTGCCTATGTTTCCACTGGGCATTTGAATGCGTAGCAAAGAAGCAAGGGTGGGAGCTATGTCTGACATACTTGCTTCCCGAAGGGTTTTGCCTTTTCTAATTCCCCATCCATACCAAACTAGAGGAATATGTGTGTCATAGGGATTCCAAAGCCCGTGTGTAGTGCCCGTTGTTCCACTGGCGTCTATATACCCAGGTTTTAAAATAATTTGTATCTCGCCGCTACGGCGTGGATGATAGCCTAGGTTTATAGCCTTGCGTATAGTCTCGGGGAGTGGAATAGTATTTGTTTCGGTCAAAGTGAAAACACGATCTATGCCCGGCTCCTGGGCACATTCTTTTTTGAGCCAGTCTGCGATTGCTGTAACCGGTATACCCGCTGAGTCAAGTTTATGCAGATTTAAATGATATTGATAGTTGTCGTCACTTACTATGATCTTATTAATCTTATATACTTTCTCCAGCGATGCATTGAGCTTGTCCATAAGCTTACTGGTAAAAACACGTCCACCTGGTAACTTATTTTCTTGCATGAACTCCGGAATATGGGCTGCGCCATGATCAGCCGTCAGAAAGAGGGTATATTGATTTTTGCCAATTTTTTGATCGAGCAACTCTAAAAATTGTCCTAATGCTAAATCAAAGCGAAGCATTGCATCCTCTGCCTCTATTGAATTGGGTCCAAAGCTGTGACCGATATAATCTGGCGAGGAAAAACTAACTGCTAATAAGTCCGGTATGGCGTCTTTACCCAGGTCCTCATTTTCTATTGCAGCCTTTGCAAATGCAAAGGTCAGTTCATTACCCAAGTAGGTTGTATTTAGTTTGCTGTAATCTTTTCCAATGAATTTTTTTAAATCATAGGGAAAGCCATCCCCAAAGGGTTTGGCTTCGTATGTTTTTTTGTCTGAGGTACTTTGTGTGTAAGAGGTGCTGTCATACAATAGTGACCAGCCTTTCTCATAGTACTGGTCAGGTAGTTTTTGGTCATTGAATGAATTTACCCAGTTGGGTAAGGCGGGCATATAATAGGTGGAGGTAATCCATTTCCCTACGGAGTTGTCATACCAATAAGCTGCATTGGCACTGTGTCCGGCTGGCAATATAGCCCCCCGATCCTTTATGGCAATTCCTATCACTTTGCTTTTGAAGTTTGTGGCTAGCCTTAATTCGTCAGCAATCGAAGTGACCAACATGTTCCTGGGACTCATTTTTCCTTGAGATGAGCCGCTGCCAACGGTCGCTACATTTTTATCCTCTGTACAATAAACAGTTCTATTTTGATCTTTATCCCACCATGCATTTCCTGTAATTCCAGTAATTGCAGGAGCACTGCCGGTATACACTACACTGTGTCCGCAAGCTGTGACAGAGGGAGAATACGGAATGAGGGTGTTTTCACAGGTGTTTCCGTCCTTTAATATTTTTTTAAATCCACCTTTTTCACTGTAACGATCATAGTAACGGTATAAATAGTCCCAGCGCATTTGATCAAGCATCAAGCCAACAACTAATTTTGGCCGTTCTACTGGGGTTTGGCTGTATGTGGCTGAAGTAATCAGTATAACTAGTAGGGTGGAACTAATGAAGCGCTTCATGCTGTAAAAATTATGGGGTAAAGGTAAGAAATTGAAAAAAGCGGCTGGATTTGTTTGCTCATCGTATGGGGGTGCAATGCTCTGCTAAAATTTGAACTTTACCATTCCATTTTGTAATAGTGACACTACAGCGTTGCTTATCATCAAATGATTCTCCATGATAGATTCCTTTCCCTTTCCAAATGGTATTTACAACTGCCGTATTTCCCTCAAGTTGAATGGTGAGGTTGTCGCGTTCCATTGTTTGTAACGTATAGATTTGCGAACCAGCGGTCGCAATTAGGGCGGCTCGATCAAACGTTTTGCCTGATTGAGTGAAATAAAGGTAATGAGGAGAAAGTACCGAGTCCACCAGGGCAGGGTTTTTAGTTTTCCAGCCAAGGTCAAATTTCTCCATCACAGTATGAACCTCATTTTCAGTAAGTGGTTCGGCTGTTTTTTGAGCACATGATGTTAGCAAAATGCTTGTCAGAAAATATATCAGCAGTTTATTCATTTTTGTAGTAATAGGTTATAGAGTTCTTTTGTCCATTCTGTTCGAAGCAATTGGGTTCTACATCCTTTTTTTACCTCATGAATCTCAACCAGTAGTTGACTGGCAAAATTACTGACCCATTGATTTTCGTTTATTCGGATCCACCCAAGAGCAGTATCCCTGGTCAGCTGTTCAACAATTTTTTCACAAGTAGCCATTTGGTCTGCATAATAGATCTCTCTTGTGCAAATTTTATCTTTATTAAATTCAAGGGATGGCTTTAAAACTCCAGCTGGACTATTTTTCTTGCACCAGTATTCAGTTTTTCCAATAAAATCCTGTCCATAACAGGTTGTCCCAAGTGCAAGAAAGTAGAAGCAAAAATAGAATAGTACTTTTCTCCGAATCATTCCAGAAAGTTAACTTCTTTTTTGGTCAGTTAACCATTGCTCAAATTGAATTTTATTAAAACTGCTAAGATTTGTAGACGGGGTTAGTAAGGTTTTTTGTGCAACTAGAATTCCATATCGAGTATCTGATAGGCCGACAATTGAGTGAGCATCGGGGTTAATGGATAGTAGCACCCCCTTCTCCAAGGCATAGTCAATCCATTTCCAATCCAAGTCTAACCTTCTCGGATGCGAATTAATCTCTATGGCTACTTTATTTGCAGCACAGGCTTCAATAATTTTTTTATGATCCACCGGGTAGCCCTCACGGGTTAACAATAGGCGGCCAGTGGGGTGTCCAAGTATTCTTGTAAATGGATTTTCAATTGCTTTCAATAAGCGGTTGGTAGCATTCTCTATTGACATTCGCAGATTACTGTGAATCGAGGCAATAATGAGGTCGAAGGATGAAAGCATTGTTGGTTCATAGTCTAATGAACCATCATTTAAAATATCTGACTCTATCGATTTAAAAATCCTAAAAGGAGCCAATTTCTTGTTCAGCTCGTCAATTTGCTGGTGTTGTGCCATTACACGATCTGCCTTAAGCCCATTAGCATAGAAAGCGCTGGCAGAGTGATCGCTAAGGACCATATATTCCCATTTTTTTTCAATACAGGCATTAGCCATTTCTTCAATGGTGTTTGCGCCATCACTCCAGTTACTATGGCAATGGATAAGACCTTTAATTGAGTCAATTTGAATGGGGATAGTTGGATGTGTATTTCCAAGGTGTTTTTCTGATTCTCTTCTCGAAGCGGGAATTACTGGGATTTTTCTTTTTATAAAAAATGAGTCATCTGGTGCTGAAGTGGGGGAAAGAATAGTATCCACTTGCTCGGGGATGGCAAGTAAAGCTTCCAGAAAGTTGGGGGTACAGGAGGTCCTCAAGAGGTCAAGAGGAAGGTTGCTGGATATGTAAAGACGAATCGCTAGCCCATTTTTGAGCTTGAAACAAACTGATTCTTCCGTTTCGTCCAATAATTCAGGCGGCTGAGCAGTTCGAAATTTTTCTTTGATAGAATCTTTCGAAGAAACGATAATAAAAGATAATTCCTGTAGTATTGGGAGTTGTCTTCTAAAGTCTCCTGTTACAGCTACATTTTCTTGCCCAAACTGTTGATGTAAGAAAGTTTCAATTGTTGGGAGTAGTGCTTCAACCTCTGCAAATAAAAAGTGTCCTTTGTGTTGGAGAATAAATCGAATTGATTCCTCAATCGATTGTTGTGTTTTTTCTCCAAATCCTTTAAAGTGTAATAGCCTGTTTTCCTGGCAGGCATAAAGTAGTTCTCCGATCGATTCAATCCCCATCTCTTTCCATATCGTATTAATCTTTTTTGGACCCACTCCTTTTATTTGGAGCATTTCAACTACCCCAGTGGGAGTATTTTTAAGAAGTTCATTAAGTTGGGCTAGCTGCCCTGTTTCCAACAGCTGTGTTATAGCCCCAGCTACGCTTACGCCAATTCCTCGGATGGTTTTCCATTTTTCAGGCGGGGTGTTTGATAGCGGGTAGGGTAGCTTTTCAATAGTAAATGCCGCCGCCGCATAGGATTTTGATTTAAATGAGTCCTCCCCATGGATGTCCAATAGTTTTGATAGTAAATCCAGTTGTTCGGCAAGCTGGGTGTTTTCCATGATTGCAAGGTATGAACGGATGGGTATAAATGAGAAAGTCCCCCGATTTCGGAGGACTTTCTATCAATTGGAAGAGAAGTGTTACTTCTTCTTCTTAGCAGCTTTTTTCTTAGCGGCTTTCTTTTTTGGAGCAGCTTTTTTCTTAGCAGCTTTTTTCTTAGTAGCCATTGTTTTGAATTTAATGGTGTTAGGAAAATGGGTTATCGTTAGTAAAAATAATCATAATTTTTTACTAACCAAATTTTTTTAAAGAAATTTTAAAAGCTGCCTGAATCGTTTCTTAGGCTTCAGCTGGTGCTACGGAAACAAATGTTCTGTTGTTGCGTCCTTTTTTGAATTCAACAACACCATCCGTTAATGCAAACAGAGAGAAGTCTCTACCTACACCAACATTTTTTCCAGGATGATAAACCGTACCGCGTTGACGTACGATGATGTTTCCAGAGATGGCAGGTTGGCCACCGAATATCTTTACACCTAAGCGTTTGCTTTGTGAGTCGCGGTTATTCTTTACACTACCTTCACCTTTCTTATGTGCCATGGATGTGTTTTTTTAATGGATGATAAAAATTAAGCGATGCTTACTACTTTGATTTTAGTGTAAGCGGTACGATGACCTTTCTTTTTATGAAATCCTTTTCTTCTTTTTTGTTTGTAGGCAATAACAGTATCACCTTTCACTTGATCAAGGATTTCAGCTTGAACTTTAGAGCCGCTGTTTGCGCCAATGGATAGTTTACCATTTGCGTCTACTAGCAATACTTCAAGGTTTAATTTGTCGCCTGCGTTACCTTCTACATGAGGAACATACAGCGTTTGATCTTTTTCGACCTTGAATTGCTGACCGGCCACTTTAACAATAGCTACCATACACTAAAAATTAGGACGGCAAAGGTAGGGGAAAAAGGTGAATATGCAAACGGAAAATACAACTCATTCAAAGCCAATAGGGCGGAGTATTTGATTGAGGGTTCACTATATTTACCATCCTTAAATTTGCGCCTGTTTCCCAGCGTTTCTGATTCATGAAGATAAAGTCATTTTTCGCCAAGCCATTTGCAGCCTATGTCCATCGGACTATCCGCAGGGAGATGCGTACCGCCTTGGGTGATCAGCAGCGAATTTTGTTACAGCTAATCGAGACTGGCAAGAAAACCCAATTTGGAAAGGCGGTAAGATTATCTGATGTAAATGATTATCAGTCTTTTAGAGAGTCTGTTCCCATCCAAGACTACGAGGGTTTGAGGCCATGGATCGAGAAAATTAAGCAGGGAGCCCAAAACGTATTATGGAAGGGGCAGCCCATTTATTTTGCCAAGACCTCTGGAACTACAAGTGGTATCAAGTACATACCCATCACCAAAGAGTCTATCCCCAATCACATCAATACAGCCCGAAATGCCCTTCTATGTTACATGGCGGAGAGCGGCAATACACGTTTTGCGGATGGAAAGCTGATATTTCTGTCCGGATCACCAGAACTTGAAAGAGTGGGAGGTATCCCAACAGGGCGTTTAAGTGGAATTGTGAACCATCACGTGCCCAGTTATTTGCGCTCCAATCAACTTCCCTCTTTTGAGACCAACTGCATTGAGGAATGGGAACTCAAACTTTCAAAAATAGTTGAGGAAACGCTGAACCAAAATATGACGTTGATCAGCGGTATCCCTCCCTGGATGCAAATGTATTTTGATGCATTAGTTGCAAGAAGTGGAAAACCAGTGGGTGAACTCTTTCCCAATTTTAGTGTAATGGTACAAGGTGGTGTCAATTTTGAACCTTATCGGACAAAGTTGATGGAAAGTATAGGGCGAAAAGTAGATACCATTGAGTTATTTCCTGCCAGTGAAGGATTTTTCGCTTTTCAGGATACATTGGACCAACAAGGTTTATTGCTCAATACAAATAGTGGAATATTTTTTGAGTTTATTCCGACTGCTGAAGTGGGAAAGCCAAATCCAAATAGACTCTCCCTGTCAGAAGTAAAAGTCGGCGAAAATTATTCCCTCATCATTAATAGCAATGCTGGTTTATGGGGATATGAAATAGGAGATGTAGTTCGTTTTGTATCTGTAGATCCTTACCGATTGATTGTAGTGGGACGAACCAAGCATTTTATTTCAGCTTTTGGGGAACATGTAATTGGGGAGGAGGTTGAATACAGTCTCCAGCAGGCCTGTCAAGAGTTTTCAGTATCTGTTAGGGAATTCACAGTGGCTCCTCGGGTCAGTAAGGATCAAGAAAAGTCATGCCATGAATGGTTTATTGAATTTGATCAGCTTCCCAATGATATGAATTCATTTGCGCGTTGTGTGGATTTGCATTTACAGCAGAAGAACGTATACTATAAAGATCTTATCACGGGGTCTATTTTAAGTCCTTTACAAATTCGGGTAGTCCCCAAAGGGGGATTCATAAATTACATGCGCTCCATCGGTAAATTGGGTGGGCAGAACAAGGTGCCTCGATTAAGCAATGATAGAGCTATTGCAGATATTTTAATTTCATATACTTCACATAATTGATTTCATACATGCAGCAACCTTTCCCCCAAAAGCGGATAGCAATTTTTGGTTCAACTGGTTCCATTGGCACGCAGGCCCTCGATGTAATTGCAGCTAATCCAACCTTGTTTTCAGCCGAGGTACTTACGGCTCAACAAAATGAGCAATTACTCATTGAACAGGCTAGACGGTTCAAGCCCAACATCGTGGTAATTGGGGATCAAAAAAAGTATGCAATTGTTAAAGAGGAATTAGATCCCCTCGGTATTAAGGTTTTTGCTGGGGAAAAAGCGTTGGAAGAAGTTGCTGCGTTAGATTGTTACGATCAAATGTTGGCTGCCATAGTAGGATATGCTGGTTTGCGACCTACTCTTGCAGCGATTCGCAATGGGAAAAGCATAGCCCTGGCAAACAAGGAGACATTGGTAGTAGCCGGAGATATTGTGATGCGCACGGCCTTTGAGAATAAAGTTCCCATCATTCCTGTTGATTCGGAGCACTCAGCAATTTTTCAGTGTTTAGTGGGCGAAGTGCATAATAAAATTGAAAAAGTAATACTCACAGCCTCGGGAGGACCCTTTTTAGGGAAGAAGACAAATTACCTTGTTAATGTAAAGCGAGAACATGCTTTGCAGCATCCTAATTGGTCTATGGGCGCGAAAATTACAATTGACTCAGCAACGTTGATGAACAAGGGCTTGGAAATGATAGAAGCTCGCTGGCTCTTCAACTTAAAGCCTAGTGAGATTCAGGTGGTAATTCATCCGCAGAGTATTATTCATAGTATGGTACAGTTCCAGGATGGAAGTATAAAGGCGCAAATGGGATTACCCGATATGAAGTTGCCTATACAATATGCCATGGCATTTCCTCAGCGAATTGCAAACCAATTTCCTCGCTATGATTTTAGATCCGTTCGTAATTTATCTTTTGAAGACCCAGATGTTAAAACATTCAGAAATTTAGCCTTGGCCATGGAGGCTCTGGAGAAAGGAGGGAATCTTGCTTGTATAATGAACGCCGCCAATGAAATTGTAGTCTATGCGTTTTTGAAAAATCGTATCAATTTTTTAGATATGACAAATATTATTGAGAAGACTATGCAGCAGGTACCCTTTATTCAACAACCCACCTTAGAGGATTATTTTGAAAGCGATGCGGCTGCGCGTAACTTTGCAGCTGATCAAATAAATCTATAACTGATTTCCGGCATGTCAGTTTTTAAACCTTATGACACTACTTGCAATTGACTGGTCCGCAGTGGGACTCCAGGCTGCTCAACTTTTACTCTCTCTTTCGATTTTAGTTATCCTACATGAGTTTGGTCATTTCATTACAGCCCGTTGGTTTGGCTGTAGGGTAGAAAAATTTTATCTCTTTTTTGATCCCTGGTTTTCTTTATTCAAAAAGAAGAAAGGCGAAACCGAGTATGGGGTGGGATGGCTTCCTCTGGGCGGCTATGTCAAGATTGCCGGGATGATCGATGAGAGTATGGACAAGGAGGCGCTCAGTAAACCCGCTCAGCCATGGGAATTCAGAAGTAAACCTGCTTGGCAACGACTCATTATTATGGTTGGGGGAGTAGTGATGAATGTGCTGGTAGCTTTTGTGATTTATGCCTTTATTCTGATGATTTGGGGTGATAAAAAGATTCCGACGTCCTCTATGAAGTATGGGGTACATGTAGTTGATAGCACCCTTTACAAAATGGGTATTCGAAATGGAGATCGTATTTTATCAATAGACAACCAGCCGGTCAATGATTTTGAAAAACTACGTCGTAAGTTAATTCTAGGTGAACAAGTACAGTTACAGCGTGGTCAGGAATTGATCACAATTAATTTAGATAAGGATCTCATTGGACAATTAGTAGAAAACAGGAATAAGGATCGTAGAGGCTTCCTGGAAGCACGTAGACCAGCCATTGCTTTTTTTGTCCCCGATACGGGTACTGCATTTAAAGCAGGGTTGAGACCCGGTGACAAAATGTTAGCCATTAACAATAATCCATTTGAGTTTTATGATCAACTTCAAGAGCAACTTCCTGCATACAAGGGAGATACGATTAACCTGTTAGTGCAAAGAGATGGGAAAGAAGTTGAGTTGCAAATGCCAATAAGCGAAGAAGGAAAAATTGGTTTTCTTGCATACGGGTATAATTATCAGCAAATGGATAGTTTGGGTTGGATAAAATTGGAAGTAAACCGGCTCTCATTCTTTGCGGCCATCCCCGGCGGAATCAAAAAAGCGGGTACTGAGTTACAAGACTATATTGATCAGTTTAAAAAGATTCTTGATCCTGATACGGGTGCTTACAAAGGAGTAGGCGGTTTTAAGTCTATGGGTTCAATCTTTCCTGGTTCTGTTTGGGATTGGGAGGCCTTTTGGAGGATCACTGCTTTTCTTTCTATTGTACTGGCCTTCATGAATCTCTTACCGATACCTGCATTGGACGGGGGGCATGTACTGTTTACTTTGTATGAGATTGTAAGCGGGCGTAAGCCTAGCGATAAGTTTTTAGAGTATGCTCAGCTAGTGGGAATGGTACTGTTACTTTCCCTCATGATTTACGCTAATGCCAACGACTGGTTGGGTTGGGGTAAATAAACGAGCTTTGTATATCTAATGGGGGCGTTTGGTTTTGACAGCATAGCTCTTTGAAAGTATAAGCATGTACTGCGTTGCGTAATTAGCAGTTTAATCTGAATACGAGACTCTAAATGGCAATACTCAGTATGCCATGGCTGCTTAATCAGTGATTAGGTAGTCATTAGGGCCGCCGGGCCGGTCTATCTGTTACCACGCCCCGCCGCCGACTCAACAAACAAAACAGGTTGCAAAAAGCAGGTCTCTTGCAAAAGGGATGGTCGTGCTGTTTTTCTAAGATAATTACGACTACGGGGTAGTTTGGTTCGTCCAGTTCCTGTCTATCTCCGACAATTAATGCTGGAATAAACATGTAGAAGGCTTTCGACGAATATGTTTGGACACCGGTTCGAATCCGGTCGCCTCCACTTTATTAAATTTGTTCTTCAATTAAACTAACAATTTTGCTATGATCACTCAAGTTAAGACAAGCATTCAGAGCATCAGCCGTTATTTGTTTTTGCTGATAGCCGGGTTTATGTTTTTAACAGTAGGTTCCTCTTTCAAGCCTGTCCAAGATAGCCCTGATGCTATTGTTGGCGTATGGAAAACAGGTGAGGGTAATGCAATGGTCCGAATCTATAAAAATGGGGAGAAGTACCAAGGGAAAATTGTGTGGTTAAAAGAGCCTAATGACCCTGAAACAGGAAAGCCAAAGATTGACAAGAATCATCCGGAAGAGAGCAGTCGCACGCGTCCTATTCTTGGACTTGTAAACGTGTGGGGCTTTCGCTACGCCGAAAAAAATAATTGGGAGGAGGGGAGTATTTATGATCCCAAAAATGGTAACACGTATTCATGTACCATAAAAATGACCAGCCAAAATACAATTGAGGTCAGAGGCTTTATTGGTGTATCCTTGATAGGAAGAACAGATACTTGGACTCGTCAGGTTGCCAAATAAATATGTACCTACCAGGGGTTTTTAGGGCGATACAAAACTCAAACTAAAAGAGAAATATAGAGGGTTACCCAGCGAACTCATGAAGTAGCGTTGGTTGTCCTTGCTGCCATTGTATTGGTTCATGCCATCAAAGCGCCAATTATACCGAAGACCGGCCTGCGCATTGAACCATATAAATCCTGCTAGCTTTCTATCCCACATAAGTCTGGGTTTCAATTCTCCTCTTTGTAAATAAATTTCTCCCTTTGGGCTATTAGCCAGATTCATCCAAAATTGATTTCCCTCTAGTTCAAAGCCAACTTGCAACATGCTAGAAGTGGAGAAGTTATATCGTAAGTGACCCCGGGCAGGTAGTAGCAATTCCATTCCCCATTTGTCATTGAATGTTTTATTCCAGAGGAACACAGGTACATGCAGTATTCTTCCTGCACGATAGGTTCTGGCAATACCTGTACCCACCATGTTGTTTTCAGAAATTTTCCAACCATATACAACGGTTCCGCTCCAGGTGAGTGCATTTTTATTTACATCCTTTAGGGTGTGAAATACTCCATTTACATCAGCGCTTGCCTGGATGATCAAAAAGTTCTTTTCATTTAGTGGTTTGAATAGGGTGCTGTTTAGCCCAGCGCTGGCCAAAAAGTGAGACTGTAGCGTTTTTGTAAATAAGTTACTCCCGGGATTTTCAACGTTGAATCTGCTTCCCCAATAATTGGCTCCAACCTGCCATATAACTTTATTCGTTGAAACAACTGGTATGTTGACTTGTGCCCTTAACACCGACAGGTTTTTAACAGTAAAGTTTTGCATGGCTGGTAGTAGGGCTGATACTGGAACAGAGGGCATCTCAAAGGAGGACTGTCGGTCATATCCGACGCTTACTATACGGGTAGGAGTTTGATTGACTACTTTCTGATTACAAAACCGTTTAACCCCCTCAGCGTCGCCAAATTTGCTATAATCGAATGTGTCTGCTGAGTCTATTTGCGCTGCAACATTGAAAAAGGATGCCAATAATGCGCCTATTAAAATTGGTTTTCGCATGTCCAGGTTGAATTTTTGTCAGGCAAAGATAGGTTTACAAAATTTTAGTAGTAAACAAACTTATTTCTTTGAAAATAGTCTGATAGCCCGGATGCATGAATTCATGTTATGTATATCTCAACTCGATAGCCCATTTTGAATTTAGTAGCAGCTAATCCATATCTAAGCTGATAAGTTGTGTTCATTTCCTGATTATAGAGCTTTATTCTTTCATTTACTATTGCAAGCCCCATGCCAAATCCATTTACTGTTGATTGGGTGGAGTGATTTTTGTCCTTTGGGTTTTCGATTGATAGTAAAACACCATCCCCCTTTTTTATCACTTCGAGGATGATATTTTTTTCCTCCGCCCCCTCATAACCAATAGCTCCATATTTAAGTGAATTTTCAATAAGTGGTTGCAAGATGTTTGGCGGTATGCTAACTTCCTCTAGGTTAACTGCTGGGTCAATATTTTCTTGATATTCTACTGAAATGTCTTTAGCATAGCGCAGAAATTCAATATCTAAATAGGACTTAATAAACAGCAATTCGGTTGATAATGTAACGTGCTTTTCTTTTGATCTTTCTAAAAAGTTTCGTTGGAGCTTTGAAAATTTAAGAAGAACACCCAGTGCGGCTTCCTTGTTTTCTGCAAGTATATTATTGTAGATAAGGTTGAGTGAGTTGAATATAAAGTGCGGGTTTAGATTTTTATTCAACATGTCAATTTTATTATCTACAATTCTCTTTGCATAAATTTTTTCATTATATTTTAATTTAAAAATCAAAAAAAGAAAAATAATGACAAGAATTCCAATACCTATGAAAAACAGGGGGTTTCTACTAAGGGGCACCGTAATTTTTATAAATTGGTTTGCAATCTGCTCATTATTGGCTGAAAGAAGTATTTCATATCGGCCTGCTTTCAAATTTGATGGAATTTCTATCGTAGATCCTGTGAACCATTTTTGAAAAAAGATTTGACTGGGGGTTTTAATAATCACTTTCTTTAGGCTGTGATTCTGAATAAAATAGTTGGGGTGATGTATCTCTATAATTCCATTATATTGCTCTGTCAATTGCTCTGGAATATCAATTTCATACTTGGAGCGGGTAGGAGGAGAGGCAAGTTGCCTCTCCTCCAGGATGGTAATAGTTCCCCCAGCACTAATTAGTAGCCGATTGAAAATATCAAAAAATGGCTTCTTGGCTACACTACGATTCCCTAGATAATGATATTGTAGGATTTGTCCATTGTTGCCCCATTTAATTAGGGCGTCATCACTAATAAGGTATAAGCCTGCGGTTTGTGAACATAAGATCCAATTAGCTTTAAAATCCTTTATAATCTCTTCGATGTTAAATGTATTTAAAAATTGGAAACTATACCCCTTTATTTTATAGGTGCTGATTTTATTATTTAAAAGAACATAAACTGTATCGTTAGAACATGTAAAGTCGTCAACATTACTTAAAGCTGCCTCACTGTTTTCAATAATGTGTTCGCCCAAATTATCATAGATTTTGAATCCTTTTCCCTCATTGAAGCAAATGAGTTTATTTCCACTTTTTTCTACTTTTGGAATCAAATTGTCAGTGCCAATTGAATTGTATTTCTTTTTATTTAAATCGAGCAGCCAAGCTGAATTGTAATAGCTAAAGAAATAAATATCATTTCCTTGCCTGAAGCAGTCGTTGAAAAATCTTCCTACTTTATAGTTATTTGATAGGTCTTGAATGGATTTAATTTTTTTGTCGATTATATAATCTATTCTTTGAATAGACATGATATATGATGTATCACCAATCGTTTTAATTTTACGAAGACTACTGTTGGGATATGTTTTTGAAAGTAGAATAGGGTTGTTGTTACCTGTATCAATCGTAGTATTTATTTTTAGAGTTGAATTATTATAACAGAACAATTCATTTTTTTGATTTGTTTCAGCTACAATGAAGTCCCCTATTTCAAATGACTTACTTATATTTTTTTGTATAAATACTCCATGGTGTTTTGTTCCTATGTACAGACAATCGTTTGTACTATCATAAAAAAGACATTTTGTATAGTATCGATTGGAAAAATAATTGATAGGTTGATTTATCGTGGTTGTTGTTACGCCTTGATCGTCTTGATGTGTATTACCAATTGCATAAAATACTCTGTTACCAATCATAATTAAATCCCAGATGGCGGGATTGGTATAAAAGGAATAATCTAGTCTAATTCTCTTTACAACGGGTTTATCTTTTATGATCAATAAGTTACAAATGTGATCGCCCCCGATTATGAGGGTATCTCCTTTTGCTAAAAGCGTAAGAAAGTTTTCAGTATAAACTGGGTTATTAAGTTTAGTTAGTGGTGTTTCTTGAAATGTTTTTCCATTAAACATCAAAATTGATGAGCGAGGGTAGGTGATTAAATATATTTTATTTTTAAAATAGGCTACATCCATGGGTCTTTTACTGGGTTCCGCTTTCCACAATAGGGTTAATTTGAGTTTATCAATGCGGTATACCGCTGTAGTAGTTATTACCCAAATATTTTCATTTATCTCACGTAACCGTGTTATTTCGCTTGTACCCGGGATAGGGATAGACTTGACTGTTTGCAGCGAATTGACTTCTTTTATGATCATTCTATTACTTAGAGCCAAGTAAATTAAATTTTCTGTGAAGGCAATTTGTTTAACCGGCTCCCTGAATACTGATTCTAGTTGCTTAAGTTTGGCATTATTTGCATTTTTAATCGAAAGTCCATTCTCTGTTGCAATCCAGATTCGTCCTTCTTTATCCTTAGTTATTTGATTGATGGACGAAGAAGGAAGCCCTTTTTTCCCGGTAAAGGTGGGTTCCAAATCTGCTGGTTGGGCCAGCAGGACGTCTTTACTGATTATGAAGCATAGTATGCTTGTAAAGAGAGCAGACCATTTCTTGAAAGAGGAATGCATAGCTTATTTAAGAATAACTCTTTTTGATTGAATTCTGTTATAAAGTTTCGATTTACAATAAATGATTTGTGTACGCGTATAAAGTAATCATTCAATTTAGGTGCCAGTGTTTTTAATGTTTGGGCAGTCAAATAAATGTTTCCAGTGGTTATTTGTATTTCGGAATACGGCCCTTTTGCTTTTAAATAAACTATGTTCGCTAGTTCAAGGGGAACGCTTCTGCCCTTAATTTTTATAGTCAGGTATTGTTTTTTAATTTGCTGAAATGCAAGCACGCATTGTTTGATAGAAGATTTTAATTCTTCGGGATCGACAGGCTTGAGTATATAGTCATATGCGCGATTTTTAATGGCTTTTACTGCATATTCGGAATAAGCGGTTACAAAAATGATTTTACTAGTTGCTGGAATATATTTTACTAGATCGAATCCTGATTTATTTTTTAGTTGAATATCCAAAAAAACAACTTCGTAGTTTTTAGTCTCTAATAAAACCTTTGCCTCGTCCAAATTTTCTGCGGTAGATATTTCGTTCACCTCTTTTACGCAATGCTTTCGTAGAAGGGTGAGTAAAGTGTTCCTGCCAGCGTATTCGTCATCTATGATTAGGGTATTCATCATCTTAATAGTTTATGCTAGTTAGGCTTCAATCTAGTAAAGTAAATAAATTTTTATGCTTTTAAATAAGTGATTCAACTTAAATACCGTATCGTAGTTAATTTCATTGCTATAAGTGATATGTTGATTCATTTTTTTCAGTATATTGCAGATACCTTAATCCTGTGAAAATCTTATCCTATGGGCAAGATTACCTTGCTATTGATTGATGACCATAAATTAATTCGTGAATCTTGGTCGATCATTCTGAATGCTGATCCTCGTTTTGAAGTAGTGGGAGAAACCAGTGACGTTGATCAAGCAGTCGTTTTCGTAAAAAAGTTAAATCCGGACATCATCCTCATGGACATCAATATGGTGCCAGTGAATGGGTTCGATGCAACAAAGATTATCCTTCGTGATGCTCCTGACGCTCGTGTTGTGGCAATTTCTATGCATGCGCTTCCAGCTTATGCTCGACGTATGTTCCAGATGGGGGCAAAAGGATATGTAACTAAAAACTCTTCCAAGGAGGAATTTGTTACTGCAATTTTAGAAGTCAATGCGGGCAATAAATTTATTTGCGAGGAAATAAAAAATATTGTTGCGCAACAAGAACTGGATGATGATGGGGGCCATCCTGATATGAACATGCTCTCAAAACGTGAAATAGAAGTGGTTCAATTAATTAAGGAGGGTCTTTCCTCTAAGGAAATTGCACGAAGCCTGGATATTTCTTTGAAAACTGTTGAAGTGCATCGGTACAATATTCTAAGAAAGCTCAAGTTAAAAAATACGGCTTCTCTGGTTAATTTCATTAATGCGCAGGGGTATTGACCCAACACGATTGAACTCAATTCCTACCTGTATTTAGTACGTGGGGTGGCATTCATTGGGCAACCCTCTCTAGGAGCTACACAAGAAGATAAAATCCCTATTAAAATTAATAGACCCAGTAGTGTTGGGATAAGACCGCGCATCTTTTTAGTTTGGTAGCAAAACTAGCAAATTTGGTGCTTTACTCTTGACATCGGGGGGATTTAAGAATAAATTTAAGGTGAATCACTCATCTAAATCCTACCTTTACTCCTATGCTACAGCTTACCAAACCATTGGCTTTCATTGATCTGGAAACAACTGGTGTCAATCTTGGCACAGATCGAATCATTGAAATTGCAGTTGTTAAAGTACTTACAGATGGTACCAGGATCTCGAAGCGAAAGTTAATTAATCCTGGAATGCCTATTCCAAAGGCTTCAAGCGATGTGCATGGTATCACTGACGAGATGGTTAAAGATGCACCTTCTTTTGCCCAAGTGGCTCAGGAATTAAAGCAAATGCTTGATGGTTGCGATTTAGCAGGGTATAATTCCAATCGATTTGATATTCCACTTTTAGTTGAGGAGTTTCTCCGTGTTCAAATCGAGTTTGATATGAAAGGGCGTCGGTTACTTGATGTGCAACAAATATTTTATAAGATGGAGCCTCGTACTTTGTCTGCTGCCTATCAATTCTATTGTCAAAAATCCTTGGAGAATGCACATAGTGCTGAGGCTGATGTAAGCGCTACGGTCGAAATTTTAGAGGCACAGGTAAAAAAGTATCCTGCATTAGGTAGTTCTGTCGATGCAATTTTAAAGGTGACTGGTGAAGAACCAATCATTGATTTTGCAAGAAGGTTTGTTTGGGAAAATGGGGTAGAGGTTTTCAATTTTGGGAAGTTCAAAGGAAAACCAGTTGCGGAGGTATTACGAGCAGAGCCCCAATATTATGATTGGATGATGAAGGGTGATTTCCCGCAGCATACCAAGAATAAACTCACGGAGATTTATACCCGTGCGATGCTACGAAAAAATGGATAAGCTCGTAATCATACCAACTTATAACGAAAGGGAGAATATTACTTCCATCCTCGAGGCGGTATTGTCTCTTCCTGGAGAATTTCATGTGTTAGTAGTCGATGATTCTTCCCCTGACCAAACGGCTATTTTGGTCAGGGAGCTCTCTACTTCCTATCCCAACCGTTTATTCCTAGAGGAGCGCAAAGGGAAAGGCGGACTTGGTACAGCTTATATACATGGTTTTAAATGGGCGCTAAAAAGAAATTATGCTTTCATTTTTGAGATGGATGCTGATTTTTCCCATAACCCCAACGATTTGATACGATTGCATAATGCTTGTACTAACGAACAGGCTGATGTTGCTGTGGGTTCCAGATATGTTAAAGGAGGCGGAGTTATTAATTGGCCTTTTTCCCGAATTATGCTATCAAAGGGGGCTTCTTTGTATACGCAACTTCTTACCAAGATGCGTGTGAAAGATCCTACTGCTGGATTTGTATGTTATCGGGCAGGTGTTCTAGCTGGGATTAATCTAGATCGAATTCGATTTATTGGGTACGCTTTTCAGATTGAAATGAAATATGCAGCGTGGCAATTAGGATTTCGCATCAAAGAAGTTCCTATTGTGTTTCAAGATCGCACTAAAGGAAATTCCAAGATGAACAAAGGAATCATCAAGGAGGGAGTCTTGGGTGTTTGGCGGCTTAGAAAATATGCATCCACAACAGATTACAGTTCAGCGCAACCGATTAACTAAATCATGCGTAAAGCTTATTTACAGTTACATGGAGCCGTGCTCTTAGCAGGTTTAACCGGAATTCTAGGACGGCTCATCACTCTTAACGAGCTAATGATTGTTTGTTACCGTCTTTTATTCACTGCAATTACCATGTGGTTGCTTTTTAGTTGGAAAAAGGCTATTTGTCAAATTCCTCGTTCGTTACAAGCAAAAATTATGCTAGCTGCTATTTTTGCTGCTACCCATTGGTTGACTTTTTATGGTTCAATAAAATACTCAAACGTATCTATTGCGCTGGTATGTTTTGCTTTGGTTAGTTTTTTTACGGCTTTATTGGAGCCTCTATTGCTACGTAAGCGATTAAATTTTACAGAACTTTCTCTGGGTTTGGTTACGCTACTTGGGGTTTATCTAATATTTCATTTTGATACCCGCTATAAGTGGGGAATTATGCTGGGTGTTATTTCTGCTCTCTTTGCAGCACTTTTTCCAATTCTTAATCGAGAGATTCTTAAAAAAACCAATGTGGAGACTTTGCTGGTATGGCAGCAGTCTTTTGGGTTTCTTTTTGTTCTGTTCCTTGTCCCCTTTTATGGTATGTTGCTGGGTGAAGTTCGCTGGGTTCCTTCTTGGTCTGATGCTGGTTGGTTGGTTGTATTATCTTGGATTTGTTCGGTTTGGGCGTTTCAACTTTCAGGTGCAGCGCTGCAAAAGCTATCTGCTTTTACCGTAAACTTAGCTTTCAATCTGGAACCAGTTTATGGGATTTTGTTAGCTTTTGTGGTTTATCGAGAGGATCAATTATTAAATAAGTGGTTTTATATAGGATTTAGTTTGATCATGGGCGCGTTACTACTGCATTTTATCCAATTACAGCGAAAGAAAAAATACTTTGATAATACATTTCCGGTTTAAAATTCAACGATAAAGCCTATCGTTGGAATAGGTGTTCCTTCATCATTCGATAGAATAAACGGGATGGCATTACTTCCATTTAATTTTATGGGTTGTCCATCTGTTGTGAGAAACGCTGTATTTGATTGATTTCGCTGAAAGGTATACTGTGGAAAAGCAGGGCTTTTGGCAACATACCAGTTAGTAACATCCAGGAACAGGTTGAATGTAAGTTGCTTTAAGTTCCATTTTTTGTCTATACGTATATCGCTGGCATGAAAGGGAGCTAATCGCTGACTATTTAATCGGTTGTAATCCAATAAGCCAGTTCCTAGTGTTAAATAGTTCAATTGAGAAGCTATCGCATCAAATGGGGTAAATGGTGCGCCTCCCTGCAATCTGAATTTTAGTCCTATTTCCCAGTTTCTCTTCAATTTGTATCCACCCAAAAACGAAACTAAGTGGCGGTTATCCCATGCACTTGCTATCAGTTTTCCATTTGCACCACTATATTGGCTGTAAAATAAGGTGTAGGAGAGTGTAGTAAAGAAGCGCTTGGTAAGTTTTTGTTGAAAAAATAATTCAAGCCCTGCAGCATTACCCGTTCCATTAGTCGTAACGTCTTCATTTCCGAGTACGGCAAAGTCTCCACCCAGATTAGCTAGTGAAATGCCATCTCGAACTGAAATGGGTACCCTTGAATATTGTTTATAGAATCCCTCTAACGTAAAACGTGTGGTAGGGGCAGGCAAAAATTCAATCCCTGCAACGTAGTGAGTGCTTTGTGTGTAGTCCGCATCTTTGTTTGTGAATTTTCCTGCATTATCAGTGTGGCTAAGAATGGTGTAAGGAGCTATTTTAAAGTAATTTCCGATTGATGCATTAAGCGTCAATTTGTTGGTCAATGTATACGAAACATTAAATCTTCCTGAAAGTGTATTAAACGGATTATTCCCGTTGGTAGTGAAGCTATTTAAGTCGGTTCTTACTCCGGCGCTGACACTAAGTCGATTTGCCAGTGCTCTTTTGCTAATTTGTAAGAAGCCACCTGTTCTCCAGAAATCAATTGCGCTTGCATATTTCACAACTACAGCTGGTTGGATAACTGTACCGTTTCCATCTTTAAACTCTTGTCTAATCCGCTGAAAAGCGTCGTTATTGCTTTTCACATACTGGGCAACTACACCATAGGATATTTTAAAGTTATTGTAGCTCCGATTTATATCAAACCGTAATTTATTCTCTATCTCCTGTGAAAAAATTCCAGTTCTGCGTTTTGTTTCATTTCCATTTTGATTTCCATCAAATTTCTCTATGCTGTTATCAAGCATACTTCTGCTTAATGCCAGATTCCAATAACCTCTGTTGATTTGTTTTCGAAGACTTGCGCCAACAGTATAATTCCATTGATTAATTGATGGAGTAGCATCCAATACATAGAGTTTTTCAGGCGTTGCTTCTCTGGGTATCCCAAAGCTAAAATCATCGATTGCGCCTAGTCCTAAGAAAGTTAGGGTTAGTTTTTTATTGATCCGGTGAGTAATCTTAGTTTGAAAGTCCCAGTAATTTGGCCGGATAGGCAAATCAATTGCTTTGAAAAGTAGCTGCAAGTATGAGCGCCTTGCAGAGGCTAAGAAAGTAGTCTTGGAGGAAAGCGGCCCTTCAAAAGTAGTGGCTAACTCAGTTGCACTTAATCTAAGATTGCCTTGAACCCGATTGGGGTTTCCGTTTCGTTGCTTAAATTGAAAAACAGAGGACAGGGCATTATCATATCGTGCATCAAACGAAGAGGTAGACAGCTTAACCTCCTCTATGAAGCTAACGTTTAAGATTCCTGTGGGCCCCCCTCCGCTACCTTGTGTAGCGAAGTGGTTGATAATTGGTATCTCTATCCCGTCTAGGTAGTATACGTTTTCGTTAGGGGCGCCCCCGCGTATGATGATATCATTTCTGTACCCGCCTACACTACCGCTGGTTCCTCCCACTCCAGGAAGTGCTTGTATTACTCTTGAAATATCAAAATTTCCTCCAGGATTGCTACGTATTTCCTCTGCTGTCAATTTTTGAACACTCAGTGGTGTTTCCAAACTTGCAGCTACGGCTGTTTTTCTATTCTTGACTTGTACCTCTTCTAAAGTTTGAGTTTGAGGTTCTAGTTGAATAGATAGGTTCGTTTCATTTCCGGAAGTAAGTACAAGGTTGTATAGAAATGCCGTTGTGTATCCAACAGCAGAAATTTTAAGGGTATACGTTTTTGGGGGAATGCCAGTAATTCTAAATTTACCAGCGGAATCCGTGATAGCTTTAAGAGGAGTTCCTTCGATGCTTATTGTAGTTCCAGGTAAGGCTGTAAGTAAATTTTTGTCTGTTACAATACCGGAAACAGTGCCTATTCCCTGTCCTAGGGCAAAAAGGCTGGACCAAATCAATGGCAGGAGTGCTAGAATCTTTTTCATAAAGAATTATGGGGGTATAACAAACAAAGGAATGAATGGTTTGAAGTAACTTTCCCATATTAATTCTATATATGAAGCAACTTGTCATTTTTCTTTTCCTAGGGATATGCCTTTTGGGTGAAGTAGCTGCACAAAAAAAGCCACTTGATCATTCTGTATATGACTCCTGGCAAAGAGTAGGGGAGCGTTTGATTACCCAGGATGGCAGTTGGGTGGTGTATGTAATAGAGGTGCAGGAGGGTGATCCAACGCTTGTTATACGTTCATTAAATTCTAACCAGGAAGTCAAATATCCTAGGGGTGTTTCACCTCAATTAAGTGCAAATAATCGATTCCTTGTTTTTAGAATCAAGCCTTCCTACTCCGTTTTGCGAGAGGCAAGAATAAAAAAAAGAAAACCTGAAGATTTCCCTAAGGATTCTGTTTGCATTTTCGAATTTGGGGTAGGAGAAAAAAGAAAAATACCTCAGGTGCGGAGTTTCAAGATGCCCGCAGAGGAAGAGGGCTTATTAGCAGTTCATTTGGAGCCCTCAGAAAAATTAGCAGAAAGTACAAAGATTGCCTCCCCATTAATGCTACTTCAGTTAAGCACTAATGAGGAAAGGATGATTCCCCGTGTGACCGAGTATGAAGTTGCGGATAAGGGATGGTTTGTAGCAGGCGAACAACTTAAAGATTCAAAGGATTCCTTGGGTACAAATCAAGTTTTTTTATCGGCAGGGGCCAATACCCCAATTAAAGCAATTGCCAGGGGAGGAAATGATTTTCGATCTTTTGTTTTTTCTTCGGATGGGCAGCAACTAGTTTTTATTGCAGAGCGGGAGGCACGTCCAAAAGAATTGGTTAAGTATTATAAACTTTATCACTACCAGGGGCACAATGATTCATCCAGGCTGTTGATTGATCGGTATACCCAGGGCATGAAATTGGGTTATACAGTAAGCGAATTTGGAAAACCCCGCTTTAGTAAGTCAGGCCAAAGGCTTTATTTTGGAGCAGCGCCTATACGAGCAGCTGCAGATACTAGTTTGCCTGAAATTGACCAGGTTAAACTGGATATTTGGCATTACAACGATGATTATCTACAAACCCAGCAATTGTTTAATTTAAAGAGAGATCTTGAAAAAACTTATTTAGCTCTTTATGATTTTAGTAGTGAGGCTGTGGTCCAGTTGGAAACTCCAGCGTTGTCTCCAATTCTTGTTCCAGAGAATGGGGATACAAAGTTTGGGTACATAATTTCAGATTGGGGGCATAGAGTTCCATTTCAATGGACGGGGATGACCCAAAAAGATATTTATCGTATTGAGCTCTCAACAGGGGATACTCTTTTAATTAAGAAAGCCGTTTCGGGTGAGATCAACTCCTTATCAGTGTCTCCAGATGGCACTGCCTTGGTTTGGTATGATTATGCACAGAAACAGTACATAGCTTGGCAGGAAGGTAAATCACAGGTAATTACCCGTTCCATTCCATTTCCGCTCTACGACGAGGAGCATGACTCTCCTGGACCAGCTGAGCCTTATGGGATAGCTGGATGGTTGCCTGGGGACACGGCACTATTGGTTTATGATCGATATGATGCCTGGAAAGTAGATATTGGTGCAAAGAGAGTAGCCGTCAATTTTACAAAGCTTGGTAGGATAAAAAAAGAAAACTACCGGTATGTGAAACTAGATTCAAAGGAGAAGTATGTTTTAGAATCCTCAACTGGTTGCTGGCGTTTTCAACACCAAGTAGACAAGTCGGCAGGAATTGCTATTTCAACCCTAAGTAAGGGACAACTGAGCTGGAGCTACCGCGAAGCTGGTGCATTTACATATGGTCAGCCGCTCAAGTCAAAAAACTCGGCCACTCTATTATTTACCAAGGAAAGATTTGATCAATCGCCTGACCTTCATGTATGGAAATGGGATGCATCTGC
>CAZNUR010000007.1:66489-74423 GCA_964576375.1 uncultured Chitinophaga sp.
AGGAAAGATTTGATCAATCGCCTGACCTTCATGTATGGAAATGGGATGCATCTGCTTCTTTTTTAAAATTAACCTCAATAAATCCACAGCAAAAAGATTATTGGTGGGGTACCTCTACTCTTTACCGCTGGAAGGCATTGAATGGGATGCAGGCAAGTGGAGTACTTTATCTGCCTGAAAATTTTGATCGTACTAAAAAGTATCCCGTGTTGCTTTATTTTTATGAGACACATACAAACACATTACATAATTACATTCCACCCGCACCTACGGGAAGTCGT
Organism: uncultured Chitinophaga sp.; assembly: GCA_964576375.1. Classification (GTDB taxonomy): domain Bacteria; phylum Bacteroidota; class Bacteroidia; order Chitinophagales; family Chitinophagaceae; genus JJ008. The sequence goes on from CAZNUR010000007.1 coordinate 66,771, forward strand.
TTGAATATTTCTTTTTATGTAAGCAGGGGATATGTGGTGCTAAGTCCTGATATACATTACACCATAGGTTATCCAGCTAAAAGTTGCTACGACTATGTGGTCAGTGCGGCAAAACAACTCGCAAACGAGCCTTGGGTAGATGGTGCTAATATTGGCATACAGGGACAAAGCTGGGGTGGTATTCAAGTTGCGCAGTTAGTGACCATGACTACTATTTTTAAAGCTGCCTGGGCCGGGGCTCCTGTTGCAAATATGACGAGTGCATATGGTGGTATTCGGTGGGAAAGCGGGGTTAATCGTCAATTTCAATATGAAATGACGCAAAGTAGAATTGGAGCCACGCTTTGGGAGCGGCAGGATTTATATTTAAAAAACTCTCCTCTTTTTAGTGTACCAAAAATTACTACTCCCTTAGTTATTATGGCAAATGATGCTGATGGGGCAGTGCCATGGTACCAGGGTATCGAATTATTTACAGCAATGCGAAGACTTGGTAAGAAGGTCTGGATGCTTAATTATAATGGGGAAGCCCATAATCTTCGAGAAAGAAAAAATCAAAAAGATATTTCGATTCGACAACAACAATATTTTGATTGGCTTCTCAAGGGCGAGCGACCTCCGCGTTGGATCACAGAGGGCATTCCTGCTATCAATAAAGGGAGGGACTTGGGACTAGATTTTGTTGATTAGAGTTGACGTTCGGCATCAAAACTTTCTAACTCTTTTGCAACTGCCGTGAGGAAAGTTGCACCCAAGCTGCCATCAACAATGCGGTGGTCATAGCTCATGCTCAAGTACATCATGTGTCTAATAGCAATGCTGTCACCCGCTGGCGTTTCAACTACCACAGGCCTTTTTTTGATGGCTCCAACTGCTAAAATTGCCACCTGTGGTTGATTGATGATGGGTGTTCCCATTAATGATCCAAAGGTTCCAACATTGGTGAGTGTAAATGTTCCATTTTGTGTGTCATCGGGTCTCAGTTTTCCTTGACGAGCAGCGTCAGCAAGTTGATTGACTTGCTTGGCAAGTCCCACCATGTTATATTGATCTGCATTACGAATTACCGGCACAATTAGGTTGCCGGATGGTAATGCCGTTGCCATTCCAATATTGATATCCTTTTTGAGAATAATATTGGTGCCATCAAGGGAGCTATTGATTAGGGGGAACTTCTTTATACAACGTACAATTGCCTCAATAAAAAGTGGGGTGTATGTTATTTTGGTTCCTTCTCTCTTCTCGAAATCTTTTTTCACTTTTTCGCGCCATAATACCAGGTTTGTTACATCAGCCTCAGTAAAACTGGTTACATGTGGACTAATCTGTTTGCTTTTCACCATATGATCGGCAATTAGCTTTCGCATCCGATCCATCTCAATTATTTCTATATTTCCATTTGTTACTGGAACTGGATTTGAAATTGCAGGGGTTGCAGGCTGAACTCGAGCTGGCGGACTTGATACCTCTTCAGTGGTAGTAGTAATCGGTTGAGTTCTGGAAGCTATGTACTGAAGAATATCTTTTTTTGTTACACGCCCTTCACCACCTGTGCCAGGTATTTTCTCAAGTTCGGTCATTGATATACCCTCGCTGGCTGCAATGTTGAGCACCAGAGGGGAGTAAAAACGGTTAGTAGCAATGGTGATGGCTTTTTGGCTTACAGTAGCTCCTGTGAAACTTGTTGACTGGCTAGCTGTTGATGAAAGGGGAGCTGTGGTTGGTTGCTGGGGGGCAGAAGGCACAGCTGTTGCTACAGGTTGTGTTGCTGAAGTTTGAATACGTGCAATTACTGTACCAATAGGAACAACCTCGTTTACCTTGAATAATATTTCCTGAATTGTTCCTGCCGCCGTACTGGGTACCTCGCTGTCTACCTTGTCAGTAGCAATTTCCAAAACCGTTTCATCTAGGGCTACGGTATCTCCTGGTTGTTTATGCCACTTAAGAATTGTAGCCTCCATTATACTTTCGCCAAGTTTGGGCATTACCAAATCAACTATTGCCATAGTAACGTTTTAAATGCAGCAATCGAACTGCAAAGGTACAAGTTTGCTGTTAATCCAACGATTCAGCCAGTATAAACCGTCGTAAGATATTCAATGCAGCGATAGCGGTTTGTTGTGTATTTCGCGCTCGATCAAAACCAAGTTGTATGCATTTGGATTCTACTTTTTTAGCATGGGCAACAGCAATCCATACAGTCCCTACAGGCTTATCTGCGGAGCCCCCGCTTGGTCCCATAATTCCTGAAACTGCTACCGAAAAGGTAGATTCCAGTTGTTTTAAGGCTCCTGCTGCCATTTCACGAACCGTTTGCTCACTCACTGCACCATGCATGCGTAGGACGGAGTGCTCCACTTCTAATAGGTGCTCCTTCGCTTGGTTTGCATAGGCTACGATACTTCCTTTAAAATATAAGGATGAACCGGGTAATGAAGTAATCATACTTGCGATAAGCCCACCGGTACAGCTTTCAGCGGTACTTAATGTGGCTTTTCTTTCCGAAAGTAGTCTTCCAACCACTGCTTCCAGTTTTTCATCTTTATCAGTTACCAAATGCTCAGCAACTATTTTTTTCAATTCCTCAAATTTTGAGTCAATTGCGCTACTCAACTCAATTTTGTCTTCTCCTTTGGCGGTGATCCGCAGTTTGACCATGCCATATTGAGGTAGATAGGCAAGCGAAAGCTCATCTTGAAGTGATTCTTCAAATTGGATAAGTTTTTCTGCTAGCACAGATTCGCCAATACCAGCTGTCAGCAGCGTACGGTGAAAAATAAATGGTGTTTTTAAATTCTCTTGTAAATACGGTATCACAGCACTCAACATGATGTCTTTCATCTCTTGTGGTACCCCTGGTAATGAAATGTAAATCCGGTTTTCTTTTTGAAATAGCATTCCAGGTGCCGTACCCCTGGGATTATGAAGAATTTTACAATTGTCCGGCACATCTGCTTGCTTTTGATTTCGGGGTAGTAGGGCGCCGGGCCGCTTATATACCTCGTTGAATAGCTTTTCTATGTGTTGCAGCGTAGCCTGGTCTCTAATCAATTGGCCTCCAAAATAATCACATAGCAAGGGCTTTGTAATATCATCGGCTGTGGGGCCAAGCCCACCGGTAAGGAGAATTACATCCGCATGAGCAGATTCGTCATCCAGGGCCTTTCGAATGGCGCTTTCTTGGTCTCCAACAGCCACTCTTTTTGCAACTCTAATTCCAATGCTGTTCAACTGCTGCGCAATAAAAGCACTGTTCGTATCGATTGTTTGACCAATCAGTAATTCATCCCCGATAGTAATGATTGATGCAATTATTTCTTTCACTAGTCCTAGTTGATTAATTGCAAAATTACCGGTATGGAGGTAAATAGCAGGATCGCCCACAAAAGGGCTAAACCAATTTTTTTGGTTACCGACAAGTCCTGCACAAGGGAGCGTTTTAAAAAATGTTCTATTGTGTATTGAATGGTAGACTCTTTTTCGTCGTATTGGTTCCTGTCTTTACTAACCATTCGGAACGAAGGGTGTTCGTCAATCAAAATTTCTCTTATTTCCCAATAGGATTGATCAGGAAGTTCAGCATAGTCAAAATCATTGTCAATTTTTTTTTCTTCAATTCTATTTTCAATTACTTCATAGTATTTATTTCGCTTTTGTCTCCATCCTACCCACAGGGGAATGACCAAGAGAAAGTAGTAGGAAAAATAGAGTGCAATCGTTGCTACAAACAAGCAGGAGAGTAGTATGAAGGCATTGCTCAGTTTACCTTCCTCACCGAGGTAAACTCTGTTTAGTAATTGTCCCCCATCCAAGGGATAGATTGGTATTAGATTTAGGCCATTCAGTATTACTAGCAGCCATCCAATTTGTACAAGGCTGATGGAGTGGGTAGCCATGAGTGGTGTGCTACTGCCCATTTGGAGTAATATCCAGCCCAGTATAAATCCGGGCAAGGGACCAGCAAGAATAATTATTGCTGACTGCGACTCAGATAAATTTCGTTTTGATCCCGCTACCATGGCCCCCAAAAAGGGGATGAAGAAAATGGAAGTATCCTGGTAATTGTAAAATCGCATTGCTAGCCAATGCCCGGCTTCGTGTAAAAACAAAATACTGATTAGCAATAAAAGAAAAATAGGATCAGGAATCATCCAGTAACCTGCAAAAAGGTAGAGAAGTAGGCTAATTAAAACGGATGTCGAACTATTTTTTTTAGGAGTGCCAGCCGGAAATTTTGGGAGCATGTGGTAATGATAAGTTTCAATCAATTACCAAGCATACGGTCCATACTAACTTTCCCCGGACCCGCTATAAGAAGCACCAAATATCCTGCTAAGTAAATAGTGGCATGCTCAGCCTCCCCAAAAAAGTCATTATTATGAATCATAAAAACGGCCACTCCCATGGTAATTACGAGAGGGATGACCACTAGACGAGTCATTAGGCCAGCTACCAATAAAACAGCACAGAAGAATTCAGCAAATATTACCAAGGATAAAGAAACTGTTGATCCAAGATGAAATGGGTCAGGAAAGTCTTTTACCACTGTTGCAAATTTGGTGAGTTTGCTAAAACCGTGCGGGATCATTAAAATCCCAAGTGCCAGCCGTAAAAGCAACAATGAAAAAGCAATGCTGTTCTCTGTGTAACGAGTGCTAAATAGTTTTTTCATGACCAGATCTTTTGCAAGGCTAACTTAGTGATTTTTTGTTAAAGCCCTCCTAATACATTACTTATCCACATCTGTTTGCAACGATTCCTTGGCATCAGCAAAAATAAAACTCATATTCGTCCGTTAATTGACCTAGCTATGCGGCAACTCTTGCTTCTTGGGTTCCTTCTGATTAATTTATTCTCTCAGGCTCAACGGACTTTGCTTTTGCTTGAGCAGGAAACACCTGCTCAGTGGGCCTTTCATTTTTATCAGCAGGGTCGAAAAGATCTTTCCTGTCTTCTTTTTTCATCGGTCAATGAGGGAAAGTTTAACAGCTCAAGCTATTCTGTAAACTCCGAAACGTCCCCCTTTTTCTCAATTACATGCCGGCTACAAAATAAAGAGGCGGCAGCCGTTGAAGAAGCCCTCCGATTCTTGAAACAGTCTAGTAGCCCTATGTGGCGAGATCGGATGCATATTGAATTGGCTAATTATTATTTTGAGACTAAACAATGGTTAGAGGCCTTAGAACATTTTCGTGCGGGAGGAATTTTTCATTTGACCAACCAGGAAATATCTGCCAGTCAGTTTGGGCAAGCGTATGCACTATTCTCTCTAAAACGTTTTGGAGAGGCTGCCCCACTTTTCAATAGCATTCGTCAGTTGTCAAATAATCCGTTTCAACAGGCGGCTCAGTATTATTGTGGATTAATCAATCTGAGTGAGACCAAATGGGATGCAGCCATGGAGTGTTTCAAACAATTAGAGTCTCATCCTTTGTATAAACGGCTTGCTATTTTTCATATTGGCCAAGTGCTGGTCAAGCAGGGAAATTTTCCTGAGGCTATTGACTATTTGGAGCGAAATCGCGCCTTGTATACCGACAGCTTGTACCCATCTACTCCTTTTAAGCAATTGCTTGGGCACTCCTATTTTGCACAACAAGACTACGAAAGGGCATTGCCGTATCTGTCTGCCTTTGCCTCATTATCCAATAATTTGGATAGAACAGATCAGTATGAGTTGGCCTACACCCAGCTAAGGGTTGGCCGATTGGAGGCTGCAATCAATGGCTTTAGTTTACTCGCATCCGGAAAAGATTCACTTGCTAATTATGCTATGTTTCAATTGGCAGAATCACGCCTGCGCAATGGGGATCGAGTTGGTGCGCAAAACGCATTTCTGTATTCATCTCTTAACAACAAGCAGGTTCTGTTAAAAAGTCTTTCTTATTTTTTATACGGAAAGTTAAGTTATGAGTTGGGACAGTTTAGCGAAGCAGCAAAAGTTTTTGAACTGTATAGTAAAGAAAATATAGAATCACCTTACCTAGAAGAGTCAAAAGAGCTATTATTTTCTTCTTTGGCTGCAAGTGCCAATTTCAAAAGGGCAATGGAAGTCCTAGAACAAGTGAAACAGCCGTCTCCATTAGTTACGCGTTCTCTACCCATTGTTCGCTATGGCAGAGCGGTAGAGTTATTTTATGATGGCGAACTAGACAAGTCTCGTCAATTATTACTACAAGCTTTGAAAGAACAACCCAGCTCAGCGCTTCAGCCAGTTATACATTTTTGGTTAGGAGAGATATGTTTTAAGCAGCTCGATTTTGAAGATGCTATTATGTATTATAGTAAGTACGTAAGCTTGGGTGCCCCTACTAACGGGGAGGCTTCCCGTATACACGCCTATTACAATTTGGGATACTCATATTACCAAGTTGAACAATACAATTTGGCCCTTTCTAATTTTGAAAAAGTACGTTATGGTCCATCCGCAGGCAATACTTCATTAGAGCAAGACGCCCGGTTACGAATGGCTGATTGCCAGTTCATGCTTAAGCAATACAAGTTAGCTCGTATTGGATACCAACAAATAGCCGACTTGGATATTCCTGTTTCGCCTTATGCACTTTTTCAGCTTGCCTCTATTGCTGGTGTGACTAACAGTAATGAAAAAATTAATTTATTGAAACAGCTCCTAGAAAAATACCCTGCCAGTGAGTTTGCAGCGGAGACAAAAATGGCGTTGGCAGATACCTACATGGCCGAGGAGCGTTTTAGAGAGGCTATACCGGTTTTAGATCAGTTGTTGGAAAATGCTTCTTCATCTCTGCAAGCTGCCGCTTACCTAAAACTTGGCGTAATCTATTATAACCTTAATGAGAATGAGATGGCCTTACAAAGGTTTCAACAACTCATTGAAAAATACCCCTCTTCCTCAGAGGCCAATGATGCATTGGAAGACCTTAAATCTGTTTATGTAGAGTTGGGTAGATCGTCTGAGTATGCTAGTTATTTAAAAAAACAAGGGTTTGCTGTTTCAGTCCAAGTGGAAGACTCTCTTCAGTACATTGCAGCAGAGCAATTTTATGATGAAAAAAATTTCGATAAAGCTATAGATGCTTTTAAGCAATATCTTGAAAAATACCCTCAAGGGGGGTACTGGTTGGATGCTTCATTTTTCCTAGGAGTATGTTATCAACAGCAAAAAAATTGGGCCAATGCGCTCAATCAATTTGAGCTGGTGTCGCAAAATGCGGGTGGGCGCTACGTTAAGGATGCAACTTTATCTGCTGCGCGAATAACTTTTTTTGAATTAAAAAATTATTCAGCTGCAACAATATACTACTTACAGTTATTAAATAGTAGTCCTTCTCAAGCTGATCGTTTGGAAGCTTATAGAGGGTTATTACGATCATACTATCACCAAAAAGAATGGACCTCTGCAAGTCGTTTTGGTGATTCTTTGTTACTACAAAAAGATAAAACAGCTGATGATCAGGCTTTGCAAGCGCTGGCTGCTGCAAAAATGAATATTGGGAAGGGTAGCGAGGACGGTGTTATGCAGCATTTACTTAGAGTGTTGCAGTTTAATAAAGCTGCATTGGCGGCAGAGGCCCGTTTTGAAATTGCGGCCTACTACTTTAGGCAAAACCAATGGAAATCGGCTGAAAAATATGCTTTTGAAGCAATAAATCGGTCTGGCAGTTATGAATA
>CAZNUR010000008.1:0-73866 GCA_964576375.1 uncultured Chitinophaga sp.
ATAATTACCAGATAAAAGGCATATATGCTGGAAAAAATCCAGGCAGTAAGGTAACCTACAAGAAGTCGGGGTCAACCTTGATCATTATGGTGGAATTAAATAAAGTAATTACTGTGGGAGTCTCGCACGGTAAAGTAATAAGCAACGTATCGCTGGCTGTACCTGAAAACATAAATGTAAGCATTAACTCCAGCTATGGAGATATAACAGGCAAACAACTTTCAGGAGGGATGATTCAGCTAAACACAAAATATGGTGATATCGAGGCACAGTCACTAAGCGGAAATATCAATTTACAGTCCGGCTACGGCGATATCACTTTAAACGAAGTAGTTGGTAAGCTAGATGTCTCTACTAAATATGGCGACATCAAGGCTTATGAAATAAAAGCAGACGAATCTATTCTTTTATCCTCTGGGTATGGCAATGTGGACTGTAAGCTTTTAAATACAGAAAGCTCTTGCCGATTGAATTTAAGTACCGGGTTTGGAAAATTAAACATCAAAGGCAAAGAGTTAGATATAGAATCAACAAAAAAAATACAATATGGTAAAGGGCCCACGTCCGTAATCGCCTCTTCAAGCTTTGGGAATGTGAATATCAGATTTAGTGAAACATATAATAAGTAGGCAGTGTGTCGCTACTTATCAAGAAGACAGCATTCACATAGATAGTATTGTAATACCTACGCCTAAATCGTTCGGACTTAGTACAGCAAAGGGCACAAATGCCTTTCTAACGAAGTTGGATGGGCGTTTTTCATTGTGAGCGTTGAAAGCTTACTTTCAAAAGCGAACAAGGGAAAACGACCGCCCACGCCAAAGGCGTGTGGGGCTTTGGGTAAGACCAACTTGTTGCGATGTGTGAGCGAAGCGAACACAATCCAATCCTGACATTTTGTGGACATTCAATAACTTAGGACAAACTTTCTGTTATGTCTGTCGCAGCATTTTCTTTACAACAAGAACTAAATACGCCGTATCTATTAACGAAAGAGCAAATAGATTTTTATCAAAAGAACCGGTTCATAAAACTAAAACAGGTTTTTGATGAAACCACTATTTCGTATTTCAATGAGATAATCTCTCGGCGGGTTGAGCAGATGAACACGCAGACCACTCCTTTAGAGAGTCGCTCGACATATGGAAAGGCCTTTCTTCAGCTATTTAATCTGTGGAGACAGGACGATCTCGTGAAAGAGCTGGTCTTCAGTAAGCGATTAGCAAAAATTGCAACTGATCTTATGCAAACTTCGGGTGCCCGGCTCTATCATGACCAGGCATTATTTAAGGAAGGAGGTGGTGGAATTACACCTTGGCATGCAGATCAATATTATTGGCCGTTAGAGACAGACAAAACGATAACCGCCTGGATTCCACTACAAGCAACACCCCTTGAGCTGGGGCCTCTTGAGTTTAGTGCGGCGAGCCATCAAATTTCTGAAGGTCGAGAATTAGAAATTAGCGATGAGAGTGAACAGCTTATACAAAAAAAGCTACGCGTAACTGACTTCAAGCACATAATTGAACCATTTGATATAGGAGAGGTTAGCTTTCATAGTGGCTGGATATTTCATAGAGCTGGAGCCAATAGTACCAATCAAACAAGAAAAGTAATGACCATAATTTATATGGACAAGGAAATGCGACTAAAATCACCAGAAAATCAAAACCAAGTAAACGATTGGAATACCTGGTGCCCGGGAGCTAAGATTGGAAAAGTAATTAACACCTCCCTGAATCCTGTTTTGTTTCATTATCAAAGCTAACACCAACCCATATGCGAACTAGAATAGCCATCTTTTTAATTGCCCTTTGTTACAATTTTCAGGTTATCGCACAAATCCAACATATAGAGCCATTGAACTGGTGGGTAGGAATGACTAACCCAGAGCTGCAACTCTTGGTGAATGGAAATGAAATTGGCACCATGGTTCCGGAACTTTCCTATCCCGGAGTTACTATTAAACATTATGCAAAAGGAGATAGTAAAAACTATCTTTTTATTGATCTGATCATATCCAATACTGCTAAACCAGGAAATCTTATTATCCGATTTAATCAAAACGGTAAAGAGCGCTTACGCTTCAGCTACCCATTGCTCAAAAGAATGTACCCTGGAGCTGCATACAAAGGGTTTGATGCCGGAGATGTTATTTGCCTACTCATGCCTGATCGCTTTGCGAATGGCGACTATAGCAACGATGTGATTCCAGGAATGAGAGAAAATAAGGTCAACCGAACACTTCCAGGAGGAAGACATGGAGGAGATATTAGGGGAATCATCAATAATCTTGATTATTTGAAAAGAATGGGATTCACCGCCATTTGGCCTACTCCAATGAAGGAGAATGATATGCCTGCCTATTCCTACCACGGTTATGCAATCACCAATCACTTCAAAGTTGATCCTAGGTATGGAACGCTAGATGAGTACAAAGAACTGTCTGCTCAACTGCGAAAAAGAGATATGAAATTGATTTTTGATGAAGTTCTTAATCACTCTGGCAGTTTCTATTGGTGGATGAATGATCTCCCCTTTAAAGACTGGCTAAATTTTCCACCTCCCCACCCATATACAGCTTCAAATCACCAACGTACAGTTAATCAAGATATTCATGCATCGAACTACGACAAGGTGATCTGGAGTAAGGGATGGTTTGATAAAACCATGCCAGATATGAATGGGACAAATAAATTTGTTGCCAATTATCTTATACAGAATACAATATGGTGGATTGAAACCCTTCAACTCGGTGGGATTCGGCAAGACACCTATGGTTATAGCGATAAAGAGTTTCTAAGAAAATGGAGCTGTCGAATTATTAGTGAATATCCTAACCTCAGTTTAGTAGGAGAAGAGTGGAGTACTAATCCCTTAATTACATCTTATTGGCAAAAAGGCAAGCAAAATCACGACGGATATACCAGTTGTTTAACCACTGTAATGGATTTCCCGATACAAACCGCATTGATTCAGTCTCTCAATAGTAATGTAGAAGAAAAAAACCCGCCGGCTTTCTCTAAATTATACGAAGCAATAGCAAGCGATTTTACATACCCAAATCCAAATCATATACTAGTGATGGCAGATAATCATGATATGGATCGATTATATATGCAATTGAACCAGAATATCCATTTGACTAAAATGGCATTAACTTATATCTGTACCATTCGTGGAATTCCACAACTTTTTTATGGAACAGAAATCCTTATGGACAACTCGCCGCATCACAAAAATGATGGCATTATTCGATCTGATTTTCCTGGTGGCTGGAAGGAGGATACAGTCAATGCATTTACGGGTGCAGGTTTAAATGAGAAGCAGCTAGAAATGCAGAATTACGTTAAAAAACTATTGAACTGGCGAAAGCAAAATCCAGTGCTCGCAAATGGCAAACTGCTCCACTTTGCACCTTTTGATGGTCATTACGTGTATTTCAGATACAATCACGAAAAAACAATAATGGTCATCATGAATAAGAATAACAAATCCACTAATGTAGAGACTAAAAGATTTGAGGAAATCCTTGGAAAATTCAAGACGGCGCGCAATATATTTACCAATGAAATAGTTGACTTAAAAGACGGGATAGCGGTCAATCCCCTAACCGCTGCTGTACTTGAAATAAACTAGGAGTGAGCCACAAAGAGAATACTAATAACAAGTTAGAAAAGAAAATTTCAGTTCGCAATTTTTATAAAACTCATAATAGACTTAGCAACCCGCTCAGGAATCTCCTCCATAGGAACATGGCCAACATTAGGATAAATCTCAAGCATACTTCCCTTTATATCCTTATTAAATTGGTATGCATTTTCCACACTAATCAAATTATCCTTCTCTCCCCACAGAACAAGCGTAGGCGTCTTGATTTCCTTGATATTCCCTTTGAACCGCGATGTCCCAAATGAACCCTTGAAGATCAGCAACGCAGCCGCCCGGTTACCTTCACGAATGGCCATATCATGAAAACGTTCTACTTGTGCATCAGTCACTCGAGATTGATCAAAATAAATTGTTTCCAAACTTTTTCTTACCAGCGCTTTAGGAGTAGCAAAAAGCAAGACATTATTTATGACTGGCGTAGAGGCAATTTTAAAACCGAGTGAACCACTTTCCCCTCTTTTCGGGTAACCTGCGGCGTCAATTAAAACTAATTTATCAACAACAGCAGGATTAAATAACGCATAATTCCATGCTATAGATCCCCCCATAGAATTGCCAACTAATGTAAACTTAGTAAGCTGTAGTTTCCGGGTAAATGAATCAATAAACTTATTGTAATAGTCAAAATTATAAGTATTCTCAGGAGAAGGACCGGTCAATCCAAATCCAGGTAAATCTAGGCAAATCACTCTTCGATGAGGTATTAAATGGTATACAACACTATCCCATGTATTAAGTGAAGAAGACATACCATGTAATAAAATTAAAGGCACTGAATCAGTTTGCACCCCTTGATCTCTGTAGTGAACTTGCATCCCCAATATTGACATGAATTGGGAGGAGGAGTTTGCATAAATTGGAATTAGGTCTTTTACTGGCCTGTCCCTTTCACATACAAGTAATAAAATCAGCAGCAACAAACCAACAAGCACCCCAATTACTTTTAGAAATAGTTTCATGACTAATTGATATGAAGATAAAATTACTATGAAAAAAGCTTCACTAGGGCAAGAGCAGAAGATGAATAATTTAATTGTTACATTAGCACCATTAAGTTAGCTATGTCAAAACGTCTCCTTCCTTTAATACGCGCTTTTGGTCTAAACGACGGGCTTCGATTCTTTATTAAAAGAATCATTAAAAAAGCGGGCCGGTATCGTTCCAGCCGCTACCAAAGTGATATTTACATCCGCGATAAGTTTGCTGACAAGTACACTTTCAAACAAGTATTTCTTGAGGATCAATACAATTTTAAATTCCCTTTCACCCCTACAACAATGCTCGATGGTGGCGCCAATATTGGTCTTGCCTCCGTATACTTTGCGCACCGTTTTCCAAATGCAAAAATTGTTGCCGTTGAACCAAGTGAAGAGAACTATAAAATGATTTTAAAAAACACCGAAAAGTTTTCGAATGTTATTGCCAAGAGAGGCGGTATATGGAACAATAATAAACAGCTGGCCATCATTGATAAAGCAGCCTATGATAATTCATTTATGGTAACAGAGGTTGCCGAGGATACACCGGATAGTCTTCCCGCCTTTTCTATTCACTCGATTATGAAGGAGCAGGGATGGTCCACGCTGGATGTTCTTAAACTGGATATAGAGGGGTCCGAAAAAGAGGTATTTGAAAAAAATGTGGAAGAATGGCTTCCCCGTACTAAAATGCTAATTATTGAAATACACGATAACATGCGGCAAGGAGCCAGTAAATCAGTGTTCGCCGCTATTTCAAAATATGACTTTACCTTTTCGATGCATCACGAGAATTTGGTATTTATCAACCAAAATTTAACTTTTAGGGATTAAAAGATCAATTTTCATAAACAATAGGATTAAAATTTTATCCTAGTTGAACAACAATCTTCTTTGGTTGTTTTGACAGCATGAACCTCGAAACCCTCCGCACCCGAATAGAACCGCTTCGTCAGCAAATTGTACAGCACGAGCTTTACACCCGCATCAATACCATCGAAGCCATTCGTGTTTTTATGCAACACCACGTGGTAGCGGTTTGGGATTTCATGTCCTTGCTTAAATCATTACAACGTGAATTAACCTGTGTTTCCAATCCTTGGTTACCCGTTGGCTCAGCCAACACACGTTACCTGATCAATGAAATTGTAACTGGAGAGGAATCAGATGTGGATCAGGCAGGAAACCGCATCAGCCATTTTGAACTTTATCTTAAAGCGATGGAGCAGGCAGGGGCAAATAAAACCCCCATTCAGGAGCTAATCGCATCATTGCAAAATGGCAAACCTGTTGACCAAGCGCTCATTACAAGTTCATTGCCCGATGCAGCAAAGAGATTTGCACAACACACCTTTGATTTAATTGAAAAAAATCAACCGCATATCCTGGCTGCTGTTTTCACCTTTGGAAGAGAGGATTTAATTCCAGATATGTTTCTAAGTATCCTCAATAAAATCGAACCCGGTAGCCAATACAGCATTGATCTGACAAAATATTATATAGAACGTCACATTGAAGTGGATGGAGGACATCACTCTCAATTAGCCCTGGAAATGACACAGGAACTTTGTGGCAATGATCCCCAAAAATGGCAAGAGGCCAGTGCCGCTGTTGAAAAAGCACTAGCCTCTCGCGTTGCGCTGTGGGACGGAGCCCTCAGCCAGTTAAATTAATTACCGAATTGCCGCATACGCTTTTCGGAGTGTATCAAATTCTTTTTCCAACACCTCGATAGCACCGATCTTTGAAGGAGAGAAAGGCTCTAGTGCAGTGCAAATAGCAACATACACATCACTAAGTTTTCTGCGGTATTTAAATTCATCAAAGAATACAGTTTTTCTGTTCGTTTCAATGATCTCAGCGCGTAAGCTATCAAGTTGTTTCAATTTGTTTGATTCAATTTCCGTACGTTGCTCATTTTTTTTCAAACCAGCAATTTGCTTATCCATCGAATCAACTAAATAGTATAGCTGTTCATGTAATTTGAAAAGACGCATCGACTGGTTGTGAATTGTCTGAATGGTTTGTGCAGAAAATCCTTTACGTGGATTTTCAACCAGCTGCACAGCTTGCTCATACTTAGCATCGCCAATTTGCAATACTGCTTTGTATGTTCCTATTGGCGCACGTGGGCCAATAACAGATGAGAATAACACAGTTGAACCTGCCGTAAATCCTCCCACCGCTACCTTAGGTGGATTTTGATCCAATCCCCAGTATACTTTATTCAACCCCTTATTTCCAGATCCATTGAGATCACGAATTTTATTTCCCTTGGAGTCGAATAATTGAATTTTTACTGCCTGCATGGACTTTTCTTTTAAGAAATATTCCATCACAGGCAACTGTGCTTTACTTCCAACTGTCCAACCTTCCAGATTTCCGTTTGCACCTGGCGTTTGGGCCTGCACATCATACACAAAGGGCTGAACAGGAAAAAACACAACGTCTTTATCAATTGGATTTTTAATGATTCGACGTAATGAACTTAGATTATCCAATACATAAATACCACGCCCGTGTGTGGCAATAGCTAAATCACCAGTATTAGAAATTTTTAAATCTCTTACGAGTGCATACCAAGGCACATTTTGGTACTTGCTACGCATCCAATTTTGACCACCATCCAGGGAAAGGAAAAGTCCCATTTCAGTACCCAGGAAAAGAAGGTTTGGCTCAACGGGATCTTGTCTGATTACGTGCGCAAAGCCGGTAAATTCTTTGGAGTTATGACGCTTCCAGGTTTTTCCACCATCAACTGTTTCCACCAAATATGTTTGATGATCGCCATACATGTGATTCTCTGCTGTGATAAACGCTTGATTGGTGTTGACAGCTGAAATCTCAATGGAAGATATCCAAGCTCCTTTTGGAACACCCGCTTGCCAAATTCCTGTTGCCAGGTTTTTCCACGTTTTTCCTCCATCAACTGTCTTTTGCACATTACCATCATCAGTACCCACCCAAATAATATCCTCATTGCGCGGATCTTGTGTAACAGTAAAAATAGTACAGTGATTTTCTGCACTAGTATTATCACCTGTGATACCGCCGCTCTTTTCCGTTTTTTGTTTATCCTTATCGTTAGTAGTCAAATCAGGAGAAATACGTTGCCAGTTAGTACCCTCATCTGTTGATTTATACAAATATTGATTACCCGTGTATAAATTATATCCTGTAGCCCGCTTGGTTGCAGGAGCTGTAACAATGGGTGTATTCCAATTCCAGCGATGTGTTTCCTCCCCTTCTCTACGTTGTGGTTTGATTCCGTAAGAAAGACCTGTCTTTAAATTAATGCGGTTCATTTCTCCACCTTGCGATTCTGCAAAAACTATCGAAGAATTTAAGGGAGAAGGCTGAACCCAAAACCCATCCCCACCATTTAAAAACTCCCAGTCAATACTGGAGACACCACCTGGGGAAGAACTAGGGGCTTGCCAGGACCCGTTATCCTGTAAACCGCCATATACTTTAAAGGGTTCGTCCTTACTCACACTAACATGATAAAACTGACCCACAGGAAGGTTATTGAGAAATGCCCAGGAAAGTCCTTTGTTATAACTCACATATACACCGCCATCGGTACCCAGATAGAGTTGACTATTGTTTTCCGGGTTGATCCATAATGCATGATGATCAGCATGTGGCACTACATCAGAAAAAAGTGTTCCAGACCAAGAATATCCTCCATCCGTTGAATACTGAAAATCAAACGCGGGACGATACACACGCTTGGGATCTTTTGGATCAAACTCCAAGGTGCTGAAGTAAAAAGGTCGAGCCGTAATATTATCCGTGGAAGCTAATTTTTTCCAAGTCTCCCCCTCATCGCCGGATAAATACAAACCAGGCACTTTAGCTTCTACAATAGAAAGTAATTCTGCTGGCTTAGATGGATTGATGGAAATAACAATACGACCCAATTCGCCCTCAGGCAAACCATTAGTAAGCTTCTTCCACGTTTTTCCACCATCGATAGATTTAAAAAGCGCACTTCCCTTTCCACCAGACACAAATGAAAAAGGCTGTCTTCTAAATTGCCAAAAGCTGGCAAAAATAATATTAGGATCACGAGGACTTTGTGCAATATCCGCACAACCCGTATTCTCATCTACATACAAAATTTTATTCCATGTCTTTCCGGCGTCCTTGCTCTCATATAAACCGCGATGATTACTGGAAGACCAAAGTGGACCCGGCACAGCAACTAACAAATGCTTATTGTCATTGGGGTTTATTAAAATTTTACTGATGTGCTCAGTGCTGTCAAGCCCTAGTTTTTGCCAATTAGCACCGGCATCCGTTGATTTGTAAATTCCATCTCCAATGGAAACTGAATTACGCATATTGCTCTCTCCAGTAGCAGCATAAATAGTACGAGGAGATTTTGGATCTAAAGCCAATGCCCCAATCGACTGACAATATTTATCAAATACAGGAGTAAACGTATATCCCCCATTCAGGCTTTTCCAAATTCCTCCTCCTGCTGTACCAACAAATAAATTGACCTGCCCCTCTTGAACTGTCCCCACAATAGAGGTAATTCGTCCACTCATGGTGGAGGGACCTAAATTGCGTGCCCCTAATGCTTGAAAATAGGATGAATTGAATTCAGAGAGTTTTACCTGCGCCACTAAGGAGGTGTTCACTAAAGCGCATACGAGTAGTGTTGCAAACAGTGCTGTTTGCGCAAAACGAGAAAATTGCATAACTAATTTATTTTACGTCGAATGTAGATTCTGGAATGGCTACGTTGGCTTCTACTTTGTCAAATACCAAAACCTGACCCATTTGATCAGTTTTGTGTGGAATCTTAACACCCACAGAAAGTAGTTTGTAGTCCATCAACTTAGTCTCCATTTCCATTTCCTGTCCTTGCATTTTAGCAGTACGCTTAGTCTTGTAGATCAGGAATGTCTTAGTATCAATAAAGTGAATAGCAGAATTTCCAGTTTTGGTAGTTAGACGTACTTTAAAGTATTCGTTACCGTCTTCTTCATCCTTACCTAATAATTCAACGGAAGAACCTTTCTCTTTCCAATCCACAAATTCATTTTGGATATCGAGTTGATCTACACGCTGTTTGTGTTCGTCCTCACTGGAAGGCTCCAAATTAGTCTTCCCGGCAAAAGGCATTTGCTCCCATGATTTTGTTGGATTTGTAATTTGAATGATCTGCATTCCCTGGAACTCAGCATCCACTCTGTATCCCTTGTTGTGAACGGCTTGTTGTGTAAACGGAATTTCAATTCCCTGTACTTCAATATGCCCAGTTATTTTCATGGACTGAAGTTTTTTCCAGTTTTCAGCACCACCAGTTGCGGCTACGTGACTGGCAATAACTTCGTCCACTGTTTGTGCAAAACTATTCGTGGAAAAAGCAAATAAAAAGCAAGCAATAAATAGAGTTGAAATGAAATTTTTCATGGAAGTTGTTTTAAGAGTACAAATGTAATCCGAGGCCTTGACACCCAGCCTAGATTCGTGTTAAATTTACACGAACGGAGATTTTTGCTTTTCAGTGGGTAGCTAAATAATTACAGGACAATAGATAGCCCCCCATATTGCAAATTGTATTTGTTAAATTTGAACTTACGGATTTTCAAGGGATACTAAACAAGTCCAAGTCCCGTTTTATATAAAAATCACCCTTTTGAAGCTTTTCAAAATTTTGCTGAGCTTGTTTCTTGCTGGGCTACATTTTGGTGGAGTACTGGCACAGGAAAAAAGATCAATCCTAAGAAAAATTGAATTGGGGTTTAATACCGGACCCTTGTTCTTCCTGGGAGACCTGGGAGGAAATATGGGTGCCGGAACACAGTTTTTTAAGGATATTGATTGGCAGGAAACCCGAGTAGGAATTGGTGGTCAACTAAATTTTTACCCAGTTAATTGGATCAGCCTGAGAGCCGGGTACTTCCATGGCACATTATCTGCCAACGACAGACACTCCCCAAATGTTACCCCAAATGATATTTTCCGATTTAACAGAAACCTCCATTTCAGATCCAGACTAGATGAGCTTTATGCTGGTATCGAGGTTTACCCTTTTCGAATGATTCCTACCCGTCGTGCTACCCTATTTGACCAGATACAACCCTATGGTTTTTTAGGACTCGGATTTTTTCGTTTTAATCCAAAAGCACAGGATACCGATGGAACTTGGGTAGCACTTCATCCGTTAAGACTGGAGGGGCAGGGTTTTGCAGAATACCCTGGTAGTAAACCCTATCAATTGATACAATCAAATTTGTTGAGTGGAATAGGGATTCGCTATTACATAACAGAAACCTTGTACGTTGGAACAGAAATAGTATATCGTAAACTATTTACGGATCAGGTTGATAATGTCAGCGCAAATTATTATGCAGACCCGGCTTTGTTCGACACGTATCTTTCAACAGCAGAAGCAGTAAGAGCAAAACGATTATACTATCAGGGACTTTATGAATTGGGTGGACAACCTCCGCATATAGCGGGATTACCAAGGGGAAATCCAAATAATAACGACGCCTACTTTGGACAAAACTTACAAGTGGGATTCAAAATTTATCCCCGCAAAGACAACCGCTTCAAATGTCCAACAACGTATTAAGAAATCATACACTTACATTAAAGTCACGTAAAGCATCATTTAAGCTGGTCTTTAAATCAGTGCTTGGTTTTCGTTGGCCGATAATCAATGCACAACTTACACCATAGGATCCCGCATTGAATTCTTTAGTATAGGTCCCCGGAATCACTACACTTCGTGCGGGTACACGCCCTTTGTATTCCACAGGAGAAGTACCAGTTACATCAATAATCTTTGTGGATTGCGTCAATACCACATTTGCCCCTAATACCGCTTCACGCTCCACAATTACTCCTTCCACCACTATACAGCGACTTCCAATAAAACAACCATCTTCAATTATTACAGGAGAAGCTTGCAAAGGCTCTAACACACCCCCGATTCCTACACCTCCACTTAAATGAACATTTTTTCCGATCTGCGCACAACTTCCCACAGTAGCCCAAGTATCGACCATCGTTCCCTGGTCTACGTAGGCTCCAATATTTACGTAAGAAGGCATTAGGACTACTTGCGAAGCAAGATAGGCGCCATAGCGCGCAATGGCATGAGGTACAGCCCTCACACCGATCTCTTTGAAATCTTTCTTCAACAACATTTTATCGTAAAAAGTAAAAGGAGGCAGGTCCCATGTTTGCATAGGTTGGATAGCAAAGTATAAAAGAATGGCCTGTTTAATCCACTCATTTACTTGCCAACCCGCTTCCGTAGGAGAGGCAACGCGAAGTCGGCCCTTGTCTACTTCCTCAATCACAGCGTGAACAGCATCCTGATAAACCGTTTCCTTGAGCAAGTCTCTGTTTGACCAAGCTGCCTGAATTTGTTGTTTCAATTGTTCCATAGCCGCGAAAATAGGAATTCAAGTCAAAGTAACTCGGTTTGACGAACGTATCTTTGAAAGATGCGAATAGCCTTCGACGCAAAAAGAGCTTTTCATAATGGAACAGGGCTTGGTCATTATAGCAGAACCCTGATCAACTCCTTAGCGATGCATTTTCCGTCTCATGAATATTACTTGTTGAATCCAAAATCCTCCTCTCCTTTTTCAATAACTGGCCCCAACCTTCATGAATTGAGGCCAACCACTCAACTTACCAGTATTTTCAGTGGTTTATGGAGAACAAAAACTTGCGTATCGCAACTAGCAACACAAGGTGTGCAGCTTTACCATGGATTAAGTCACGAAATACCCATTGGGCTTAGCAAAAAAAATATCGCTTCCGTTGTTACCATGCACGATCTGATATTTGAGCGGTATCCCAATCAGTATCGATGGGCTGACCGAAAAATTTATCGGGCTAAATTCAAACATGCGCTACAGTATGCTGACCGAGTTATTGCTATCAGTGAACAAACCAAAAGCGATTTAATTGAATTTTATAACGCAGATCCTGCTAAAATTCGAGTATGTTACCAAAGTTGTAATCCCTCCTTTAGCGCGCTGATTAATAAAGAAGAAAAAGAGAGAATAAGAATAAAATACCAACTACCTGAGCAGTTTTTTTTATCAGTAGGATCCATCATTGAAAGAAAAAATCTATTAGCAGTTTGCCAAGCACTGACTCTTTTAAAAAAAGAAGACCGTTTACCCTTAGTGATCATAGGTGACGGAGGAGCTTATAAGAAAAAAGTAAAGACATTTATTCTAGAAAAGGGACTGGAGCAAGATGTAATTTTTCTCTCTGATCAACCCCAATTCAAAGAAGACCCCTGCTTCAAAACAGCAATTGACTTTCCCGCTATATATCAAAATGCAACAGCATTACTCTACCCCTCTACCTTCGAGGGATTTGGAATTCCGGTGCTGGAAGGACTATGTAGCCGTATTCCTGTATTAACCTCTTCTGTTTCCTGTTTGCCTGAAGCGGGAGGCCCCGGCGCTTTTTACGCCAACCCCTACCAACCGTTGGAGATCGCTGAGCAGTTATTTTCAATAATTCATGATAAAGAACGGGTAGAAAATAATATTAACCAGGGTTGGCAACATGCGCAAAAGTTCACACCTATGCAAACAGCAAAAGCAGTGATGCAAGTATATCAAGAACTCATTTCTCAATAAGCCGTGAACAGCAAATTTGAAAAAGACATACAAGCTTGCCTGACCGTATTAAATGAGGGAGGTTTGATATTATATCCCACAGACACCCTGTGGGGTGTAGGTTGTGATGCAACAAACAGTACTGCGGTGCAAAAAATAATTGAGTTAAAGAAAATAACAGACTACAATGACATGGCTGTTCTGGTAACAGAGGAACAAGAAATCTTGCAATATGTAGCTGCACCTGACATGGAGGTATTTGACTACCTGGCAACAACGGACAGACCTACTACGGTAATTTACCAAGGGGCTATTGGACTCGCGGATCCATTGGTTGCAGAAGATGGATCAGTGGGTATTAGAATCTGTCAAGACTCCTTCTGCCGGCAATTGATAAAGAGATTTCACAGACCAATTGTAGCAACACCTGCTAACTACCCAACACAAGCTCTCCCAACTCGATTCAATTTGATAAATTTAACCATCAAAGAATGTGTTGACTACATAGTACACTGGCGTCAAGAGGAAGAGGCTGAGGGAATACCCGATAGTATTATTCGCTGGAGAGAAGGAATGATTGAAGTGGTTAGAACTTAAACCAACGCAATTTCCATTACTTGTGCCATGGTTTTTACGTAATGGAAACGAAGACCCTTAATAAACGCGGGTTCTATTTCCTGTACATCTTTTTCATTTTGCACACAAAGTATAATCTCCTTGATTCCGGATCGTTTGGCAGCCAACACTTTTTCTTTAATCCCGCCCACTGGTAATACCTGTCCACGTAATGTAATCTCACCAGTCATTGCTAAATGAAACTTCACCTTTCTTCCTGTGAGTACAGATGCAATGGCAGTCATCATGGTAATACCAGCACTGGGGCCATCTTTGGGCACAGCACCCTCAGGGACATGGATGTGAATGTTTTGTTGCGTGAATAATAAAGGATCAATCTTATACTTTTTTGCATTCGCCTGCAGATACGTTAACGCAGTAGTTGCACTTTCTTTCATCACGTTTCCCAGATTTCCTGTCAGCTTCAACTCCCCTTTTCCTTCGCAACTACTGGCTTCGATAAACAGGATATCCCCACCTACATAAGTCCAGGCAAGCCCAACTGCTACTCCTGGTATGGTGGCAGTTTTATACAAGTCATTGCTGTAACGGGGCTTCCCCAAAATTTTTTCTAGCAATGCAGGTCCGACAGAGGGCTTAATCTTTTCTTTTAATACTAACTCTCTAGCCTCATAGCGCATGATGGAGGCAATTTGTCGGTCTAACTCTCGCACGCCACTTTCGCGTGTATAATCCTGAATAACTCGTTCAATCAACTTATCCGTAAAACGAATAGGGGTACTTTTTAAACCGTGAAGCTCTTTTTGTTTTGGGATAAGATGCCTTTTGGCAATTTCAATCTTCTCCTCTACAGCATATCCACTCAAATCAATAATCTCCAACCGATCTCTGAGTGCAGGCTGAATCCCTTGCAAATTATTTGCCGTTGCAATAAAAAGTACTTTACTCAAATCGTATTCAAGCTCCAAATAATTATCGTAGAAGCTACTGTTCTGTTCAGGATCCAACACTTCCAGCAAAGCAGAAGAGGGATCTCCGCGGAAATCATTTCCTATTTTATCGATTTCATCCAGAATCATTACAGGGTTTGAAGACTGCACTTTTCGAACTGACTGCAGAATTCGACCTGGCATGGCACCAATATATGTTTTACGATGCCCCCGGATTTCACTCTCATCATGAAGACCCCCTAAACTAAGCCGAACATATTTTCGCCCTAATGCATTGGCAATACTTTTCCCTAGAGAAGTTTTTCCAATACCAGGAGGTCCTACAAAACAGAGGATAGGACTTTTCATATCCCCCTTTAATTTTAAAACAGCCAGGTGTTCTAGTATGCGCTCTTTAATGCGCTTCATGCCATAGTGATCCTTATCAAGTGTTGCCAACGCTTTTTTTAAATCGTAATGGTCCGTTGTATAAGATTCCCAAGGCAAATCCAACATCAAATCAAGATGGTTGTACACCACGGAGTAATCTGGTGTACTAGGGTGCATTCGCTCTAATTTTTCAACCCCTTTTTGGAAGGCAAGTTTTGCAGCTTCAGGCCACTTTTTCTGTTCAGCCTTTTTTTGCATCTCACGTATCTCCTGCGCATTGGAATCTCCGCCTAATTCCTCTTTGATGCTTTTTAGCTGCTGCTGGAGGAAATACTCACGCTGTTGTTTGTCCAACTCTGTGCGTGTTTTTGCAGTAACCTTGTTTCTGAGTTCAGCGAATTGGAGTTCCTTTTGTAATAACTGCATCAACAAATCTGCACGCTGACGAAGTGGATCCGTTTCCAACAATTGCTGCTTCTCCTTAATATCGGTATTGAGATTACTGGATACAAAATGAATGAGGAATGCAGGATTCTCAATATTGCGCAGGATGATACCTGCTTCAGTTGGAATATTAGGAGATAATTGAATGATCTGAGCCGCTAATTCTTTAATATTGGCCACATAAGCATTGAAGTCCTCATCGGCGGGCGCTTGTTCATCCTGTAAAGTTGTGATTGCAGCCTTGAAATAAGGCTCCTCCTCGGTAATTGCATCAATACGAAAACGTACTTTCCCCTGTATAATAATTGTAGTGCCTCCATCGGGCATCTTAATCAATTTCACAATCTTGGCAACGGTGCCAATTTGTACTAAATCCGAAGTGCCGGGATCCTCAATATTGCTATCCTTCTGTGCTACAACACCAATTAACTTATCTGCCTTATAAGCATCCTGGACAGCCTTGATACTTTTATCTCTACCCACCGTAATGGGAATGACTACACCTGGAAAAAGCACCGTGTTACGTAAAGGCAATAGGGGTATAGTGGCTGGAACAGAAAGCTCCTGCCCATCTTCTTGTCCTCCTTCATTCAATGGAATAATTGGTAAAAAGTCCATTTCCTCCTCAGGTCCTAATATTAGTTTATTCACTTGCATAAAATTATTAATGGCAGGATGTCACCCCAGCCTTGCTATTTGGGCGCAAAAATGGGGCAGTTTGCTGAAATATAAACTTTCAACAATCATGCCCCCGGGCCAAAACTGACAAAATTGGTTGAATTAAAAGAAAGTAAGCCCCACAGACAGCTGAAATCCCTGGTTACGCCATTTGCTATCATTAGTGAGGTCATTGATATCGCTAAGGCCAATAAAATACCTTCCATTCAATCGAAAGGCACCTGCCTTAACTTGTATACCGCCTAACATAGATAATTCACCATTTCTAAATGCATTTCCAGTATTCTGCAAAAGAGAGTTGTTCTTATCAATCAAAATTCCATACTGAGGACCTGCTTGTAAGCTAATAAATCCACCCCCAAGACGATAATTCAATAAAATAGGGACCGACAAATAATCTAGCTTTACACTAGTCAACCCATTGAAAACATTTCCAATTAGATTGTTGTAGCTTGTATCAAGTTGCGTATTGTACTGGTTGATTAATAACTCGGGTTGTAGGTATAACTTTTTTGATAGTTTAATTTCAGCAAAACCACCCAATGCATACCCGGACCTGAACTCGTCTTTAAAAGATTTACCATCGACCTTTGTGACATTGGCGCCAGCCTTTACACCCACATGAAATTGGGCAAATACAGGTATGGAAAATAATACCAATAAGCTTAATAACAATTTACGCATAAGGTTGATTTTGATATGAAGACAAATATACCCTTTACTAATGCTGCACCTGGACAGGATATTATCCACCGTATGTTAATCTTTTGAAAACAACTCGATTACTGTAATCTCAGGTAGAATACCCACGCGACCTGGATATCCTATAAAACCAAACCCTCGGTTTACATAAAGCGCCTGTTGTGCTTTTTGATACAAACCAGCCCATTCGCTGTATACGTATTGCACAGGACTCCACTGAACACCTGGAAGTTCAAACCCAAACTGCATTCCATGTGTATGACCAGAAAGTGTCAGCGCCACTGATGGATATTTCTCCAACACTTCGGCACGCCAATGTGAAGGATCATGACTTAACAATATTGAAAATGGAATATTCTCACAGCCTTGAAATGCCCGACTAAGGTCTCCGTATTTGGGAAATCGACTTTTTGCACTCCAATTCTCCACGCCTATAACTGCAATTTGACTACCGCCTCTTGTGAGGATTTCATGCTCATTCATTAACAATCTCCAGCCCATACGGGCATGCACAGATTTTAATTTCTCGAAATTGGCTCTTTTTTGATCTATCGATTCCCATTGTACATAATCTGCATAGTCATGATTACCCGTAATAGAGTACACCCCAAGAGGAGCCTTTAATTGTGCAAACAAAGACCAGTATATATCCATTTCGCTGGCCAGATTATTGACAAGATCGCCAGTGAATAAAATCAAATCTGGATTTTGCTCCAACACCATTTGAATACCTCTTTCAACAGCAGCTTGATCTGTGAAACTTCCAGCGTGTATGTCAGATAGCTGAACAATCTTTAACCCTTCAAAAGCAGCAGGCAAGTTGGAAAAGCCAAGTTTTAATTTCCTGACTTGGTAACGATACCGGTTGTTGATACCATACGATAAAGCACTAAAAAGTCCAGCCCCGGCAACCAAACCAGCCCAACTAAGAAATACTGAGCGTGAAAGCACAGGTTGGTCAAACTCCAGCGTTTTTTTACCAGGTAACACCTGATAACCCAGCCACTGCACCACTCTTCGCAGATCGTCGGTTAAAAAAAATAAGGAGGCAATCAATTTCGCAAAAAAGATACCCGCTACCAATGCGAATAATATAGAGCGGGCATAATGTGGTCCAGGCTTAGAAAAAAAGTAGGGAAGCAAAATAACCAGTAATACACTTAGTACCGTTATACTCCAGTATATCGAATGCCAAACTAGACGGCTCCTAACCGGCAAGCCAGCTGTTACTGTACGGATAGCTTGAAATACATACCAGTCTAAAATCAATAAAATGGCCAGAAAAATCCACCAAAAAGGGGCGTTTCGCATAGGGTCGGCAAAATTAGTGGGCAAAACTTATTTTTGCGGTCTTACCCGGAACAATCATCTTTATAGCTAACAAACTCAACCCAAGGAAGTTCAGCGGACATGGCAAGAATTATAGGAGTAGCAAATCAGAAAGGAGGAGTGGGAAAAACCACCACGGCAATCAATCTGGCGGCAAGTTTTGCCGTACTGGAGTATAAAACACTGCTGGTGGATGCCGATCCGCAAGCCAATAGTACTACAGGTGTAGGTTTTGACTTGCATAATATCACCCAGAGCCTTTACGACTGCATGGTCAACCAATCCCGTGCCCGTGATGTGATCTTAAAAACTGAAATTCCTAATCTGGAACTGATCCCCTCACACATAGACTTGGTCGGAGCTGAGATAGAGATGATCAATCACCCTAACCGGGAAACGGTGCTAAAATCAATGCTTGACGCTGTACGCAATGAGTATGATTTTATAATCATTGATTGTTCCCCCTCCCTTGGTTTAATCACCGTGAATGCACTCACCGCTGCGGACGCTGTGGTAATTCCCGTACAAGCTGAATTTTTTGCGTTGGAAGGTTTGGGTAAACTACTCAATACCATCAAGATTGTACAGAGCCGATTGAACACTGAATTGGTTATTGAAGGTATCCTGATGACCATGTACGATGGAAGACTCCGACTTTGCAATCAAGTGGTCAGCGAAGTAAGAAGACATTTTGAGGATATGGTTTTCACCACCATTGTTCATCGTAATGCAAGACTTGCTGAAGCCCCAAGCACAGGTAAGCCCGTTATTCTATATGATGCCAATAGTAAAGGAGCCGCTAACTATCTGAATTTAGCAAAAGAGATTCTACAAAAAAATAACTTGACACGTATCAAGAACGAGGAGCGCATCCTTGAACCTTAACGAATGAGCACACCAAAACAAAATAAAGACCAATTGGGTAAAGGTATTCGTTCATTGCTGCAAAGTATCGATACCGATTTAAAAACTACAAGCGGACAATTAAAACCATCCGTGGTAGAGCATGTAACCTCCAGCTCCAGAATTCCAGTACTGGATATTGAACCTAATCCCAAACAACCACGCCGAGATTTCGAAGAGACCGCACTACAAGAACTTGCGGCCTCTATCAAAATACACGACATCATACAACCAGTTACTGTATCTAAACTTTCAACTGGCAAATACCGATTAATTGCCGGAGAGCGCCGGTGGCGTGCCGCCAAACTGGCTGGCCTAAAAGATATTCCGGCTTTTGTCAGACAAGCCAACGATCAGCAGCTACTTGAATTAGCGCTGCTTGAAAACTTACAACGTGAAGATCTCAACGCCATGGAAGTAGCCTTAAGCTACAAGCGTATGATGGACGAACTGGAATACACGCAAGAGCAGGTAGCGGACAGGATGGGCAAGGACAGAAGTACCGTTGCAAATGTGATCAGACTACTTAAGCTTCCTCCGGACATACAACTTGCCGTTAGAAAAGGATCTTTGTCGATGGGTCATGCACGCGCTTTGATTGCATTGGAACTGGTCGATGCACAACTTATCGCATTCAAAGAAATAGTGGCAAAGGGCTTATCGGTACGACAAACTGAAGCGCTTGTTCAGCAATTAAAAAAAGATTTACCAGCTGTTAAAAAAAGTAAAAACTCAAGCAGCTCCTCTCCTTATAGAAGAATTGAAGATAAATTAGCAACACATTTCAGTACACGCGTTCGAATCAAACAGAGCAAAAGCGGAGACGGCCAAATAATTATTGAATATTATACGTCGGACGAGCTTAATAAGATTCTTCGACAACTGAATGTTCCCCTGGACTAATGAAACGGCTGCAACCAAGCACAATCCTTTTTCTCTCCCTATTAATTGTACCAATCTGTGGCTGGTCACAACAGTCTTCACCTGTACCCAAAAGCATAAACAAGTACGACTCAGCCCAAGCAGCCCACAGCCCACGTAAAGCTGCAATTCGCTCCGCTATACTGCCAGGACTTGGACAGATCTACAATAAAAAGTATTGGAAGCTTCCGCTGGTGTATGGTGCCCTAGGTGCAAGTGGTGCTATTTTTGTTTACAACCTTACCAATTACAGAGATACCCGATTTGCATACCGAGTAAAATACAATATGCGAGTAAATAGGACTGACTCCTTGCTGTTTAGCACCATCAAGTCCAACTTACAACCACTACCAGAGGAAAGCCTGCGCTACTACCGGGATCAGTTCAGACGCGATATTGATTATTCTGCGTTATTCTTTCTGCTTTTGTGGGGACTTAACGTAATTGATGCAACGGTGGATGCACATCTCAAGACATTTGATGTAGGACCAGACTTGAGTTTTCAATTAAAAGCGGGCTATAGCGAACTCGCCAACACCAATGGACTCAGCCTTCGAATGAGGTTAGGCAAATAGCTAGTTTATACTGACAGGCATCAATACTTTAACCAAGGCTTGACTTAACTTTGTTTGAACACATAGAGTATGAAAATTGCAATCATTGGATATGGAAAAATGGGTAAAGCCATTGAAGAAATTGCACTTCAACAAGGGCATG
The DNA here is from genome assembly GCA_964576375.1 of uncultured Chitinophaga sp. Classification (GTDB taxonomy): domain Bacteria; phylum Bacteroidota; class Bacteroidia; order Chitinophagales; family Chitinophagaceae; genus JJ008. The sequence goes on from CAZNUR010000008.1 coordinate 20,851, forward strand.
AGATAGTTTTAAAAGTAAATAGTGACAATAAGGAATTATTAGCGATTCCTACCCTTCAACAAGCAGATGTAGCTATTGAGTTTACCGCCCCCGAAAGTGCAATTGAAAATATAGAACGCTGTTTTCAAGCAGGAGTACCTCTTGTCTGTGGAACTACAGGCTGGACAAATGCATTGCCACAAATACAAAGCCGCTGTGCATCCCTTAATGGCAGCATGGTATATGCGAGCAATTTCAGCATCGGTGTAAACTTATTTTTTGAACTGAACACAAAACTAGCCACACTCATGGCCAATCAAACCCAGTATGAAGTAATACTGGAGGAGATACATCACACACAAAAAAAAGATGCCCCCAGTGGAACTGCTTTGACCTTAGCTTCACAGATCCTTGCCCATAATAAAAGAAAAAAACAATGGGTAAATGATATCAGTGATAACCCAGAAGATCTTGAAATAATTAGTCAACGCATTGACCCTACGCCAGGCACGCATCGTGTAAAATATGCATCAGTTGTTGATGATATAGAGATTATTCATACTGCGCATAATCGCACTGGGTTTGCAGCCGGGGCAGTTTTGGCAGCCAATTTCATCAAGGACAGGAAAGGATTCTACACAATGAGAGAGGTGTTAGGCTTTTGACCAGATCAATTACATCCTAGAAATTGACACAAAGTTTGCTCAAGGGCAGAACCGCGTAAATTTTTTGCCACAATCTTCCCATTCGGATCAACTAAAAAATTAGCAGGGATACCAGTTACACGATAAAGCTTAGCAGCTTCATTATTCCAATACTTTAAATCACTGACTTGCGTCCAAGTCAGTCCATCTTTTCGGATAGCCTCTAACCATTTTTCACGAAGGTCTTCACGATCTAGAGATACGCCCAACACCGTAAAATTCTTTGACTTGAATTTATTGTAATTATAAACTACAGTTGGGTTTTCTTGCCTACAAGGCCCGCACCAACTTGCCCAAAAATCAACTAACACATACTTACCACGAAATGAAGAAAGTGAAACCGGTTTTCCATTTACATCAGGTTGGGTAAAATCAATAGCTTGTGAGCCGATGGCACCCACTTTGGAATCCTGAATCAATGAATTCAGCTGCTGGCCCATACTACCGCGCTGATTTGAAGCTGATAACTGATTAAATCGCTGCTCTAATTGTACAGGATCATTTGAAAACCCATATGTAGCAGCCAGTACAAAAGGTGTTACAGGAGAAGCAGGATATGTCTTGACCAAATTATCAATTTGCTCCTGCATCTTGGTATTGGCCATCATGTAATCTTGCATGACACTATCGCGCTTGGGACCTACTCCTGATTCATTAAGCAAATTGGCCATGTTATTACGTAATTGCACATACGGCATAAAGCGTGTAACAAAATCACGAAATACCTGGTGTGATTGACTCCCCGTCACCACCCAATTCATTGGATTTCCTTTCTCACCGGTCACCCCTATACTTGCATTCTCAAGAAATAACTCAGCAGGCTGTTGTTGGTCGCCAACAAACAGAAAAACCAAGGCGGGCTCTTGCAGCTGTCCTCGCAATGTAAATTGCTGTTTGTTCAAGACAGTTGTTAAAAAAGGCGCATTCTCCCCACTTCGAAAAAGGCGTACAGATGCGCTGTCGGAAAATCCTGCTAGTTGTCCTTTTATTTCAAAACTATCAACTCCTTGGGCAAGCAATCCAATGGCATTCAAACAAAAAAAGAAAAACAAAAAACTCTTTTTCATAACATAGATATTAACGAATCTGTTGACGAAACTGCAATATAGATTTGAAATCCTTCTCACCAGGCGATAATTCAAAAGACTGCGCCAAATCAGGTCCAAAAAAATCAGGATGTGAAAATTTACGAATAGCCCCCGCTTGTTGCTCCCGAATATCCCCGGAAAGAAAGAACGGTTTTTCTATACGAAGCGATTCTAACAAGGACCAATCAAAAGCGACTCCGTAAACTCCGGCAGTAGATTGAGAATTTCCCGTGAACAAATAATAATCGCAGACAGCATCGTAATCGGCCAGCTGTTTTTCTAATTCTTTAGTTGAATCGCCCACTTGGAAAGATTTTATCACTTCCACTTCAGTGCTTAAGTCCTCACAAAGAACAGGATCTTCAGTACCGTTTAATTGGATTACATCTAATTTATACGCATCAATCCAATCCAACGCTTCGGACAGAGAAGGGTTGTGAAGAATGCCTACTTTTTTTAAATCAAAATCGGCCTTACAAACTTCTTTTCCATCCAAAGAGTTTCCAGCAAACCAAGGAGAATCTTGTATTAGCACAATACCAGCCATATCTACCTCCAACCCATCTAGCTGTTGAAGCTGTTTAAAGGATGTAATTCCACAAACTTTTATATTCATTTTATACGCGAGTTGATCCTGTAAAGATCGCCTTTTTAACTAACTTACTATCTTAAAATTACAACCGATGCAAAAGCTTTTTATCCATGGCATTTTACTACTTATTTGCTTTTTTTACTGGAGTAATTCCAGCTGGAGTCAGTACGGCTACAAAACTCCACCTACGGTTGTTGCGGATATGCTATTAGCAAAAAGACCCGCTTCCGTGTCCATTGACAATAGTGGCCAATGGATGGTCTTACAACAAACAAACAGCTATGCAGAAATGGAGGAATTAGCCGCACCTGAGCTAAGAATTGCCGGCCTTCGTATCAATCCCGCAAACTTTTCACCAAGTAGGATGAATTTAGTTTATGCAATCAAATTAAAGGAGGTACAATCTGGAAAAGAATATTCAATCAGCGGTCTACCTGCAAATTTGAGAGCCCAATCTATTAGCTGGAGTCCCGATCAGCAGCGTTTTGCATTCCTTCAGATAGAGCCGAGTCGCGTTGATATCTATGTTGTCAGTATAGCCACTAAAAAAGCCATCCGCTTAAATAAACTACCCCTAAATATTATTTTGAATAGATACCAATGGCTGTCATCCGAGTCTATACTTTATTTCACTACCACAAAAAAACCAGAAGAAGCTCCAATAAGACCTGCTGTACCAAGTGGACCTACTGTTCAAGAAAATGAAGGAAAAGCTTCGCCTCGACCAACTTTTCAGGATTTAATAAAATCGCCATTTGACGAATCCTTATTTGCATTTTATGCATCGGCACAATTGGTAGTCAATAGCAAGGGTATAGAAACTAAAATTTCAGCACCTGCACTCTATAAATCAGTAAGTCCCTCACCAGATAAACGTTATTTACTAACTGAAATTATCAAACCGCCCTTCTCATACGCAGTTCCAGCTGGCGGTTTTGCTTCTACCCTTTTCATTTCAGACATGAAAGGCAACAAAGTAAAGGACGTGATGGAGATACCATCCGCAGAGACTGCTCCGAGTGGAAATGACAATGTACAACCCATAGCAAGAGGTCATGAATGGAGAGACGATAGCCCTGCAACCTTAATTTGGTGCGAGCCGTTGGACAGTGGCCTTATAAAAAAGAAAGTGGAATATCATGATGCCGTATTTAGCTGGGAGGCGCCATTTAATAATGCACCCACTCAATTATTCAAGACAAAAATGCGATTCAACAATGTGATATGGGGAAATGAAGGACTTGCTTTAGTCTATGAAGGGCTTCGCTCCCGTCAACTAGCGGGGATCAACCGATATAGTTCGATTACCGGGGATCTCGAGCGGATTTTTACGCGTAATACCACAGATGCATACACCAATCCAGGTAATCCTGTAACCCACCCAAATCAATTTGGCCGACAAGTACTTTGGACTATTGAAAACGGTAATAGAATTTTATTTAATAACACAACTGGTAGCTCTCCTAAGGGTGATCTTCCATTTTTACTCTCATTTCAAGTTCATACTAAAAAAGCAGATACACTCTGGCGCTGTGCGGAAGGCTACTTTGAGACCATTCAAAAAGTGCTGGATGCAGAAACCGGAGTAGTGGTAACTCAACGAGAAAGTGAAACGGCTGTACCTAACTACTTTTTAAAAGATTTAAAACGACGCATTGCAGACAGACCACTCACTGACTTTGCAAATCCTTACCCAGCGATGGAGGGTGTCACGAAAGAAAAAATACAATATAAACGTGCAGACGGTGTAACATTAACTGGTGATTTGTATTTGCCCAAAGGTTATAACAAAGAGAGAGACGGAAAACTACCTGTTTTAATATGGGCCTACCCTGCTGAGTATAATTCAGCAGCAGACGCAGCACAAGTCAGAGGCAGTGAGCACCGATTTACTTTTTTGAGTGGAGGTTCTCCTGTGTTCTATGTTACACAGGGATATGCCGTCTTAAATAATGCAGAAATGCCTATTGTGGCCAGTACCGAGAATGAAAAACCGAATGATAATTTTATCGAGCAGCTTACTATGAATGCAACAGCAGCAATTCAAACACTGGAACAAAGAGGAGTTGGCGACCCTTCGCGAGTGGCAGTGGGTGGTCATAGTTACGGTGCTTTTATGACGGCTAATTTGCTGGCACATACCAAACTCTTTAAAGCGGGTATTGCAAGAAGTGGCGCCTACAACCGAACCCTCACTCCCTTTGGATTTCAAAACGAGGACAGAACCTATTGGCAGGCGCCTGAGTTGTATAACAAAATGAGCCCATTTAGTTATGCCGACCAAATCAAAACACCATTGCTACTGATTCATGGCGAATTGGATAACAACACGGGGACCTTCCCCATTCAAAGTGAACGCATGTACAATGCAATAAAGGGCCACGGAGGAACAGCACGTTACATAACCCTACCCTATGAATCACATGGCTACACTGGCAAAGAAAATATGCTGCATGTATTGGCAGAACAATTGGAGTGGATGGAACGTTTTGTAAAAGGAACACCCGTTTCCCCTACAGAATCAAAAAAGGGATTCTAGGTAAATCAAAGGAAAATGAAAGGGTAAAAAATGTAATTTTGCAGCTGAAAATAACCTGTTAAAACCAGCATATGGCCGATTTATTTGAGAAACTAATGAAGAATGCGGGTCCCCTAGGTCAACACCGGGAACGCGCCCATGGATACTTTGCCTTTCCAAAACTGGAAGGTGAAATCAGCAGCCGCATGAAGTTTCGTGGCAAAGACATGATTGTCTGGAGTCTTAACAATTATCTGGGGCTTGCCAACCACCCTGAAGTCAGAAAAGCAGACGCTGAGGGCGCTCGTGAATATGGACTTGCATACCCTATGGGAGCCCGTATGATGAGTGGGAATAGCAATCATCATGAAAGACTAGAAGCTGAATTAGCAGCTTTTGAAATGAAAGAAGATGCCGTATTGTTGAATTTCGGTTACCAAGGAATGCTCAGTGTCATTGATGTATTGTGTGGACGACATGATGTGATTGTATACGATGCAGAAAGCCACGCTTGTATCATCGATGGATTACGCATGCATCCGGGGCATCGTTATGTTTTCAAGCACAACGATGTGGAGGATTGCGAGAAACAACTACAACGTGCCACAGCATTGGTTGAAAAACAAAAAGCAGGAGGAATTCTGGTAATCACCGAAGGAGTTTTTGGTATGGCTGGTGATCAAGGAAAATTAAAAGAAATCGCTGCACTAAAGGACAAATTTCAATTCCGTCTCTTGGTGGACGATGCGCATGGTTTTGGAACACTGGGAAAAACTGGAGCGGGCGCCGGCGAAGAGCAGGGCGTACAAGACAAAATTGACATCTATTTCTCAACCTTCGCTAAATCCATGGCAAGCATTGGCGCTTTTGTGGCAGGTGACAAGGTTATAATGGACTATATCCGATACAATATCCGTTCACAGATATTTGCCAAAAGTTTACCCATGCCACTAGTAGTTGGAAACTTAAAGCGATTGGAACTACTACGTGACCATCCAGAATACAAAGCAAAATTGTGGAGTAATGCCCTGAAGCTGCAACAAGGTCTTAAAGATCGCGGCTTTGATATCGGCAAAACTGACTCAGTTGTTACCCCTGTTTACATGAAAGGAGGTGTCGAAGAAGCAACAGCCATGGTAATGGATTTACGCGAAAACTATGGCATTTTCTGTTCAATTGTGGTATACCCCGTGATCCCCAAAGGGCATATTATTTATCGACTGATTCCTTCTGCAATACACAATGATGAAGATATTCAAGCAACCCTCAAAGCCTTCTCTGAGACCAAGGTTAAACTGGATGCAGGCGCTTACAAGGTGGAGGCAGTGCCTGACATGGCAGAAAAGAAATAATCCCCACTCATCAAAGAGTTTAAAGACGGCCCCCTAAAGGCCGTCTTTTTTTATACATTTACCTTCTAAACAAAACTGTATGCGTGGATTATTGCTATTACTTTTTTGCGCTCCCCTGCTTGGCCTAGCGCAACCTCGTCAAATTACGCTCGAGGACTTATACAAAAAGGGTACTTTTCGTGGCGAGTTTGTGAACGCAAGGTTTGATACCAGCTCCAAAGAACCAGCTTGGCAATGGAATCGATATAAAGACCAGACGGGAAAATCTATCAACCGTCCGGACGAGGTAGTAGCATGTCCCAACAATCCTGGATTGTGGTTGGTGAAAACAAAAACAGAGCCAATTTACAGAAGATCATCAAAGTCGGTAATTCACCTACTAAAGATTGCTAATAACGACACCCAACTTATTAAGTTAACAGGATCGATCGGGAAGGATGCAGCTGAAGCTGATTCAAAGTTCATCCATGCCTCCTTCTCTCCGAACGGAGCATATGTGTCTTACGTGTACGAGAACAATCTTTATCTCTACCAAATAGCCACTGCCCAATATCAAGCAGTAACCAACGATGGCAAATGGAACTTTATCATCAACGGAAATTGCGATTGGGTGTACGAAGAAGAGTTTGAATTCTCGCAAGCCTATGCCTGGAACAAAGAGGGCACCCATCTTGCCTATTACCGTTTTGATGAATCAAAAGTGAAGGAATTCAATATGACATTCTATGATAATTCGCACAATTCGGATTATCGATACAAATACCCCAAAGCTGGAGACGATAATTCCAAAGTGGAAATTTATATCTATGATGTAAAAACGGGAAATAAAGTCAAAGCGGAAACAGAGACCGGCGATATTTATATTCCCAGAATTAAATGGACACAGGATAATAGCACCCTGATTGTTTTCTGGATGAACAGACATCAAAATCACTTGAAGCTTTTGGCTACGGACGCAGCAACTGGAAAAGCCAAGTTGGTGTATGAAGAAAAGAATAAATATTTTGTTGAGATCAATGACGACTGGTGGTTCTTACAAGACGGAAAACACTTTTTGTTCACTAGTGAGATGAATGGCTACCGACATTTGTATCTCTACAGTTTTGATGGCGCTGTGAAATCACAATTAACACAGGGCACACAAGAGATTACAGAGATCAACGGGGTTGACGAAAAAAGCAAACGTATATTTTACACAGTTGCAGCCCCTCGACCTATGGATCGTAACATCATGGTCACAGATTTTACCGGAAAGAATACAACGGCATTGACAGCCACCATGGGATGGAATCGTGCTGTATTCAATGATAATTTCACAGAGTTTTTCCTGTACTATTCTACCATTAATACGCCTCAACAAGTAAGTCGTTATCAGTTAGTGGCTGATAAGAAAAAAGGTATTACAACCCGTTTATTGGCACAGTTGGGCACAAACAACAAGTTGCAGGAAAAAATGAGCGAGTATGGCTTCGGCAACGCGGACTTTATTCGTATACCCAATAGTAAAGGAGATACTCTCAATGGCTGGCTACTAAAACCAACTGGTTTTGATCCCACCAAAAAATATCCTGTACTATTTTGCAATTATGGGGGGCCCGGTTCTCAACAAGTAGCAAATCGCTTTGGTGCAGTAAGCACCTGGCATCAATTATTAGCACAAAAAGGATTTATTGTAGTCAGTGTTGATAATACAGGTACCGGTTACCGCGGAGAGGAGTTCAAGAAAAAAACTTATTTACAGTTAGGAAAGCTTGAAATAGAAGACCAAATTGATGCCGCTCGCGAACTTGGCAAATTCCCTTACGTTGACAAAAATAAAATTGGACACTGGGGCTGGAGCTATGGAGGATTTATGAGCACCCTTGCTATCACAAAAGGTGCTGATGTTTTTCATGCAGCAGTAGCCGTAGCACCTGTAACCAGCTGGCGTTTTTATGATAATATTTATACCGAGCGTTATATGCGAACCCCGCAGGAGAACCCAAAGGGCTACGATGATAATTCGCCACTGAACCATGCAGAAAAAATAAAAGGAAAGTATTTATTGGTACATGGTACGGCCGATGATAATGTGCATTTCCAAAATGCTACCCAAATGGTTACAGCACTGGTAAAAGCAAATATTCATTTTGATAGTTTTTACTACCCCAATAAAAACCATGGGATCGGGGGATCAGCTGACAATACCACCTTCCATCTCTGGAGTATGAAAACAAATTGGATCTTGAAAAACCTGGGCAACGAGAATACAAAAAAGGAGTAAAAAAGAACCCCCGATGGAAATCGGGGGACCCTAATCAAAAACCATTAACCATTAAACCTTATCCTATGAAAATTCAGGTCGAATTTATGTAGAATTAGAGGGTTTAAGTGTTTAGCATAGTCAATAATTTGTCATTTAAGGGTTATTTACTAAAATTTACTTATTTCCTTGAACATCAAGCCCAAATTTGGGTTATAGAAGCATGAGAAAAATAGCAGTCTGCATTACAGGTGCCAGTGGCTCGATTTATGCAGCCAACCTGATGGAAAAGCTACTAACCATTAAGGAGCAATGGACAGAAGTTTCAATAGTAATGACTACAAATGCCAAAGAAGTTTGGAAAACTGAATTGGATAACGAAAACTGGAAAAACTACCCTGTTAAATTCTATAGCACTACTGACTTTTCAGCCCCCTTTGCCTCTGGGTCTGGCCAGTATGATACGCAGATTATTATCCCCTGCTCCATGGGAACATTAGGACGAATTGCTACAGGTGTTTCAAGTGATTTAATAACCAGAGCGGCCGATGTAATCTTGAAAGAGAGAAGGAAACTAATTTGTGTGGTACGGGATACTCCATATAACCTCATCCACATTCGCAATATGGAAACGGTAACCTTGGCAGGTGGTATTATATGTCCAGCCACCCCCTCTTTTTATAGCAAACCCTCTACTATAGAGGCTGTAGCCGCTACCGTAACAGACCGTGTACTAGACCTGGCTGGTTTTGATATTCGCACCTATAGGTGGGGAAAGTAAATCAGCTAGCAAATTGCTTTCTGATTACGTTCAAAGCGCCACCTGCTTTAAACCACTCGATTTGCTGTGCATTGTAAGAGTGGTTTGCCTGGAAGGTTTCCTTACTTCCATCGCTGTGTGTTAGTACTACCTCCAATGGCTTTCCAGGAGTAAATGCAGTCAATCCAATAATATCAATGTTATCGTCCTCTTGAATTTTATTATAGTCCTCCTTGTCAGCAAAAGTGAGAGCCAACATACCTTGCTTTTTTAAGTTGGTCTCGTGAATACGTGCAAAGGACTTAACCAATACAACCCTAACACCCAGGTGGCGAGGCTCCATCGCGGCATGTTCGCGGGAAGAACCTTCTCCATAATTTTCATCACCTACTACAATTGAACCAACACCCGCTGCCTTATAATCACGTTGTGTAGCAGGAACTGGACCATACGAGCCGGTTAATTGGTTTTTAACAAGATCAGTTTTGTCATTAAAAAAATTGACGGCTCCGATCAACATATTGTTACTAATATTATCCAAATGTCCTCGGAATTTCAACCAGGGTCCAGCCATAGAGATGTGATCCGTAGTACATTTACCTTTCGCTTTGATCAATAATTTCAATCCTTTGAGGTCAGTACCTTCCCAGGCAGCAAATGGATATAACAATTGAAGACGCTTGCTATCAGTTTTTACGTCCACCTGCACTTTACTACCATCCTCTGCTGGTGCTTGATAACCGGCATCCTCAACAGCAAAACCTTTTTGAGGTAATTCATCCCCACTGGGAGGATCTAGTTTAACAGCCTCTCCTTTCTCATTGATTAAGGTGTCTGTAATTGGATTGAAAGTAAGATCACCGGCAATTGCCAAGGCTGTCACTAACTCAGGGCTTGCCACAAAAGCTAGCGTATTGGGATTTCCGTCTGCACGTTTGGCAAAGTTGCGGTTAAAAGAATGGACAATGGTATTGCGCTCCTGCTTTTCAGCACCCATACGATCCCACATACCAATACAAGGTCCGCAAGCATTTGCAAACACACGCGCTCCAATTTTCGAAAATGTATCCAAGAATCCGTCACGCTCGATGGTGTAACGCACCAGTTCACTTCCAGGAGTAATAGTAAATTCTGCTTTTGTCTTCAACCCTTTTTGGGCAACTTGCTTTGCCAGACTCACTGCACGGCTGATATCTTCATAAGAAGAATTGGTACAGCTTCCAATTAAACCCACTTCAACTTTAGTAGGCCAGCCATTCTTGGCAGCAGCCTCTTTCATTTGAGAGATTGGAGTAGCCAGATCAGGAGTAAAAGGACCGTTTAGATGTGGTTCTAGTTCGCTCAAATTAATTTCAATCACACGATCGAAATACTTTTCAGGCTGTGCATATACTTCTGGATCACCTGTTAAATATTCTTTGATCTGATCAGCGGCAATTGCCACTTCTTTTCTGCCAGTTGCTTCCAAATAACGACGCATGCTTTCGTCATAACCAAATGTAGAGGTGGTGGCACCAATCTCTGCACCCATATTACAAATGGTTCCTTTACCTGTACAACTCATGCTAGTGGCACCCTCACCAAAATATTCAACAATAGCATTAGTACCTCCCTTAACGGTTAGAATACCAGCAACCTTTAAAATCACATCCTTAGGAGAAGTCCATCCATTTAACTTTCCGGTCAACTTGACCCCAATTAATTTTGGCATAAGTAATTCCCAGCTCAAACCAGCCATCACATCACAGGCATCTGCCCCTCCTACTCCAATAGCAACCATTCCTAATCCACCGGCGTTGACCGTATGAGAATCAGTTCCAATCATCATACCACCTGGAAAAGCATAGTTTTCTAAGACAACCTGGTGAATAATTCCAGCCCCTGGCTTCCAAAAACCTATACCGTACTTATTTGAGATGGAAGAAAGAAAATTATAAACCTCCTCATTGTCAGCCACAGCTTTAGTCAAGTCGGCTTTCCCTTCGTTTTTAGCAACAATAAGGTGGTCGCAATGAACTGTAGAGGGAACCGCAACTTTTTTACGGCCCGTAGTATCAAACTGTAGCAAGGCCATTTGAGCCGTTGCATCTTGCATGGCAACACGGTCGGGCGCAAAATCCACATAATCCTTGCCTCGCTTGAAATCAACCGGAGCTACTCCATCCCACAAGTGGGAGTATAATATTTTCTCAGCTAGCGTTAAAGGGCGACCCAGTGACTTACGGGCGGCATCAACACGGGCTGGCATAGCAGCATACAATTTCTTTATCAGATCCAGATCAAACACCATACAGTAGATTTTTGGGATTTAGCGCTGCAAAATTAAGAAAATCCCCCCGAGGGAAAGCCTGAGAATTGTAAATTTGGATGTAATTATTTAAGCCCCTCCTATGGAAAAGATCAAAAGTCTGGTAGAATGGAATGTATTTGGGGTTTGTACTGCTATCGGGCTCAAACTTGGTATCTCAACCAGCCGAATTAGGCAATATTTCCTTTATACCTCCGTGATGACCCTGGGCTCCCCCATCATCCTCTATATGATATTGGCATTTTGGAGAGATCTTCGAAAATATATGCAGTCCACCCGAAGAAATCCCTGGCACAGCCTTTAATCAAGGACTAGAGAACTTGCTTTAGCTTAGTTAACAAGTAATCTACTTCGTCTTTGGTATTGAATTTTGAGAAGGAGAAGCGAATGGGAACACCCGTATTTCCATTTGGGAGAGCCTGAATCACATGACTTCCCTGGCTGGCCCCACTACTACATGCGCTGCCTGCGGATACACAAATTCCTTGCATATCTAGGCTCATAAGCAATAATTCTGATTGGGGTGTACGTGGAAAAGAAACGTTTAAAACAGTATATAGGCATGCGCCGTTCCAATCTCCATTGAATTGAATTCCGGGAATTTGAGCTTGCAGCTGAGCGGCTAAATAAGTTTTTACCGATTGGATATGTAGCTGATCTTGTTCCAGATTTGCAGTAGCTAGTTCCAATGCTTTGGCAAAACCTACAATACCGGAAACATTCTCTGTACCTGCCCGCATGTTTCGCTCTTGTCCACCACCATGAATCAAAGGTTTCACACTTATCTTTTCAGAGATGAAGAGAATACCAATTCCCTTTGGGCCGTGAAACTTATGAGCGGCACCGGTAGCAAAATGAATCTTTGCCTGGGATAAATTCAGGGGATAGTGTCCAACAGTTTGAACTGTATCTGAATGAAAAATAGCATTATACTTTTCACATAAAACACCAACTGCCTCAAGATCCAACAAATTACCTATTTCATTATTGGCGTGCATAAGTGAAACTAAACAGCGTTCTGAGGAGGAAGCCAGTGCTCTTTCTAAATCAGCCAAGTCAATGTGACCATTTGGTAAAACATTCAAAAAATCAGTGGAAAGCTGACGATGTTTTGCCAACGCATTGACCGTGTGTAGTACGGCATGATGCTCAATTGGGGAGGTAATAATGCGTCTGCATCCCAGGTCCTCAATTGCAGACCAAATTGCCATATTATCACTTTCAGTGCCCCCACTCGTGAAAAAAATTTCCCCTGGCTTTGCTCCCAACAATTGAGCAACAGACTTTCGTGCATTCTCTATGGCTAAACGGGTCTCCCGGCCAAACGAGTAAATAGAGGAGGGATTACCAAAATGCGTTTGCAAAAAGGGGATCATAGCCTCCACAACCTGTGGATCCACAGGCGTAGTGGCTGCATTATCAAAATAGACGCGTGTCATGAATTATGCGAATATACACTAGGATCCAGAAAGCGAATTCTCCCGAATATCACGCAAAAGTTGCTGGGCGATATTGCTGGCTTTTGTTTCCAAATCACTCTCTGCATAAATACGAACAATTGGTTCGGTATTTGAAGCCCGGAGATGGACCCAATCCTGATCAAATTCAATACGAAGTCCATCCTCCCTGTTCTGGGGTTGCTTTTTATACTTTTTTGAGAGTTGGTCCAAAAGTGCCGGTAAGTTCACTCCTTCTGGAAGTTCAATTTTATTTTTTGAAATAAAATAATTGGGATAATTCTTTCTGAATCCGCTTATCGATTTATCCTGCGCAGCAAAGTGAGACAGGAAAAGAGCAATGCCAATCAAGGCATCTCTGCCGTAATGAAAATCAGGAACAATAATACCTCCATTACCTTCACCACCAATAACGGCATGCGTCTCTTTCATCTTCTTCACAACATTAACCTCTCCGACAGCTGCAGGTGCATAGGTTCCACCCCTTGAAATAGTTACTTCTCGGAGCGACTTAGTACTGCTCATGTTACTAACAGTATTCCCTTTTCTTTTAGAAAGAACATAATCAGCAACAGCCACCAAGGTATATTCCTCGCCAAACAAAGTGCCATCTTCATTCACAAAACATAAACGATCCACATCCGGATCTACAGCAATTCCTAAATCTGCACCCTGACGGACCACTTCCTCACAAAGACCTCGCAAATGCTCAGGCAGTGGTTCAGGATTGTGAGCAAATTGCCCATCCACTGTATCGTTGATAACAATAACATCCTGCACACCCAGTTTTTTGAGCAAGGCAGGCACATAAGTGGCGCCTGTTGAGTTGATAGCATCCACCACAATTTTTAATTTTCGGGATGCGACCAAATTAGCATCAACTAAAGGATAGTTAAGAACTGCATCAATATGAAAGTCTAAATAATCTTTGGAAAGAATAGAGCCCAACTTTTCGACAGGCGCAAATTGAAAAGACTGCTCTTCTGCCAGTTGAAGGACTGCTCGCCCGGTCTCTGCGTCTATGAATTCACCATCAGCATTGAGGAGCTTAAGTGCATTCCATTCACGTGGATTATGACTAGCCGTAATGATAATTCCTCCATCAGCTTTTTCAGCAGGTACCGCAATTTCAACTGTAGGAGTGGTGCTCAGCCCCAAATCAATAACTTCTACTCCCAATCCTGCCAAGGTTTGCATCACCAATTGCTGCACCATGGGACCACTGATTCGGCCATCCCGACCCACCACAATTCGTGAATTACTTTTTCCTTTTGAAATAACACTAGCAAATGACGCCGTGAACTTTACGATATCAAGCGGGGTGAGATTAACACCCACTTCGCCTCCAATGGTTCCTCTTATTCCAGAAATACTTTTTATTAAAGACATAGGTAGGTTTTGCGATGCAAAAATACAGGTTGTGATGCAAAAGGTATGGCTTGGCTGTACCTTTGCCAAATGGAAGAGAATGTGTGGTTCAAGAACTGGTTTAACTCCCCTTATTATCATCTTTTATATGCAAACCGAGACGACTCGGAAGCAGCAGCCTTTATCACTACGCTAGTAAAGTACTTTCAGCCCACCCCAAACGCAAAAATGCTGGATGTGGGATGTGGAAGAGGAAGACACAGCCGTCAACTGGCCACATTTGGGTTTGATGTAACTGGGATTGATGTAGCACCGGAAAATATTCGTTTTGCAAAGCAATTTGCTACTTCCCACCTTCACTTTGAGATTCATGACATGCGACAACTTTACGCCGCGAGAAGCATGGATTATGTTTTTAATTTTTTTACCAGTTTTGGTTATTTTAATTCAAGACATGAACATGTGAGAGCATTGCACATGATGGCAACTGCACTCCAAAAAAATGGCATTTTGCTGTTAGACTACGTGAATAGTGAGGTAGCCATTCAACAGCTCGTAAAAAAAGAACAAAAAACAATTCGTCAAGTACAATTCACTATAGAGCGTTGGTTTAATGACACTCACTTATACAAACGCATTGCAGTAGAAGACACAAAAAAAGGAGTAGCACTAACGCACACTGAGAAAGTTGCACGTTTTTCCATGGATACACTTTCTTCACTTTTGAGGCAACAAGGGCTTACTATAAAAAATGTATGGGGCGACTATCAATTAAATCCTTTCGATGTAGCTTGTTCACCCCGGATGATCTTTCATACACAGCGAGAAAACTAGTTGTTTTTATTATTCATGATTAAATAACGGGAAGTTTCAAAAAAAGCATCCGTTAATTCTGAAAGCGACCGTTGCATTCTCTTTATTTCAGTATTGCTTTTGATGGGAAGCGTATCGGCTAGGGGCAATAACAACTCCTCGCCTGTATTTAAATTTCTTGTAAAATAATATTGGTCGGTAACCATTCCAATCCTGTCAGAGGCATTGGTGACAAACGCAAAGTGATTAGTCTTTGAGGGATCTAGTAAATCCCTACCCAGGGTTCTATTTTCATACGGCCGATGCAATAAGCCTGCAATGGTAGGCAATACATCTATTTGCGACACCACCTCCCCTCTTTGCTGTGGAGCCAGTAAGCCGGGAGCATAAAATAAAAGTGGGACATGCTGATCAGTCAAACGTTGTGAAGTCCAGATAGGGGGATAAACAGCCTGTGCATTGCCTGCTACTCCATGGTCACCAATCAACACAAAAATGGTATTAGAAAAGTACTTGGAGCGAGATGCTTTCTCAAAAAAAGAACGAAAACAGTAATCCGTATAGCGAAAGGCATTGTATTCATCAACTGATTCAAAACCGAATTCATTCAATTTTTCGGCAGGCAGTGTATCCCGAAGGAAACTGCTATCAGAAAGTGGGATAGAGCGTTGAAAAGGACGATGATTTCCTGATGTTTGCACATAGGCAAAAAAAGGAGAGGCCGCCTTTTCAAAAATCTCGTGCGCCTCGGCTAATAAATCCTTATCACTTATTCCCCACACATTGATTGGCGGAATTGATGAACGCTGACCTGTGTGCATTATCAAGCCTTTAATGTTGCGCAGGATCCCTTCAAAATTATTAAACTCGGCATCTCCGCCGAGGAAGTAGTGCTTCTGATATTCTTCTAAACCGTTAATCAACGTGTACTGATCCAAAGCCTGCGGATTTTGGCTGGAAAACTTAAACAACTGCGCATCGGGAATACCAGTTAAAATAGCAAACAAAGCCCTAGCTGTAGAGAAGGTGGGTGCAAAACAGCGTTCAAAAAACACACCTCTTGTAGCTAGCGAATCAAAAAAGGGAGTAGTATTTAATGGATTACCACTCATGCTACTCTTGTACATACTAAAAGATTCACATTGTATCAGGACAATATTCGGCTTACTTTCTGTTGCTGTACTTCTAGGGCCAACTGATCTGCGATAAACAGGCCAATTAGTTTGCTTCCAACCCATCCAACTTCGCAAAACTGGATATAGCGCCCGAGCGCGGTCCTGGTTATAGTTGGGTTGACGCAAGCTTAATGTGCCCACAAAATTTTGAAGTGGGTTAATAGATAGATAGCTCAAAAAACTCTGTTGAAATCTAAAACTATCCTCCCTTTTTAAAGGCTGTGTGTTGAGTGAACCATGAATAAAAAGCACAAGGATAAATACCCCTGTGATAAAATGACTTCTTTTATGAGGAATACCCAACCCATCCGTTTGACTTATTACCTGCCAATGACTTTTATGATACATCCACCGAAAACTTAGCACAGCCGTAAGTAAGCCCAAGAGCATCCAAAGTAATGGATAGGTCTGCCAAATCATTTTAACTGAAATTGTAAAATCCTCAGCAAAATTCATGGCCCCAGCATCAAGAGGAGTTTGGTTATAGGAGAAGCTTCCAAAGCCCGCGGCGAAAAAAAAGAAAATAATAAAGGTGAGTATTGCCAAATACCATGTCCAATATCGCTTGTTTAAATCAGAGTAGAATGGAGAGAACCTGGGTTGAATACTCAACAATACAATGGGCAACAGCACAATAGCAATCCAACGGAGATCATACCGAAGCCCAAGCACAAAGGATGACATAGCCTGGTCCCAACCCATATCTGCAGGCCTAAACGCTAAAAATGTAAAAACGCGATAACAAGTAAAAAGTAGTAACAACAAAAAAAACAGGTTGATTACCCATAACAAGGTTTTGGGGAGTCTAAACAGTGACCTGAGCATAATGCAAAGAAACAACATAACTTAAACAGTAAGGCTCCTTACTTTTGTTTCTGGAATAAAGCTATTGGATTGGAAAAAATCGCTCAACTAGATCGTTGGCTGTTCAAGCAAATTAACACCGCAGGAGAAAATGCCTTTTTTGATTGGCTACTACCACCCTGGCGTACCCCGTCCTTCTGGATTCCCGCCTATGCAATTTTGCTTGCACTGCTGATTTACCGATTCAGACAAAAAGCAGCTTGGTGGATTTTTTTTCTGATTGCAACCGTAGGGTTGGTAGACCTTATTGGCAATCAGTTCTTGAAACAAACTTTTCAACGTCTTAGACCCTGTAATGAACCGTTGATGGCGGGTGAAGTATTCCTTCGAATTCCAGCTTGTGGAACAGGTTATAGTTTTATATCTAATCACGCTGCCAATCATTTTGCCATTGCCACCTTTATGTTTCTTACACTTGGTAAGTGGCTAGGAAAAACAGGATACTTGTTATTCTTTTGGGCTTTTGTAGTAGGCTATGCACAGGTATACGTTGGTGTTCATTACCCTGCAGATGTTTTAGCTGGCGCTGTAGTGGGAACTGCAGTGGCTGCATTGTTTGCAAGTCAATACAATAAACAGACTCGATTTGCTATCTTCGGTAGCGAAAACACGATTTAATACAGATGGATTTCATTATCCTAGGTGTCTTGATTTTTTTGAATGCTTTATTCTCTATGTCTGAAATCGCCTTGGTTTCAGCCAGAAAAGGAAGACTGGAACATTTAGCGGAGAAAGGCAATAAACGAGCCCAACGAGCACTAGCACTATCGAATCACCCAGAGCTTTTTTTGTCAGCTGTTCAAATTGGAATCACACTTATTTCAATTCTTACCGGTGTTTATTCAGGGGAACAATTTAGCGAACAACTACTACCCTATTTAATTAAATATGGAATTGAGCCTGAGTTGGCCGACACATTAGCCACGCTGATTATTGTGGTGCTAGTTACGTTTGTTTCTATTGTTTTTGGCGAGTTAATTCCCAAACGTATAGGGCTTATTCGTGCAGAAAAGCTAGCGATGGCCGTCGCTGGGCCCATGCGAGTCTTTGCACAAATCACCTACCCGTTTGTTTGGTTACTGAATAGCAGCGGCACCTTATTTTTCAAAATTTTCAAGATTCGAAAAAGCGCTAATGATGCTATCACAGAGGAAGAAATCAAAACACTCATCACAGAAGGAACAGAAGCGGGTACTATTGAAGAGGAGGAACAGGAGATTATAGAGCGTGTTTTCCATCTCAGTGATCGGAGCATTACTTCCCTCATGACACACCGCAGTGATATTATTTGGTTTAGTGAAAAAGACACGGAGGAGCAAATCAAGGAAAAAATCATTCAAGAGCCCCACTCGGCTTATCCAATATGCAAAGACAGTATCGACACCATCAAAGGGGTGGTTTCTATCAAAGACTTATATGTAAACCCCGATCATTTGCAATTGGGAGAAGTCATGCAACCGGCCTTGTTCATTCCAGAAAATATTTCTGCTTACCAAGTATTGGAACGATTTAAAACTTCAAAAGTTCATTCAGCATTTATTGTAGACGAATATGGAAGCATTCAGGGAATGCTGACCTTGAATGATATCTTGGAGGCAATAGTAGGAGAAATCCCTCAAGAGGAAGGACCGGATTATGAAATCATAGAAAGAGAAAATGGTAGCTTTTTAATTGACGCACAGATTCCCTTCTATGATTTTCTGTCTCGCTTTGAAAAAACTGAATGGATGAATGAAGGGGAACAAGATTTTGATACCCTGGCGGGCTTTATCTTGCACCAGCTGGAGAGAATTCCTAAAACCGGTGAGAAATTTCAGTGGAAGGGATTCTCGATTGAGATCATTGATATGGATGGACACCGAATCGATAAAGTTTTAGTTGAGATCAGTGAATCCATAAGAGAGGATATGGAGTGATCACTAAAAATCCAATTGGGCAATTTTAGCCGGATAATCCAACTTGGCGCTTTTACGCGTATTGCTGGCTGAAAAATGAATCAGATTAACCTGATCGTCGTACAGATCGTGCAGCAACGTGGTTTCGATAGTAGCCTTTTCAATTAAAGAGGGGGCTTTTTCAATTTCCAAATAAACATATACAGCCTCTCTTTCGTGCTCAAAACCTAAGTAGTTGGCAAGCACATATTTTCCATTAATCTGAATAGATAGATGTGTTTTGAGGTAATGCTGAACCAAGGTATCCATACTAGCATGAAAGGCAGGCGCAATCAAATCTGCCTTGCGCTTGTACACCTTCGAGAGTGCTGCTTCAAAATCGTCAGTAAAAAGTTTACACTGCACCTCTAAGGTAGCCTCCCTGGCATTGTGATTTATCTCTATCACCCCCACATGAAATGGATGCGGAACAGAAGCTTGTTTACCAATGGGCAAAAAACCCCATAAAAGCCAGCCAACCAAGGCGAGTGCCGTTTGCATAAATTATTTTCCAGTCACAAAACTCTGGATTATTTTCATAGCTTGATCGAATTCTTGAAAATACTTAGCTGACCCATGGAGGCATTTCAGTTTTATTTTCCCTTTGGTTGGGAGCACATCATAGGTTTAGACGCCCTGGATCACCAGCTATTTTTACTGGCTTTAATGGCCCTATACAGTTGGAGAGACTGGAAAACAGTACTGATTTTGGTAACAGCGTTCACTGTAGGCCACTCATTGACATTGGTATTGAGTGTAATGGATTGGATTCGCGCAGATAGCAAGTGGGTAGAGTTTTTTATCCCACTTACTATAGTTGTAACTGCAGCAAGAAATTTATTTGAAAATACAGCAGCCTCTCAAAAGCTTTCCAGAAACTACACCATGGCTCTCTTTTTTGGCTTGATACACGGACTGGGTTTTGCTAACACCATTCGGATGATGCTGGCAACAGATCAACAATTAGGATGGGGCCTTTTAGGTTTTAATTTAGGTCTTGAAGCGGGGCAACTAATAATTGTTAGCGTACTTTTAGGGATCACTTTTTTGATCACTGAAAAAATGAAAGTCCCCACCACGCTTTACGCAAAGCTAGTATCCTACCTGGCTTTGGGTGTTGCGGTGAATATATGTTTCAATAGATTTCCCTTACAATTTTAATAAATCAAACATGAGAAACCTGTTCTTAATTCTGTTATTGCTTGTTGGATCTCTTTCTGCACAAGCACAAAACATTCAAAACAACCCAGGTAGTAATCACGGTAACAAGTTTGAGCAGTTGGGAACTACATTCCCCACGCCAAATGAATATCGTACTGCCAGTGGAGCACCTGGACCCAAGTATTGGCAACAGCGTTGCGACTATGACATTGTTTGCGAGCTGGACGAAAAAAATCTAAAGTTGAAAGGAAGTGAAACCATCACTTACTTCAATAATTCACCTGATGTCCTCACTTATTTGTGGCTTCAGCTGGATGAGAATGAACATAGCTCAGTTAACAATGCCAATTACCAAAATAGCTCATCATTGAGCCGTCAGTTAAGCGTTCAACAGCTACAACAAGCCGCTGAAGAAAAAGGCGATAACGGATTAGGTTTTCAAATCTCTAAACTAACTGATGTCTTGGGAAAACCATTACGTTATACCATCAATAAAACAATGATGCGGGTTGAGTTACCCACGCCATTGAAACCTGGTCAACGATTTGCCTTTAAACTAGATTGGAACTACAAGATAACTGACCGCATGACTGTAGGAGGCCGTGGAGGTTATGAGTATTTCCCTGAGGACGGGAATCACTTGTTCACGATGTCACAATGGTACCCTCGCTTATGCGTTTACAGTGATTTCAAAGGTTGGCAAAACCAACAGTTTACAGGACGTGGTGAATTTGCGCTCACGTTTGGCAATTTCAAAGTTCAAATGACAGTTCCTGCAGATCACGTAGTACTTTCAACAGGAGAATGTCAGAATTACCCGATGGTGTTGAGCCCTGCACAACTTGCTCGTTGGAACAAGGCACAAACAGCAAAAGAACCAGTTGAAGTGGTAACGCTTGAAGAAGCAAAAGCAGCGGAAAAGCAAAAATCAAGTCAGAAGAAAACTTGGATTTACAAAGCGGATAATGTCCGTGACTTTGCTTGGACCTCTTCCCGAAAATTTATTTGGGATGCCATGCCTGCCATAGTTGAAGGTAAAAAGGTGATGTGTATGAGTGGATATCCTAAAGAAGCGTATGGCTTGTATCGTCCATTCTCCACTAAGGTAGTGGCCCATACCATCAAAACTTATTCCAAGTTTACAATTCCTTACCCCTATCCTGTTGCGCAAAGCATTGAAGCATCCAATGGAATGGAATATCCAATGATTTGTTTTAACTACGGACGAACAGAAAAAGATGGCACCTACAGTGAAAGCACAAAAAATGGAATGATTGGGGTAATCATCCACGAAGTAGGACATAACTTTTTCCCGATGATCATCAATAGCGACGAAAGACAGTGGAGTTGGATGGACGAAGGGCTTAACACCTTTGTTGAATACCTGACAGAAGAATTGTGGGATAATAAATTCCCCAGCCGACGCGGCCCTGCTGCCTATATCACTGACTATATGAAGCTCCCTAAAGATCAACTGGAGCCCATCATGAGTAATAGCCACAATATTGTGCAGTTCGGACCAAACGCTTACTCAAAACCCGCCACAGGTTTGAATATTTTAAGAGAAACAGTAATGGGACGCGAACTTTTTGACTATGCATTCAAAGAGTACTGTAGAAGATGGGCCTTTAAACATCCGGAACCTGCCGACTTATTTCGGACACTTGAGGATGCGAGCGGCGAGGATCTAGATTGGTTCTGGAGAGGATGGTTCTATAGCACTGAAGTTTGCGACATTTCCCTCGATACAGTAAAGTACGCGATGGTGGATACAGCTGCAACGCAAGCAGGTGGAAGAGCAAGCTCATTTAAAAGAAATGTAGATCGCCCCTTAGTCAACTCATTTGAAGATATCTCCAAAATTCGCAACCGTGAGGACAAATCCATCACTTATGCTACAGACGTAGACACAACACTGCGTGATTTTTACTGGCGTTATGCACGCGGACTAGAACCCTATGATACGACACAAATTGAAATCAACTTCGGCGGATCAGCCCCAGAAAAATTAACAGCAGAGGAAAAAGCGAAATTCAGTAACCTGCATCAATATGAATTAACCTTCTCAAACAAGGGAGGATTGGTAATGCCTATTATCATTGAATGGACTTACAAAGACGGATCAAAAGAGGTAGAGAGAATCCCTGCGCAAGTTTGGCGCTTGAATGAGAAAAAAGTAACTAAAGCATTCATTAAGGACAAAGAGGTTGCTTCAGTTAAATTGGATCCGCTTCGTGAAACAGCTGATATTGATGAGAAAAATAACAGCTGGAACAAATTTGAAGCTCCATCTCGCTTCACCCTTTTCAAACAAGGACAAGGACCCCGTCGTGGCGCAGGTGGACAAAGTGGAAATCCGATGCAGCGCGCACAAGAAGCTAAAAAAGGATTTTAAGTATGCAGAAGCTGTATTTGCTTCTTCTATTTTCATTAACCTTACTCTCGGTCCAGGCGGCAACCGTAGATACTGTCTGGATTGAGAGTAAGGCTATGAAAAAATCATTTCGCTGTGTGGTCATTCAACCCTCAGTATCTACACAACAACAGGGGCCCTACCCTGTAACTTATCTATTACATGGGTATGGTGGCTGGTATGCTAATTGGATTATCAGGGTACCCTCACTAAAGGAATATGCCGACCGCTACCAAATGCTTGTTGTTTGTCCCGAAGGAAATAATGACTGGTACATAAACAGCCCTGAGATCGATTCCTTACAATGGGAAACATATATAGCAGAGGAAATCCCCACCTACATTGATAGCCACTATCCAACCAAAGCCAACCGCGATGGCAGAGCTATTACCGGGTTAAGTATGGGCGGTCATGGAGGGCTTTATTTAGGCTTAAAGCATAGCAACACATTTGGCGCCTGTGGGAGCATGAGCGGCGGAGTTGATTTGAATTTTCGAAAAAATAGTTGGAGTTTGTTGCGATTATTGGGAGATACGATACAACATGCACAACGATGGATTGACTACTCCGTAACTGGACTAGTTGACAAAATAAAGCCGGGGTTCCCCACAATAATTATTGACTGTGGAACAGAGGACTTTTTCTTTGGAATAAATGAAAAACTACACCAGCAATTAGCATTGCGAGGTATTCCACACGAATACACTACCCGCCCTGGTAAACATGACTGGAATTATTGGACAAATGCAGTATCGTTTCAGCTACTATTCTTTCACCATTTTTTTAGCAAAGCAGAGACGCACTAGTTCTTCTTTTTTTTCTTGTCGTAGTCTTGAATCACTTTGGGAATCATTCGAGGAGTAGTATCGGGTGCTGCGGGTAATGTTGCGTCTTCCTGTAATTTGTTCATCACATAATTTTCTACTAACAATACTCGCCCACTGCGTGGGTCATAATGCACTATTCGGCCATGTCGCATGGCAATTCCCTCGTTTTTAACCACCACTTCACCTACCCGCTTATCAGGATCCTTTAAATCATATACAGCAACCGTATCAAAAGCGATAGCCGGATCCATGGCCCGCCATTGTTCCTCCCGAATTAACCCTCCATTGTAAGAATAGTATCGTTGATTGCCATGTAGCTTTCCCCAGCGATAATTTTCTTCTGCAATTTTTACCCCCTCTAAGGAAAACCGTTTCCAAAGTCCCTCTCGCTGTCCATTATCATAATACCCTTCCTCCTCATACCCCCTTTCTCCCCGTTGCTCGGGCACCGACTCCACCCAAGGGCCTTGTTTTCTATCCAATTTGTCCACCCTATTTAGTGTATCTCCCCGACGGGATAAAAGAAAAGACTTCCATTGGGCAGCTGCAGGAGGCCATCCAGGAAGGAGCAGCAAGGATAATGCGAGTATTTTAGTAAGTTTGAACATACCTCAATTTACTACCAAAAAACTGTTCCCATGAATTGTATGCTTGTTAAAAAAGAATGGACGGCTGTACTAGTTGCTTTTGCTTGCAGCCTTTTTTTTGATTCACTATATGCACAAGTACTGGTGACCCCAACCCCAGCGGCTGCTCGCTTACAATCGATGGCGCAACGAAACGAGTTGTTAAATGACTCACTGCTCAATAGCAGTTCATTCAGAAATATTGGACCTAGTATCATGAGTGGTCGTGTAGTTGATATTGAGGCGAACCCTGAAGATCCTACTGAGTTTTATGTTGCTTACGCAACTGGAGGCCTTTGGCATACCGTCAATAACGGACAGAGTTTTACGCCCATTATGGACAACCTGGATATTTTATTTCTGGGAGACATTGCAGTAAACTGGAAAACTAATCCTCGGATGATATGGATAGGAACTGGGGAAGTAAACAGTAGCCGTTCGTCCTATGCTGGAACCGGTATTTACCTCTCAAAAGACAATGGGAAAAACTGGCAACATCTTGGACTGGCCGAATCACATCATATTGGTGATATTAAACTACATCCAACCGATCCCAACACCGCTTGGGTGGCAGTATTGGGCCACTTGTACTCAGCTAATGAGGAAAGAGGAGTGTATAAAACCACCGATGGAGGAGCCAATTGGCAACGGACCTTGTTTGTGAATAATCAAACTGGATGCGTGGATTTGGCGATGCACCCCGCGGATCCATCTACACTTTACGCAGCTATGTGGCAACGTAGTCGTGAGGCCTGGAAGTTTGAGGAGAGCGGACCTGCCAGTGGTATTTACAAAAGCGTGGACGGAGGAAACACTTGGAATAAAATTTCTGGAGTTGGCTCTGGCTTTATGGAGGGAAATAAAATCGGAAGAATTGGACTAACTGTTTTCCCGGGTAATGCCAATCTGGTTTATGCAGTGGTGGATAACAATACCCCGCTTCCAGGTAAAAAAGAAACCACAGATAGTGCCTACACTAGGGAGCTTTTCAAAACAATGAGTACAGCGGATTTTGCGAACTTGAATAATAATCGGCTGGATAGCTTTCTTCGCAAGAATCGTTTTCCCCGCCAACATACTGCAAGCAGTATAAAAAAATCAGTAGCAGAGGGAAAATTAACGCCTGCAGCACTATGGGATTGGTTAGATAGTGATGATGGTTTTCAAAATACAGGTATTGCTGGCTGTGAGGTATATGTAAGTCAGGATGGCGGTGCACACTGGAAAAAAGCTAATGAAAAACCTATCAGCATCTTCAATACCTACGGATATTATTTTGCAAAAATTTACACCTCACATACTAATCCTGACAAAGTATTTATACTAGGATTTACTGCACAGGTATCTACTAATGGAGGCAAATCATTCACGACTATTGATAAAGAAAACGTTCATGCGGATCATCATGCGCTTTGGGTAAACCCTAAAAAAGATTCGCATCTCATCAATGGAAATGATGGCGGTGTTAACCTCACCTATGATGATGGTAAAAATTGGTTCAAAGCTAACACGCCATCCGTTGGGCAATACTACTATGTAACAACAGACGACGCCAAACCCTATAATGTATACGGTGGTTTGCAGGATAATGGAAGTTGGTGGGGCCCTTCAACACATCGTGAAAGTATTGGATGGACAGATGATGGGCAGTATGCGTATCGAATGATCAATGGAGGTGATGGTATGCAAGCACAAGTGGATAAACGGGATAACGCTACGGTTTACTCAGGTTCTCAATTTGGATTTTATGCGCGCTATAACAGAGAAAAAAGAGGAGGTGGTAAAATGATTCGACCGCAACATGAGTTGGGCGAAAAACCACTCCGATTCAATTGGCAAACCCCAATCCTACTCAGCCGTCATCAGCCTGATATACTCTATTACGGAAGCAACCGCTTGTATCGTTCCATGAATAAAGGAGATACCTTGATTGCCATGAGTGGCGATCTTACTGGTGGCGGAATTAAAGGAAATGTTCCTTATGGTACTTTAACAACCATTGATGAATCCCCTATTCGATTTGGATTACTCTACACTGGGAGTGATGATGGTCGTATTTATCGCTCTACTGATGGTGGTTACACTTGGAATGCAATTCATCAACAAGTTGCGCCTACTTCCAAAAAGAAAGGAGCTGCTACTGCAATAGCCGGACTTGATACAAAAAGTCTTTGGGTAAGCCGTGTTGCGGCCTCTCAACACGTAGAAAATAGAGTTTATGTTACGTTAAACGGATATCGTCATGATCATTTTAATCCTTATGTATATGTGAGTGATGATGGTGGAGCTACTTGGAAAGACATCAGTGGTAATCTACCGCTTGAGCCCGTTAATGTGATTAAAGAAGATCCTGTCAACCCCTCTATTCTATATGTAGGTACAGACGGAGGTATTTATGTAACTAAAGACGGCGGTAAAACATACAAGGCATGGCATAGCGGATTACCTCGCTCAGTTCCCGTGCATGATATTGCCATACAACAACGGGAGAATGAAATTGTGCTGGGTACCCACGGACGGAGCTTGTATGTTGGCAAACTGAATAAAATTCAACAAGCGGCAAATCAATAGTCAATTGTAATTAAGCACTTGCCTGATTAATGAACCAGGTGAGTGCTTGCGTATAGCCTTGGAGTCCGAGCCCAGCAATGACTCCAACAGCGTGTGGACTTACATAGGAATGGCGACGAAATTCTTCGCGTGCATGTACATTGGAAATATGAACTTCCAAAACAGGAGTTTTGATTGCAGCTACGGCATCTCCAATAGCAACTGAAGTGTGTGTATAGCCACCGGGGTTAAAAATAATACCAGTATACTCAAACCCTACCCGTTGTATTTCATTAATCAATTCACCCTCCACATTACTTTGATAATAGGAAATCTCAACACCAGGAAATTGATTACGGAGTGAGGTTAAAAACTCTTCAAAGGATTGCGTGCCATAGATACCCGGTTCTCTTTTACCAAGCAGGTTTAAATTAGGTCCATTTATAATGGCAATACGCATGATCAATTTTTTGAAGCTCGGATCATATCAATAAACTGATCGAATAAATAGCGGCTGTCATGTGGTCCAGGAGTGGCCTCAGGATGATATTGCACAGAAAAGGCAGGCTTTCCTTTTACACGAATCCCCTCTATGGATTGATCATTTAAGTTAACATGTGTTATCTCGATATGGCTAGCCTTTTTTACAGACTCCGGATCCACCCCAAAGCCATGATTCTGCGTAGTGATTTCAGAGCGACCCGTAACTAGATTTTTCACGGGATGATTTAATCCACGATGTCCATGGTGCATCTTGAATGTAGAAATTCCGTTGGCAAGCGCTAATAATTGATGACCTAGACAAATCCCAAACACAGGCTTATCTTCCTTCAGCACTTCTTTTACCAAATTGATGGCATAATCCATAGGAGCAGGATCGCCAGGTCCGTTAGAAATAAAATAACCATTTGGATTAAACTGCTTCACTTCCTGCAACGAGGTTTTTGCCGGAAACACTTTTACATAAGCGCCTCGATCAACCATACACTGTAAAATATTTCGCTTTACACCGTAATCCATCACAGCAATTCGAATGGGAGAAGCAGCATCACCTAATTCGTAGGATGTTTTGGTTGAAACGCTGGAGGCCAATTCGAGTCCGTCCATGTTAGGCACCGCCTTCAACTTTTCTAGGAGGATATTAACATCAGTGATCTCAGATGAAATGATACAATTCATGGCGCCTTTAGTACGAACTTGTGCCACCAATGAACGTGTATCGACCCCTTCAATAGAAACAATAGAGTGAGCTTTGAGATATTCATCAAGAGAGCCTTTGGCTTGTTTCCTGGAGTACTGTTCCTCCAAATTTCTTCCAATTAAGCCATTAATCTTAACACTGTCTGACTCTACGTCGGCTTCCTTAACTCCATAATTACCAATATGAGCCGCATTCATGATTAGGATCTGTCCAAAATAACTAGGATCCGTAAAAACCTCCTGATAACCAGTCATTCCAGTATTAAAGCAGATTTCACCAGTGGTGGTTCCGATTGCGCCAAAGGACCTGCCATGGTGAACTGTACCATCGGCAAGAACAAGCACAGCGGGTTTGGGTTGATGCGGCATAAGGCTGAATTAGTATAAAAAAAACAAATTCAGCAAATGTAGGAAAAACTAGGCATGTGCAAGAGGCTCCTGCTGACTAAGGCAGTGAAAGCTGCCCAGTCCCCAGATTATGTCAGTAGAATCAATACCTACCACAGACCGATCCGGGAAACAGTCTTGTATAATCCGAAGTGCTTGTTCGTCTTGCTTGCAATTGAACACGGGAACAATCACAGATTTATTGGCAATATAGAAATTGGCATAAGAGCAGGGAAGCCGTTGTCCTTCATAATGCAAAGCAGCAGGCATGGGCAATTCTACAATATTGAGCTGCTTACCGTTTAGCAACCGCATGGACTTCAATTGCCTCAGGTTATGCTCGAGTAACGTGAAATTTTCATCGTTACGATCCGTTTCAATCACAGTGAGCACAGTATCTGCGTTAACGAACCGAACTGTATCGTCAATATGCCCATCTGTATCGTCTCCCACAATACCCTCATCAACCCATAGTATTTGCTCCACACCATAATAGTCCCGAAGCAAGGTTTCAATTTGAGCTTGGCTCAATTGAGGATTACGATTGGGATTTAGTAAACAAGCTGTGGAGGTAAGTAGCGTTCCCTGCCCATTGAACTCAACTGAACCTCCCTCCATCACAATACCAGGATGAAAAACGGGAATTCCATACTGCTGTGCAATCCGAGTAGGAACTACATCGTCCAGGTCAAAGGGAGGATACTTATTGCCCCAAGCATTGTAGCCCCAATCCACAATTACTTTAGGATTTGCAGCTTTGGGGTTAATTAAAAAAGCGGGGCCATGGTCTCGGCACCAGGCATCATTAGTTGGATTATAAAAAAACTGCACCGTAGTGGGGTCCACTCCTGCTTGCTCCAAGGTTTGTGAAGCAAACTCCTGCATTGCCTTATCTGCAACATTGATACGCACGGCTTCTCCCTTGAGTAATTCTTTTATGAATAAAGCGTAAGAGGGGAATATAGTATGAATTTTTCCAGGCCAGGATGCCTCCTTATGTGGCCAACTTAACCAGGTTGCCTCATGAGGAGCAAATTCTGCTGGAAAATAATAGCCCAGCTCACGGGGTGTTGATCCATTAATGCTCATCGACGTAACGCTTGGTGATAGGGTCGTAAGAATCGATTCTTCGGTCACGGAGGAAGGGCCAATGGGTCCGATAATAATCCGTTTTGGAAAGTTCAATCTCCACCACTTTTGTTTCCTCCTGATCATGGGTGCCTTGCCAAATCACCGTACCGAATGGGTTGGAAACAAAAGAACCTCCCCAAAACTGCATGGCACCATTTTGTTCCACTCCAACTCTATTTACACTGACCACATGCACGCCATTGGCCACAGCATGACTACGTTGAATGGTTTGCCAAGCACCATATTGCTCTGTGTTGGTAGCTTGGTCCTGTGAAGTTGCCCATCCAATAGCGGTAGGATAAAATAAAATTTCAGCTCCCATCAATGAAGTGATCCTAGCTGCTTCAGGATACCATTGATCCCAGCAGATCAACACCCCAATTGTTGCAAATCGTGTTTTAAAAACTTTATAACCTAAATCACCGGGAGTAAAATAAAATTTCTCGTAATAGGCAGGATCGTCTGGAATATGCATCTTACGATACTTGCCTAAATAGGAGCCATCCGCATCTATAACTGCAGTGGTATTGTGATATAATCCTTCTGCACGCTTTTCAAAAAGCGAGGCAATCACCACTACTCCTTTTGCCTTTGCAATCGCTTGAATTTTTTCTGTGGAAGGACCCGGGATGGATTCTGCTAATAAAAAGTTATCATAAGACTCTACATCGCAGAAGTATAGCGAGGTAAATAGTTCTTGCAAACAAACAATTTGGGCGCCTTGTGAAGCAGCCTTTTCAATTCCTGCGATTGCCTTTTGAAGATTCGTCTCTTTATCAGCAACACAGCTCATTTGAACAACACCAATAGATACCTTTCGCATAGTTGGAGTTTGAGTGGCAAAAATAATCGTTTCAGCCAGGAGGAAGACTAAACCAGCCTTTTCTCCAAAAAAAATGCCCTCCATCTGGAAGGCATTTCGATTCATTCAAAATTGGATTATGCAGAAGGAGCCTCTTCAGCAGGAGCAGCTGTGTCGGCAGCTGGTGTAGTTTCAACTGCTTTTTCAGCAGCTTTCTTACGTCCACCAGAACGACGTGTTTTCTTAGCGGTTCCTTTTTCTTCTCCCTTATTATAGATCTCATTAAAATCAACCAACTCGATCATAGCCATATCAGCATTATCACCAGGACGGAATCCCAACTTGATGATGCGTGTATAGCCACCAGGACGACCCGCTACTTTTTCAGCTACAGTACCGAAAAGCTCTTTAATAGCCTCCTTGTCCTGTAAATAACCAAACACAATACGACGCTGATGCGTAGTATTATCTTTTGCTTTAGTAATCAGGGGCTCTACAAAACCTCTCAGTGATTTTGCTTTTGCCGTTGTAGTTACGATTCGCTTGTGCTGAATTAACTGACAAGCTAGGTTTCCAAGTAGGGCCTCGCGGTGTGCTTTGGTACGACCCAGGTTGTTTACTTTGTCTCCGTGACGCATGACTATTTGTTTTTAACACTGCACCGTGTCAGGAATTGCAGTGGTTGCTGCTGATTAAAACCAACAGCGGTTATCAATAATTAAATTTCACTTACATCAATACCCATTTTGGCAAGATCCATACCAAAATGTAAACCACGTTCAGAGAGCACTTGCTCGATTTCTGAAAGTGACTTTTGTCCAAAGTTGCGGAACTTCATCAAGTCCTCTTGCTCATATTGAACAAGCTCACTGAGTGAATTGATCTTGGCTGCTTTCAAGCAGTTGAAAGCACGCACAGAAAGATCTAAATCCTCCAAAGGAGTCTTCAATACTTTACGCAACTGAAGAGTCTGCTCATCAACCAAGTCTTCTTTCTTTTCTTCCTTGTTGTCGAACGTGATATTCTCATCAGTGATGATCATCAAGTGTTGAATCAGGATACGAGAGGCCTGCTTCACCGCTTCTTCAGGGTGAATAGTACCATCTGTAGAAACTTCCATGATCAGTTTTTCGAAGTCCGTGCGTTGTTCAACACGGGTGTTTTCAACACTGTATTTTACATTCTTGATAGGTGTAAAAATAGAGTCAGTAGGAATATATCCAACTGGAGATTCTTTTGGTTTATTGTCCTCGGCAGGAACATATCCACGGCCTTTACCAATAGTCAATTCTAAATCCAAACGAGCTGAACTGTCAAGAGTGCAAATCAATAAATCAGGATTCATGATCTGGAAAGCCTGTGTGTTTTCACCGATCAAAGCAGCAGTGAACTCTGTTTTATTCTTTACAGAGATGCTGATTTTTTCGCTAGTAAAATCCTGGTCGCCGATTTTCTTAAAACGAACCTGCTTCAGGTTAAGCAAAAGTTCAACCACGTCCTCGCTCACTCCTTTTAAAGTTGCGAACTCGTGATCAACCCCTTCGATTTTGATACCTACAATTGCATAACCCTCTAAAGAGTTAAGCAATACGCGGCGAAGTGCATTTCCGATTGTTACACCATATCCAGGTTCCAACGGACGGAACTCGAATTGGGCATTAAAATCAGTGGCCTTCTGTAAAATAATCTTATCAGGTTTTTGAAAATTGAGAATTGCCATACAATTGTTTTTTCGGTGAGAGGTATTACCTCATTGGTTTACTTAGAATACAATTCGACGATCAGTTGCTCCTTGATATTTTCAGGAACACTTTCACGCTCAGGGTAAGTGATGAACGTACCCTTCATTTCAGTCTCATTAAAATCAAGCCATCCAAACTTTGGATTTTTACCACGGATGGGGCTGGTAATGGAAGTACGCGTACGACTGCTGTCCTTGATCGTAATTACATCACCGGGTTTTAAAGAGTAAGAAGGAATATTCACAACCTGACCATTCACCTCAATGTGCTTGTGGCTCACGAGCTGACGGGCACCAGGACGAGAAGGAGCAATACCCATACGGAAAACGGTGTTATCTAATCTAGCTTCGAGGAGCTTGATCAAGTTTTCACCCGTTACACCTTTACGACGAGCGGCTTCTTCAAATGTTTTGCGGAATTGTTTTTCTAGTACACCGTAGGTATACTTTGCTTTTTGCTTTTCACGAAGCTGTAGTGCATACTCGCCAAGGGTTTTACGCTTGCGCTTGTCTCCGTGTTGGCCTGGAGGGTTGCTATTTTTTCCCAACCATTTGCCATTTCCCAAAATGGGCTCCCCGAAAATACGGGAGATCTTGGTCTTAGGACCATTGTAACGTGCCATAGTACTTGTTCATTTAAGCTTTTTTAAAAACCGGTGCGACGATCGGTAAAAAGCTTTAAAAAAATTAATCGTGCACCCTTTAATAAAATGAAACGACTGGCGTCGAACTATTTAATTATACGCGTCTCTTTTTGGGAGGACGACATCCGTTGTGAGGCATTGGCGTCACATCTTTGATCATCACCACCTCAATTCCGCTTTGTGATAGAGAGCGAATAGCACCCTCACGCCCAGAACCTGGACCTTTCACATAAACATCTACACGCTTCAAGCCCGCATCAAATGCCACTTTCGCAGCATCTGCAGCGGCCATCTGTGCAGCGTATGGAGTATTTTTCTTAGAACCGCGGAAACCCATTTTACCAGCACTGCTCCAGGAAATTACCTGTCCAGTTTTGTTGGTAAGACTTACAATAATATTATTGAATGTCGCAGAGATATGTGCATCTCCATAAGAGTCAACTTTTACAACTCTTTTTTTGGAGGCTTGCTTTGCGCTGGGCTGTTGTTGTGCTTTTGCCATTGTATTACTTGAGGTAGTCTTTTAATTAGTTAGCTATTATTTCTTAGGAGCCTTCTTCTTACCGGCTACAGTCTTACGCTTTCCTTTACGAGTACGGCTATTCGTTTTTGTACGCTGACCACGAACGGGCAATCCTTTACGATGACGTAGTCCACGGTAGCAAGCGATATCCAACAAACGTTTGATGCTCATTTGCACCTCAGAGCGCAACTGACCTTCTACTTTCAATTCCTCGGTAATAACACTACGAATGGCATTTAACTCGTCGTCGTTCCATTCGTTTACTTTCTTGTTACGATCGATATTATTTTTATCGAGAATGTAGCGGGCAGTAGCAGGACCAATCCCATAGATATAGGTCAATCCAATCTCACCTCTTTTCTGTTTTGGTAAATCAACACCGGCAATACGAGCCATAATTGAGTATTAAAAATTAATTGGTTTAAAATAGGATTAACCCTGGCGTTGCTTGTAGCGAGGATTTTTCTTGTTAATGATGTACAGCTTGCCTTTACGACGGACAATCTTACAGTCGGCGCTGCGCTTTTTGATAGAGGCTCTTACTTTCATCTTTATTCTGTTTAACAGTCTTATTTATACCGGAAGTTGATCCGTCCCCTAGTTAAATCATATGGAGAAAGTTCTACACCAACTTTATCACCGGGGAGAATACGGATGTAATTCATTCGCATTTTTCCGGAGATCGTAGCTAGGATTTCGTGTCCATTTTCCAGTTTTACCCGGAACATTGCATTGGATAATGCTTCTAAAATGACTCCATCCTGCTTAATCAGCGGTTGTTTCGACATACGATTTTAAGGGGTGCAAAGATAGGTCGTTATCAGTGAATAACGAAGAAAATCCCTAAAATTTTGAAAGCGAGGCAATTACTCAGCCCAACTCATTACATATCCTTGATTTTCAATATCTAAGGCTTGCTTCGTCAACATAAGGGGTCTGAAAGTATCCACCATTACGGCCAATTCCTTGGTTTCCTTGGCGCCAATGCTTTTTTCAACAGCACCGGGGTGAGGCCCGTGAGGGATACCCGCTGGGTGTAATGTGATCATGCCACGTGTTACGCTTTTACGGCTCATAAAATCGCCATCCACATAGTAGATCACTTCATCGCTATCTATGTTGCTGTGATTATAGGGAGCAGGAATTGCTTGAGGATGATAATCAAAAAGTCGAGGGACAAACGAACAAACTACAAAACTGTTGGTCTCAAAAGTCTGATGAATGGGAGGTGGCATATGAACGCGACCCGTGATGGGTTCGAAGTCGTGGATAGAGAAGATGTATGGATAACAGCATCCATCCCATCCCACTACATCAAATGGATGCGTTCCATAATGAAGACCATACAGCATTCCTTTTT
Organism: uncultured Chitinophaga sp.; assembly: GCA_964576375.1. Lineage (GTDB taxonomy): Bacteria > Bacteroidota > Bacteroidia > Chitinophagales > Chitinophagaceae > JJ008. Next base: position 55,370 of record CAZNUR010000008.1, read on the forward strand.
TCTTGGCACGAATCAAGAAATCTCCTTGCTGATCAATGGTAAGCAAATCTTGTGGGGGGCGAATATCACGCTCGCAATAAGGAGAGTGCTCCATAAGCTGACCAAATCGACTCATGTACCGTTTGGGATAACGAAGTGGCGAGAAAGACTCTACGATAAATAAACGGTTAGCGGGTGTGTCGAAATGAATTTGATAAATGGTTCCTCTGGGCAGTATAATGTAATCACCATATGAAAATGGCAGTTGCCCATATTGAGTAAGCACTTTTCCAGATCCCTCATGGACAAAAATCAGTTCGTCCGCATCCGTATTCTTGTAAAAATAATCGGTCATGCTTTGCTGGGGAGAAGCCAATACAATATGACAATCATTATTGACTAAAACTGGTACGCGACTTTTTAAGAAATCAGCTTCAGGTTTGACTTTAAATCCTTCAAAGCTGCGGTGCTTTAACATCTTTTCCTCTGCGATCTGAGGAGAAACATCCAGCTGCGGTTCGGTTTTTATGATCTGCGTAGGAGGATGACAATGGTAGAGCAAAGAGTAATCATCACTGAATCCCTCAGTAGAAAACAACTGTTCACTATACAAGGTTCCATCCGGCTTACGAAACTGTGTGTGTCGCTTATGCGGAATTTGTCCAAGTTTATGATAATGCGCCATAGAAATTCAGTGGTTGATGTGAAGTACGAACAGTAACCTTATGCACCTGGGAAAAGGGGCCTTCCAACCAGCTCCCTTCCTGGCCAGGGAATACCGGCTAAAATCAATACCAAGGCAATAGCAAGTAACCAAGTAACGGAGCGATAGTTAAGCTGCTTGGCTTTTCCCCGTGCCAAGGTGATCAAAACAATTGAAGTTATCATTAACACAGGATGCTCAATTAGGAAGAATCGATAAAATGAATCACTCATAACAGAACTTCCTGCAGGAAGACTCAATTTTGTCCAGCCATACCGACCAGCGATAGTTTGGTAAAGACCGATTAGCAACATGGTGTGCGCGCTAATCATCAGCCAAAGGCTGCTACTACCAATGGATTCCTTTTTGGTAACTGCCTGGATCAAACTCCAAACAAGTAGTAATAACACAACCCAACGAAGGGCATTATGCAAGTGCAAAAGTCCGGTTTCCATATAGCATTTGTTTAGGTAAACAAATGTAAGAAGCCTTTCTTACTCTACCCAGTCAGCCACAAAAACATTCGTGTCGCGCGTACCCCCGTTGTTTCGATTGCTTGCGAAAACAATTCGCTTACCATCTGGGCTGAACATAGGAAATGCATCAAAGCCTTTGTCCCGGCTTACCTTTTGCAAATTGGAACCATCTCCATTGATGGTGTAGAGATTAAATGGGAATCCACGCTTGTACTCGTGATTAGAGGCAAAAATGATGCGTTTACTGTCTGGCATAAAAGTGGGTGCCCAATTGGCCTGTCCAAAATTGGTAACCTGCTTTGCATCCGTACCATCAGCATTGGCAACCCATACTTCCATATTGGTTGGAGCAACCAGATCTTGTGCCAAGAGTTCTTTGTACTCAGTGATTGCAGCCTCAGTTTTGGGACGTGATGCTCGCCATATAATTTTTTTGCCATCCGGACTAAACCAAGCTCCACCATCGTACCCTAATTCATACGTTATCCTTTTTTCTTTTCGCGACTTGAGATCCATAATGTAGAGCTCGATATCCCCATCTTTGGTGCTGGTATAAATCATTTTTTTACCATCTGGCGAGAGCGTAGCCTCGGCATCATAGTAGGGGGAATTAGTGATTTGTTTTACAATCTTTCCATTAAGATCTGCCTGAAAAATATCGTAGCCTCTGTATAAGGGCCAAATGTATTTGTTGCCATACTTTGCTCGATCCGGTACAGGTGGGCAATCGCTACTGGATAAATGTGTGGAAGCGTAAATTATGTGTTTATTATCCTTGGTAAAGAAAGCACAAGTAGTTCTGCCTTTACCTGTGCTTACTAATTTAAACTCGAAAGGAGCTGCAGGATTTTCTGGAACACGACCTACAAAAATCTGATCACAAGGAATACCATCTTTTAAAGAGGTACGTTGAAATACCAGCGATTTTCCGTCATAACTCCAATACGCCTCTGCGTTATCCCCGCCAAATGTCAATTGACGAATATTTCGCAAGTGAGACTCTTCCGCGTAGCGAATGCTGTCCTGAGCATGTAGGTTTCTATTAAAAAAACCAACTAGCAACAAGCAGACTAAAAAAGTTCGTATCGTAGAAAATGTATTCAAATAAACCATAGCCGTATTTTGAAGACGGCAAAGTTATCTTTGTAGGATGTTTCAAATGTCAGCATATTGTAAAAGATGGATAGGCGCATTTAGTGGGTTGTTTTACAAGGGATTTTGTCTGTTTATTCTTGTTGGGTGCAAGGGGGAAACTGCCAAGAGTCCGAATTTGCAAGATCAACTCAATAGCCAATCATCACAAATTGAAGAAGTACAGACTATCTATGACAAAGCCCTGGCATGGGCCGAAAAAGGGGATCCAAGAATACTAACACTCTGTGATTCCTTGCTGGATGCACCAGATAAAAAAGCAGGCGCCTCTCCCTATTATTATTTGGGCATCTACTATGCCGAGATCAAGGACACCGTAAAATCGTTGGCTTTTTTTGATAAAACCATTGTAGCAGATTATACATTTTTAGAGGCCTATATCGAAAAAGCGGCACTCCTGCTCGCACAGAAAAAACCTGAAGCCGCACGTAAAGAGCTGGAGCTATTGAGAGCGGTGGCGCCTTCCTATGCCCCCTGTCATTACTGGATTGCTAAAGTTGCCACATATGAGCAAAAAAATGAGCTGGCCTTATTTCATTACAAACTGGCTCTTTCATTGGACAGCACTCTGCAGGAGGCAAGAGATGCCATCCGGTTGCTTGAAAAATGATCACTATCTTGCAGTCATGCCGATCGTAGCCCCTTCTCTGCTTTCCGCAAACTTTCTGAATCTTCAGGCCGATTGTGACCTGCTGAATAAAAGCGAAGCAGATTGGTATCACCTCGACGTTATGGATGGGAATTTTGTTCCCAATATCAGCTTTGGCCCCATGTTGATTCAGTTTTTTAGAAAGGCCACCACAAAAACTTGTGATGTTCATTTAATGATCGAAAAACCTGAACGGTATCTTACGGCATTTAAAGAGGCCGGTGCAGATATCATCACAGTACATGCCGAGGCTTGTATACATCTTCACAGAACTATTCAACAAATTAAAGAGTTAGGGATTAAAGCCGGCATTGCGCTCAATCCACACACTCCAGTGGCTTCGCTTGCGAACATTATCAAGGAAGTGGATCTGATCTGCTTGATGAGTGTGAATCCTGGATTTGGCGGGCAGCAATTTATACCCTCCACCCTCCCAAAAATTACTGAACTAAAAAAGTTGATTACAGAAAGTGGTTCGTCTGCACTAATTGAGATCGACGGAGGAGTAACCCTTGACAATGCTCCTGCTATAGTCAAAGCTGGCGCCGATGTACTCGTTGCAGGCAATACGGTTTTTAAATCAAAGGATCCCCTTGTCACTATTGCTTCACTCAAGCGAATTGCCTAATAAAAATGAATAGGATTAGCTGGTCTCTTCAAAAATTTGAGGACCTCAACCCTTCTGATTTATACGAACTCCTCACATTACGATCTGCTGTGTTTGTAGTAGAACAGCAGTGTATTTTTTTGGATATGGACAATAAGGACCAGCAGTCCTGGCATTTATTGGGAAGAATAAATAACCAACTGGTGGCCTGTACACGCTTGCTTCCCGCTGGATTGGCCTATGAAAGTTGCTCGATAGGCAGAGTAGTTACGGCAGCAGCAGTTCGCAGAACAGGGGTTGGTAAATTACTCATGGAAGAGTCCATCAACTACTGTGAAAAATTATTTGGAAGAGGCCCCATAGAGATTGGCGCTCAATTGTACCTGGAAAAATTCTATCAATCCTTTGGTTTTATCCGGGAAGGAGAAATCTATCTAGAAGACGGGATTGAACACATTCATATGATTCGAAAAAGCTAGTGGCCAGCTGCCAACTCCAGTTTCAAAAAGGTTGCGGTATGCGTGTTGGTTTTCTTTACCATTTCCTCTGGCGTTCCTTGAAATAAAATCGTTCCTCCCCCATCACCGCCCTCTGGACCCAGATCAATGATGTGATCTGCCATTTTGATAACATCCATATTGTGCTCAATAACCAACACGGTATTACCACGATCCACTAATTTGTTCAACACATCCATCAAGTGACGAATATCTTCGAAATGCAAACCGGTGGTAGGTTCGTCGAGAATATAAAATGTTTTTCCAGTGTCTCGCTTAGCCAACTCCGTAGAGAGTTTTACGCGTTGTGCTTCACCTCCACTCAAGGTAGTAGCCGCCTGACCCAGTGTTACATAGCCCAAACCCACTTCTTCCAATACTTTAATTTTTCTATAGATATAAGGAACCGATTGAAAAAATAAAATGGCTTCCTCCACCGTCATATCTAATACATCGGCTATGGATTTTCCCTTGTAACGAACTTCCAGCGTTTCGCGGTTATACCGCTTTCCATTGCAACTGGAACAATGCACATAGACATCAGGTAGAAAATTCATCTCGATCACCCGCATTCCTCCTCCCTCACAAGTATTGCAACGGCCAGAGCGAACATTGAAAGAAAAGCGACCGGCTCCGTACCCTCTCACTTTACTCTCAGGTAAGGTTGAGAACAGGGTTCTGATTTCTGTAAAAAATCCACAGTAAGTAGCTGGATTACTACGGGGAGTTCTTCCGATGGGAGACTGATCGATTTCAATCACTTTATCAATATGCTCTAACCCACTTAGTTTTTTATATGGCAGGGCCTGCACACGGGAATCATAGCAATGTTTTGCCAACAGAGGGTACAAGGTTTCATTGATCAGGGTAGATTTACCTGAGCCACTTACTCCCGTAACCACAATCAATTTCCCGAGCGGAAAATCCGCATCCACTTTTTGCAAATTATTTCCGCTGGCACCTTTCAAGGACAAAACGTTTCCATTGCCACTTCGTCGGGTGGTGGGGACAGGCAGTTGTAATTTCCCATTTAAATAACCAGCAGTAAGCGTATTCAGCTTTAGAAAAGAAGAAGGAGTTCCTGCCGCCACAATTTTTCCTCCGTGAAATCCGGCACGAGGACCAATATCAATAAGATGATCCGCCGCCATCATGATGTCTTTATCATGTTCCACTACAATCACCGTATTACCAAGATCCCTCATTTTTTTCAACGCTTCTATAAGCTGATGATTATCGCGTTGATGTAATCCAATCGAAGGTTCATCCAAGATGTAGGTGATGCCTCTTAACTGCGATCCGATTTGCGTGGCCAATCGAATTCGCTGTGATTCACCACCACTTAAACTACGGCTGGAACGATTCAATGATAAATAACCCAACCCTACTTGCAAAAGAAAATCTAACCGATCACGGATCTCCTTTAAAATATCTTTTGCAATGGTATTTTCTTTTTTGGATAAGCGAAGTTCTACGCCATCAAACCAGGCAGCCAGATTATCCAGGTTCATCGCGCTTAGGGTGGCAATATTTTTTTGATCCACACGAAACCAATTACTCTCTTTTCGTAAACGTGTGCCCTCGCAGGTGGTGCACGGTTTCACCTCCATAAAATCTTCGGTCCACTCACGAATAGTTTCACTGTAGGGATTAGCATACCAGCGTTGCAATAAGTTAACAACGCCCTCAAAGGGTCCGTTGGGACTAAACTGGAGATCAGAAAAATCTTCCGTAGTAAGTAGCCCTTCCTCATTCCCGTACAATAAAAGATTCAATTGCTTTTTAGGAAGCGCGTCAATGGGTGTTTTAAATGAGATCTTATGCTTTTTAGCCATCTCCTGCGCCTGTCTAAAAACCCAAGCGTCACGTTCTTCACCAAGCGGAACAATCCCGCCCTCGCTAATACTGAGCGAAGTATCGGGAAGAACAGCTTTCATATTTACGTGATGACTAACGCCTAGTCCCTTACATGCAGGACAAGCACCATAGGGCGAATTAAAAGAGAATGAGTTGGGAGAGGGCTCCTCGTAACTGATTCCTGTATCCTCGCACATTAATTGTTTAGAATACTGCACAATTCCGTGTCCCTCTACCTCCAAAAACAACAAGCCTTTTCCCAGCTGTAAACCTTGTTGTACACTTTGACTCAATCGCGCACGCATAGACGCCTCCACTTGCAAACGATCGATCACTAATTCAATATCATGAATTACATAACGATCCACTTGCATCTTAGCTTGCAAATCCCGCGTGGTACCATCAACTCTAACTTTTAAGTACCCTTTTTTTCGATATTCTTCGAATAACTCTCGATAATGCCCTTTTCTCCCTCGTACAAGCGGTGCCAATACCGAAATTTTCTTTCCTTCAAAATTTTGAAAGATAGCCTGCACAATTTCATCCTCACTCCATTTGACCATGGGCTTCCCGGTGTTATAAGAATAAGCCCGACCAATCCTTGCAAATAATAATCGCAAAAAATCATAAACCTCGGTTACGGTTCCCACCGTGGAGCGCGGATTTTTACTAGTTGTTTTTTGCTCAATGGCAATTACTGGAGAAAGCCCGGTAATGCGGTCTACATCAGGTCTCTCCATGTCGCCTACGAACTGACGTGCATACGCACCAAATGTTTCCAAATAGCGACGTTGCCCTTCTGCGTAAATGGTATCAAAAGCCAAGGAAGATTTTCCAGAACCACTTATACCTGTAATTACCACTAACTTATTCTTGGGTATAGCTATATCAAGGTTTTTGAGATTGTGGACACGCGCACCCGTAACCTCAATAAATTCCAGGTCAGTTTTAGTATTTAACTTTTTGCTAATTGTGCGCGCCATCTGGGAGGCAAAGATACACGCTAACGGGCAGGCGGCAGGAGTTGATTACGAATAAGGCGGTTATGATATTGTTGAACAAAAGCCTTGAGCCTGGTATCCATTTCCGATACAAGCTGCTTTTCCTGAGAAGCAATATTTTGGAGCAATAATGGGTCCTCTTTAAAATTATAAAGCGCCCCTGTTCCATTTTCATTACGCTGATACAAATACTGATTTTGAATTAACTGAAATCCTCCATAGTAGTTGACTACCCAGCTTTCCGGCGATGCTGCAAAAATATTTTTACCAAACGAAAGCACAGGCCCTTTATACCCCAGATAACCTAGTACCGAAGGCATGATATCAGTTTGCTGAATATTCCCTGGTAAAAAAGCTTGCAAACTATCAGAGGGATGGTAGAAAAAAATAGGAATAGCCATATTGCCCCAGGCTGTCTGATATGTTGGATGATGTGAAATAGAAGCATGATCTGCCGTAATTACAAACAGGGTTCTTCGAAACCAGGGTTTATGACGAATTTTTTCAAAAAACCTTTTTAATGCAAAATCGGAATATCCCGTAACCTCTCGTATTGGATGTTCACCCTTCGGAAAAACATTCTTGTATTTTCCAGGCACCTGGAAGGGTTCATGGGAGGAAACGGTAAATAAGGTAGATTGAAAAGGCTCAGGGAAGCTATCCAACTTAGTAGCAAAAAACTGCAAAAAAGGTTCGTCCCAAATTCCCCATGTTCCATCAAAATCCTGATCATTATTGTACTCGTCCTTACCATAATAATGTTCAACGCCAAACAAATTCACCAAGGCCTTAAATCCCATTGATCCATTAGGAGCACCATGAAAAAAAGAGGTGTGATACCCCTTTTCCTTTAAGATTTGAGGAAGGCTCTTGATTGAGTTGGAAACATAGGGTGTAAGAACAAAAGGTAACTCCCCAGATGGAATTCCAGCTAGCACAGCCGGTAATGCATCAATAGATTTTCGTCCAGCTGCAAATCCGTTTTCCAACACATAACTTTTAGATAGCAAGGAATCCAGAAAGGGGGTGTACCCTTTATAGGTTCCGTTATTCAAACTGCGATTATAGAATCCTATCGATTCTCGCCCAAAACTTTCCAACACTATTATCACCACATTTTCAGCCTTGAATGGTTGGGAAGGATTTAGCGGAAGTATGGGAGAATAAATTGTTTCAACCTGTTTATCAGCGTAGAATTGATCTTCTTTATAAAATTGCTGGCGTAAAGTACGCAGCACACAAAAAGGGGTATTCAGCACTAAGGGTATATCGCCAGGATTTTTTACATACTGCCCTGCATTACTCATGGTGATAGGACGTGTGGAATAGCGCCAATCTCCTCTGATACCTCCTACCATAAAAAAAGGAAAAGCCAATAACATACCGACAGAGCCAGCATAAAAAAATGCAGGACGAAATAAAACTGGAGGCCTTACCACAATTCGATTATAACCAACTATCAGAAGCCATAAAAAGATAAGAAAGACTGGAAAGAAATACCAGTAGTGCCATGCAGCAGTGTTAAGAATTGTTCCAAGATTTTCCTCATTAGCAAATTCACGTACTACACTTGCCGTTGTACGACGAAGTGTAAAAGGGAAGTAAACCATATCGACACAGCTTACCAATAAGCCCAACCCATTCGTGCAAATGAATAGACTCCTGGTAATTCGTTGAAATTGCTTGTGGTATCGAAACCGTAATGGGGCTGCTTGTAAAAGGATATACAGTGAGTTGATGTAGCAAATAGCTGCAATATCAAATCGAAGCCCTCCCCATAAAATAGGACCCCAATCTGCTAATTCTAAAGACTTGAAATTATTATGATTGAACAGAAAAAAAACAAACCGAGTCAACCATAGCAAAAAAAGGGCCCAGCCTACACGCACGACAATGGCAGTGTACTGATTGACTTGTATTTTATAGTTTTCATGAATACGCATGTGCCAGCTAAAATAACGTTTAAGTTAAGATGTAGACCTCTATATTCGCATAAAGATTTCCTATGCGTGTAGTCTTGCTTTTACTCCTGCTTCTACCCATCCACCTGCTGGCACAGGAGAAGCTACCCTCCATAGTAATCAAATCAATTGCTGGAAAAGAAGTTAACACCAGCACCTTTCAAGAAAGTGATACTCCATTGGTAATCAGCTTTTGGGCTACTTGGTGCAAACCTTGTTTGCAAGAATTAGATGCCTTTAATGAGCTAACGGAAACTTGGAAAAAAGAGATCCCTGCTCGGATCATTGCCATTTCCATCGATGATAGTCGCACTGCTACAGGTATTAAAAAAACAGCAGGTTTACATGATTGGAGCTTTGAGGTTTACTGGGACGAAAATCAAGATCTCAAGCGCGCACTAAATATTTCATTAATACCACATACCCTAGTTATAGACAGAAAGGGTGTAATTGTTAAGCGTTATACAGCGTATGTCCCGGGAAATGAAGATAAAATTCTGACACTCCTCAAAACCCTATAAGATGCAATTACTATTCCTTCTTGTTCTTTTTCTTATAAATGGCGCAGCCTTGGCACAAGAAAAAGGATTTTTCAAGGAGAGTAAACTAAATGCGAGTCTTGAAACAAATAATCAGTATTACCTCAATAATAAAAGAGGCAATATTCAAGCGCCTGAAAGAAGATTTGCTTCCAATACCTACCTCACAGCTAATTACCAGTACAGAAAATGGAGAGCTGGTATTCAGTTTGAGGGTTATAACCCCGCATTGCAAGGATTTCCAACACGATACGAGGGAAATAAATTGGTAAGAAGATTTATTCGTTACACCGACAAAAAAATTGATATCCACGTTGGTAATTTTTTCGAACAATTTGGAAATGGCCTTATTTTTCGAGCTTTTGAAGAAAGAAGTTTAGGTCTCGACAATAATATTGATGGTCTTGGGGTACGTTACACACCGATTAAATCTTTGAAAGTAAAAATGATCTGGGGACGTCCACGAAACTTCATGGAACGATCACCAGGAGAGGTAATGGGTGGCGATTTGGAGTGGTCCCCCATAAACCGGGAAGAAAGCGGACAAACGCAATTACTTCAATTTGGCACAAGCTATGTAAAGCGCTTTATGCGTTATTATGGTGCCGATCCTAAATTTCCACAGCAGGTAGAAGCCTTTGCTGCACGGTTTAATGGACAGTATAATGCATTCAATTTTTCGGGAGAGTGGGTTCATAAAACAATTGAAGCCAACTTTCCAAACGACTATATCAAGAAAAAAGGATTGATCCTATACTTAAAAACGGGATGGCAAGATCCTTCGAATAATGCAGGTATTCAGCTACAATTTCGCCGACTAGAAAACGCGGACTTCAAAGGCAATTTTAATTCCAGCGATGCTGTTGCCTCTATCAACTATACGCCCGCACTAACCAGACAACATACCAATTTGTTAGCTAACATATATCCGCATGCCATTCAACCCATTGGTGAAATTGGAGGCATGGGTGATTTATTTATTCGATTTAGAAAGAACACGCCTCTAGGTGGAAAATTTGGAACCCGTTTGGATATCAATTATTCGAACTATCATGCATTAGACAGCACTCGTGTTAATACTGGTGAAGGCTTTATTAGCAAACGAATTATTGGATTTGGAAAAACAAAGCTATTTAGAGATCTCAACTTAATTGTCGACAAGCGGTGGACTAAAAACTATAAAACAATCCTTACGTTTATCAATCTTTTTTACAACCGCACCATTCTACAAGGAGGTCCTTATGGAGATGTCCGAGCTACCTTAGCGGTAACGGATCACTACATTAAAATTAAAAAACATTACCAGCTCAGAATTAATGCAGAACACATGTGGGTGAATAGTGATGAGCGAAACTGGGCAGGTCTTTTAGCGGAGTGGAGTTTTCCCAGCGGCTTATCTCTCTTTATCAGTGACATGACCAACTACCAGACCTACAAAATGCATTATTACAATGTAGGATTTGCTCTCTCTAAAAACAAACAGAGAATACAAGTTAGTGCTGGTCAACAAAGAGCAGGACTTCTCTGCGTAGGAGGAATATGCCGATTTGTTCCCTCCTACAACGGGTTCAGTTTGAACTACACGCTAAACCTGTAACCAGGCTATAGTTAGAAGTCTTGTGTTTGTCCTATTGTTACAACTTGTGCATTGAGCACCTGTGTACTGCTGGTAGAACCTGTATCATTGATCACCAAGGCTACAATCTTACCCTTTCCAGCGGCAATTCCAGTTACATTAACTGTTGTATTAAAGACATACTGACCACCAAGAGATGTATTGGCAACTGGAATGATATCACCTTCTAAACTGGAGGTAATTGTTCGTCTGTAAACCCCATTGTGTGTGTAATTGGGCATGGGATTACCTGCGGAGTAATAGGGATGTGACTGATAAGAGCTGTTTCCAGCCAGATAATTGACTTGATTGTACTTTAAACCATCCTCCACTAACATCAACACAAGCTTCACATTCTTTTTACTGAAATCACTTCCAAACTTTACGGTGGTTTTGAGAGCACAATCAGTTCCAGTGAGAGTAGTTTCTAACTTAATCCCAACAAAAGACTCTGTTGCTACAGCAAAATCAATATTGCTGGCCAAGGTTGAAGAACTTACTACGGTCTGTCTATTTACAAGTCCGGTTGGAAAAGCATTAATTCCATATCGATTCATCAACGGCAAAAAGCCATTGGAGTGGAACGGATCAAATTGGCCGGACGTAGGGCCATAGTGCATCCCCACAAAGATCAACTTGGCACCATGTTGCTGCTGCTTTTGCTCAAGAGTGTAACTCATAAGAGGACACCAACCACACCAAGTGCCTGTAAAATCCTCCACATAGGCTTTACGAGTATAATTTGTAGTGGTTGGAGTGCTACCGCCGCCACCCGAATTAGGATCTGTTTTTTTCTTACACCCTGTTGAAAAAAGTGCTGTTCCAAGCACCAGGGCTGAAAAGAAGAGGCGTGTTAACTTCATACAGTCAGTTTTAGTCTTTAAATGTATGATTTTTTAGATTTAGATAGCGTTTTCTGTTTGATTCTTTCATCCTTTCAATTGCGTAACGGAGCATGGTCCTGGGCATGACACTTGCATGCTGATCTAGAAATTTCTCAATAGGCCCAGGATTAACTTTCCATGCTTCTCGTAGCATCCAACCAATTGCTTTATGCATCAAATCATGGGGATGAAACAACAACTTGGTACTTAATTGAAACAAGTCTTTGAAATCCTGTCTTTTAATAAAATGATAGGTTGCAACTATGGCAATACGGTTTTCCCAAATATTGTTTGAACCCGCCAACTGATAGAGAATTTTACGATCCTTATCCTCTAACCATTTACCCAAAATTTTATAAGCGGTTGAATCAACCAGATCCCAATTATTTACGTATTCTATTTCCTGCAAGTATAGTTTTACATACTTCTCACCCTCCCCTTTTTTATTCGCAGATTCAAATAAATAGGTCAAAATAAAGAGTGCCGTCAATCGCTCTTCATGGTAGACAGATTTTAATAACTCACGTACCGACACAGCATCAGATTGCAAGTAGTACTTTTTAGCAATAAGCCGTTGATTAGGCACACTTACTCCATGAAAAATATCTCCCTCCGCATAATCTCCCTTGCCCGTTTTAAAGAAACGAGCCATGAGCTGGGCTTTCTCTTTAGAAGCCTTGAGCTTCAGCGTCTGGACTATTTGAACGTTGACTTTGTGCATGAACCTAAAATAAAAGAATAATTATCAAAGCAAATCTTATGCGCTTGCCAATAAAAAAGCCCTGGCTAAAAGCCAAGGCTTGATTTTGTTGTCGGGAGGACAGGATTCGAACCTGCGACCCCCTGGTCCCAAACCAGGTATTCTACCGGGCTGAACTACCTCCCGCCATCCTTTTCAGGAAGGGCTGCAAATATAGGAAATACTGACTTATTCACAGGATAGAATATGGGCTATAATTATAATATGTCAATATGTCAACCCCCTGCCGGATGGAACAATTCTTGCATTAAGGGTGGAAACACAAAACCAAGTCCCATGATCAAGGAAAAAGGCACGATTTCGATTAACACGGAGAACATTTTCCCCATCATTAAAAAATTCCTTTACTCAGACCACGAGATTTTTTTAAGGGAGCTGGTCAGCAATGCCATCGACGCTACCCAAAAAATTAAACGACTCAGCTCGCTGGGCCAATTTAATAAGGACCTCGGCGACCTCACAATTCAAGTAAAGGTCAATAAGAAAAAGAAAACCATTACCATCTCAGATGCCGGATTGGGAATGACGGCTGAAGAGCTAAAAAAATATATCAACCAGGTTGCATTCTCAGGCGCCACTGAATTCATGGAAAAATTCAAAGAGGCCAAAGATGCCAATGAAATTATTGGGCGCTTTGGTCTTGGATTCTACTCAGCTTTTATGGTGGCGGAAAAAGTAGAGATTCAAACCCTTTCTTACCAGGAAGGCGCTGAACCCGCCAAGTGGACCTGTGATGGTAGTACTGCATTTGAAATTGCAGCTGGTAAAAGAGAAACAAGAGGAACCGATATCATTCTTTATATCAACGAGGAATCCGCTGAGTTTCTTGAGGATCATCGTATTCAACAGATCCTAGACAAGTATGCTAAATTTTTACCCGTTCCCATTCAATTTGGTACTAAATCTGAATCCGTAGAAGATGGGAAGGACGACGAAGGAAAAACAAAATACAAGTCCATTGATGTCCCCAACATCATTAATAAGACGCAGCCTATCTGGACTAAGGCGCCCTCTGAATTGAAAGATGAAGACTACCTGAGCTTTTATAAAGAACTATATCCTTTTACCGAGGACCCCTTGTTCTGGATTCATTTGAATGTAGACTACCCCTTTAACCTAACTGGCGTTTTATATTTCCCCAAACTGAAAAATGATTTTGAAATCCAAAAGAATAAGATCAAACTATTCAGCCGCCAGGTATTTATCACGGACGAAGTAAAAGATGTAGTGCCCGAGTTCCTGATGTTGTTACATGGGGTAATTGATTCTCCAGATATTCCATTGAATGTAAGCCGTTCGTTCTTACAAAGCGACAGTAATGTTAAAAAGATCAATAGCTATATCAGCCGCAAAGTGGCAGAAAAATTGCAGGAACTTTTTAATAAAGACCGCAAAGGCTATGAAGCCAAATGGAATGATATTGGCCTATTTGTAAAGTATGGTGCAATCTCCGATGAGAAGTTTTATGAAAAAGCAAAAGACTTTGTTTTACTGAACAATACTCAACAAGAGTTTTTTACACCAGAGGAGTACAAGACAAAGGTGAAAGACTTTCAAACTGATAAGAATGGTCAATTAATTTGGCTGTATACGGGTGATGCAGATCAACAGCATAGTTTTATACAAAGTGCGCAACAACAGCAGTACGATGTATTGCTCATGAATTCGCCAATTGATAACCACTTTATGCAACACCTGGAAATGAAGTTGGAAAAAACCACCTTCAAACGGGTAGATGCGGATATCGTTCAAAAATTAATCGAAAAAGAAGAAGCACCAAAACATTCACTAACCGAAGAGCAAAGCAATCAAATCAAATCACTTTTTGAAAAGGCATTGAACAATACGGCCATGAAAGTGGAAGTGGAGAGTTTGGCTGCAGAAGCCTTGCCCGTTACGATCACAATGGAAGAGTGGATGCGCCGAATGAAAGAAATGAGCAAAATGGGAGGAGGACCTATGAGTTTTTATGGCTCGATGCCTGATAGTTACAAAGTAGCGATCAATGCAAATCACCGATTAATTGGGAAAATTCTAGCAGCAGATGAGGCTACACAAACTACCTTGGCTAAACAAGCTTGTGACCTGGCCTTACTCTCACAAGGATTACTGAAAGGAGCGGATCTTACCAAGTTTGTGGAGAGAAGCGTAGAAGTACTCTAATATAAGCGCGTTGTAGTATTTTTAGTAGATGCAAACAGACCCGCTTGTAGATAGCTATTTCCACCAACTAAAAAGCTGGAAAGAGGAATTAGCTACGCTACGAAAAATAGTATTGGCTTGCGGTCTAACTGAAGTTTGCAAGTGGAAACATCCTTGTTACACCTGGCAAGATAAAAATGTGCTGATGCTGGGTGATTTCAAACAACACTGCGCCATCATGCTTTTTAATGGCGCAGCGCTCCAAGACCCCAACTCCTTATTGCACAAAGGGGGTGAACATACACAATCCAGTCGGATGTTTAAGTTCACCAGCCTGGCTGAAATCAAAAAGCATAAAAAAAACATTGAAGTCTTTATTAAAGAGGCCATACAAGTACAAGAAGAAAATAAACTCCCCTCGAAAAAGTTGGCCCCAACTATCCCCTACCCTCCGGAATTAAAAATCATTTTCAAAAAACAACCTGCCTTCCAAAAAGCATTTGAAAAACTAACCCCAGGCCGACAACGTGATTACCTGATTCTTTTTACAGGTTCTGCAAACAGTGAGACCAGACTAGCACGGATAGAAAGAAATATCCAACGAATAAAAGATGGGTATGGCAGAAATGATTGTACCTGTGGTTTATCAAAACGAATGCCACAATGCGATGGGTCGCACAAACACTTGAAGTGAAAGTCTAAGGCAAGATTTCCTAACTACTCTATATGCGACTTTTTCCTGACACTGCGGCTACACAATTGGAGTTTAATAAAATAATTGAATTACTTACGCTTCACTGCAAATCAGAATATGCCAAGCAAAAAGCAATTCACCTGCGTGTTCATACTAAAAAAGATTACGTATGCCTTGCTCTTCAGCAGAGCTACGAATATTTGCAGGTAATTCAACATCAACAGTATTTTCCTAATGATCATATATTCAACTTATCAAAAGAGTTGAATCTGCTGAGAATTCCTGGAGCCATGTTGAGTGGGGAGCAAATCATGGAAATTCGCTCACTGGCGGAAAGCATTGAAAAAATATTTCGTTGGTTTCATGCTGAGCGAATAGCAGCTTATCCTGGCTTGCATGCCATGATTAAGGAAACCTGGTACGAAAAACAAATCAAGGAATGGATTGATGAAGTATTAGACGAAAGAGGACAGGTCAGAGACAACGCCTCCCCGGCGTTGAAAGAAATCAGACAGCAGTTATTTAAAAAAAGACAAGAACTAAGAAAGTTATTCGATAGAATAGTTTCCCGACTAAACAAACAAGGTTACCTGGCTGAAATAGAGGAGAGCTTTCTAAATGGCAGAAGAGTAGTAGCTGTTACCGCTGAGCAAAAACGCGCTGTACGAGGAATACTCCATGGGGAAAGCGATAGCCGAAAATCAGCTTTTATTGAGCCAGAAGAAACCATTGAGTTAAATAATCAGCTTTATGAGCTGGAAAATGAAGAAAGAAAAGAAGTATATCGACTGCTTCAACTGCTCACGGCTCAGCTTTCAGTACACGCAAGTCTTTTGCAGGTATATCACGAAAAACTTGGAGAGTATGATTTTATTCGAGCTAAAGCAAAATTAGCACAGGACTATCGAGGCGAATATCCTCGGGTTGAAGATCGTTCTTATGTGCACTTAGTAGAAGCACATCATCCACTGCTTTTATTGCATAACGTAAAACATAAAAAACCAACAATCCCTGTTTCCGTAACCCTACAGGAGTCACAACGCATTTTACTGATCAGCGGACCCAATGCAGGAGGAAAGACGGTGACCATGAAGACAATTGGATTACTTCAGATGATGGTTCAAAGTGGACTGCTAGTGCCCGTGCATCCTTCCTCAGTATTTGGAATTTTTAAGCAGTTAATGATCCATATAGGAGATACGCAAAGTATTGAGTTTGAGTTGAGCACCTATAGTTCCCATTTACTTCATATGAAACATTTTATTGAGGAAGGGAATGGACGAACCTTATTTTTCATAGATGAATTGGGAAGCGGAAGTGATCCTAGTTTAGGAGGAGCATTTGCAGAAGTGATTTTACAGGAGTTATTGAAAAGACACTCGATGGGCGTGGTTACCACACACTACCTGAATTTAAAGTTAATGGCCGGAAAAACACCTGGAATTGTGAATGGAGCTATGGCATTTGATGAAAAAAATCTTCGGCCTCTATATAAACTGATCATTGGCAAACCAGGCAGCTCTTACACTTTTGCCATTGCCGAGCGAATTGGAATGGATTCTACATTAATTCAGCGAGCACGTTCCTTAGTTGATGAAGACCAGTACCGCCTGGACAAACTACTAAACCGAGCCGAACAGGATATGCGTAAAATTGAACAGCAGTCGCTGGCTCTTCAGCAAACCTTACAATTGAATGAGAAACTAAAGAAAGAGCTGCAACATACTTTAGAAGCAGAAAAACATCGGCAGCAGGTAGAACTTTTGAGAGAGCAGAATCGCCTTTCCACGGAAAAACTAGTACAACTCAAAGACCTTGAAAGAAAAATCAAACAATTACTTGTTGATTGGAAAAAAGCCGAGGATAAATCAAAGGTGATCCGTCAAATGGACTTAATTCTATTCAACCGGGGTGAGAAACAAGCAGTAAGCCGAATCAAAAAGAAAGTCACATCAAAATTTGTTGAGATAGATGGAGCCGTAGCTGTTGGCTTGCTGGCCATGATGAAAACAACCCATCAGGTTGGTGAGGTGATGGAGATCAGAGGTAAAAAAGCATTGGTTAAAATTGGGCAGTTGCCGATCCAGGTCAATTTAACTGATCTTGTATTGGTTAGAAAAAGAGAAGAGAAAGAATAATCACACCGAATTTTTAGGAAAGGGGGTACTTGCTTGCTTTGATGAGAGATTGTCCTCGCTTGGCATAGGGATTACTAACGTGATCCTTGGTGTGGGGGCCTGCATCAGAATTAGAGCCCTGGCTGCTTCGCAGCCTGTGTTTTCTATGTTTCATAACTCACCCAAGCAAGCTTGGTTCGCCCTAAAACATAGAAAGCCCCGCAAAATGCGGGGCTCTAATTCTGATGCGGAGAGGGAGGGATTCGAACCCTCGGTACAGATTTAAGTCCGTACAACGGTTTAGCAAACCGGCCCTTTCGGCCACTCAGGCACCTCTCCTAAAACGAACCTTAAAAGGGAGGACAAAATTAAAGAGAAATTACATGGCTGCCAACTGGACTTTCTGCTGAAGTTCCAGCACATTTTCCCGGAAAATGCCGTCCGTATCCATCAAATCCTTGACCGTTTGACAAGAATGGATAACGGTAGTATGATCCCTACCTCCAAAATGCTCCCCAATAGTTTTTAATGAATTCTTGGTAAAGGCTTTAGCCAGATACATGGTAATCTGACGGGCTTGAACAATTTCTCGTTTGCGCGTTTTTTGAAGCAACTTATCGTAGGGTACATCAAAGTATTCGCATACCATCTTTTGGATAGTGTCAATTGTAATTTCTTTACTGGAGGATTTCACAAAATTGCGAAGTACCTTCTTTGCAAGATCAAGGTCAATTTCCTTACGATTCAAAGAAGATTGTGCTAGTAAAGAGATCAAGGCACCCTCTAATTCACGAACATTATTGTTAATGTTATAAGCGATGTACTTGACTACCTCTTTTGGCATCTCCAAGCCGTCATTACGCA
>CAZNUR010000009.1:0-26192 GCA_964576375.1 uncultured Chitinophaga sp.
TTGGTCTTGTTCCTGTACTAGATGCATCATTAAACTGAGTGGTATTATTTGCGCAAACTCCAGAAACTGTAAATCCGGCAGTTGGACGATTTAAAACTTCTAAGTCAAAATTAATCTCTTGCTCCCCCCCGCAACCATCCGGTGTTGGATTTGTAGCTAAAACTTTAATAGGGTAAATATTAGAAGCAGTCACTGTATACTGGGTAGGCAGTCTATAAACGAAAAGCGTACGACCATTCACAATAACAGTTGAAGTAGGTGTTGGATTAGTCAAGCTTACATCCGCTATCCCCATAGCATTTAATGCAGCACCAAATATCCAATTGATAGTAGTGGGCTGATATGGGAAAGTCATCGAAAAGTAAAAGGGAGTACCCGTACAAGTAGCAGGAAAATTGACAGAGGAGTTTGGTGTTTCAATGGAGATATACTGATAAAGATCCTTCACATTGGCGCCTGCAGAATATCCATACGATTCAGCATTGGCATATCCATAGGCCATGGCATTGAAACCGGAATCTGATTTTAGTGTATGATATCCTTGCGTAACATTGGATAAATAGGCGTAAGAATATGCTGGATTTTGCGGGTGTAGTACCCATGAAGATGCGGGTATTGGGTTATTATCAATCCGGAAAGAGGATATACCAGTTCCCCCATTTGGCATCACTACATGAATATGGTGTTGCGGACTTGCTGCTACAAGATTGGAACTAACTAACGTAACCTTAGAGATATTTTGCTCAACGGGGTTTAGCATAATCATATCCGGATCGTACGGATTTGTGCTGGAGTTACACCCCGCTGTTGTAAAATACTGAGAAACTGAAACTGGCTGATCAGCAGTAATTCTATTGGGAACATTTCCAGAAAATTCGTAGTAACGATTATTCACAAAGCTTGCAGCAGGGATTAAGGTGCCATTTACGTAAACGTTTGTGGCTGGATCCCTTTTCATAACCCGATAAAAATTATTGGGTCTGTTAAAGCTAGGTACCGTGAGATAATCCCTACCCCATGAGCCGGCAGGATAAAGCTGCTGATATAAATTATCAGAGCTATTTGAATTACCACAATTAGTACCAATACGTATTTTACCTGCTCCTGAAAAAACAGCAATTCGTTTACAAGAAGACGTACCGGAGGACACAGATCTAATTTTTGAACCTGTAAGATCAACACCTGAATAAAGGGAACCTGAAGGAGTATTATTAACGGTGCCCAAAACCTGAAAAATCTGGCCTTTATTTAAGGTAACAGTATTGACACTTCCAGCGGTCCAACCATTAACCGTATTGGCAGCAGGTGTAATTTCTACTGTGGTATTGTCCTCAACAGCAATAATCGTGAAATAAGAATTTGAACTAGCTTGATTGGAAATCTGGGTGTAGTTCATTGAGTAATATTCGTTACCTAACACATTTGTGGGTAAACAAACTGTTGCACCACTTACTGCACTTTGGGTGATGTATGAATATACCACCACTGGTTTTTCGGCAGATACACGGACTGCTTTATTAGTGAAAAGTCCTGATGCATTAATGAAATTTGTGTTTGGAACTACACAGGTAACCACCTGACCGGCATTGATGGAACCTGATTGTAAGGTTGCCCCACCAAATATCTCAACCGAGTAATTAGTAGTAACATCAGAGGTAATGTATAAAGTCATCGCAACATTACTTCCTACTCCTCCTGTCATCCCCACATGGTAAGAATAGGGAATCCAAAATTCTTTTCCTTTATTCGAAAAATCCTGTGCTTGTAAACTGATAAAAAAACTGAAGGCGGTTATTGACAGTAGTATGTATTTATGCAAACGACTCATGCAGTGAATTAGTTGAAAGGATTGCTAAGTTAAACACTACTGGTCAGCGATTTATCATCTTAAATAAGAGAATTCTCGGATTTTCAGCAGGTGTAATGAGGATTTAACGTTTTGAAAGACAAAATCTTGTGCCTGAAGATAACTAACGCTAAAACTTAGTGAAATGTGGTTTTATATAAGCTAATACTTTATATTGAGTTAATATTTATACTAGATTGATTATCAATTAGGATGACCGCCTTTATCTGACTTCTTTTTGCAGGATAATGGTAACCGGTTATAGGCGTCAGGATTTGCCGCTACATCATCGGCGTCATATCCAGTATTGGAAATCATAGTTTTTACCTGCTCTATATCAGTCCTGTCCGTTAAAAATTTTAATCGAGCCTCCCCTTTTCTGTAGTTGACTAAAAATTCCAATACCCCATCCAGTCTTTTAACTTGGTACTCCAGCCTATTCTTGCATTGAACACATAAAGCTTGTGGGATTTTAACGGTGGTTGTTACAACTGGCTTAACCTGTGCAATTGCAAAAAAAGATATGGTCATAAGCAAAAACAAAATAGATAGACGCATAAATAAGATAATTAAGGAGTCCAGGTTGAAGGGTTATCTCTCCACTTTTCAAGTAGTGATAATTGAGAGCTGTCAATAATTCCTGTAGATGCCGCCAGCGCTATCAATGTGGGGTAGTCGGTTAATGAGATATAACGAATACCCCTTTTTGCAAATTGTTCACTGGCAATTGGAAAACCATAGTTAAAAATTGAGATCATGCCCACAATCTCCAATCCTTTCTCTTGTAATGCATCTACTGCCTGCAAACTACTTTTTCCAGTAGAAACTAAGTCCTCAATCACTACTACT
Source organism: uncultured Chitinophaga sp. (assembly GCA_964576375.1). Lineage (GTDB taxonomy): Bacteria > Bacteroidota > Bacteroidia > Chitinophagales > Chitinophagaceae > JJ008. The sequence continues at coordinate 2,696 of CAZNUR010000009.1, forward strand.
TTTTGGCCAGGTTGGAAATCGCCCTCAATTTGATTACCTAAACCATGTTCTTTGGGTTTAGGACGAACATAGATAAACGGCAGTTTAAGTTGATCTGCTGCCATAGCGCCCCAAGGAATTCCAGCAGTAGCGACACCGGCTAACAAGGTAGCAGACTCATATTTTTCAAAAATAATATTACATAGTTCAGACTTAATATAGTCACGAACGTAAGGATAGGAAAGCACTTTACGATTGTCACAATAAATTGGGCTTTTCCAACCACTGGCCCATGTGTAAGGCTTTGTGGGGTTTAATTGAACTGCTTTAACTTGTAGTAGTTTTTCAGCAATAAGTGTTGCATCTAGCATGCTCCAAAAGTATGAAATTGCTGGGCCAAACTCATTAAATTAACCCCGATGTTAAAGAAAATACAAGCTGGAGGAGGCGTGGTAATTAACGAGCAAAATCAAATCCTGTTTATTTACAGACGAAAAAAATGGGATCTACCCAAGGGGAAATTAGACCTTGGCGAGGATATCAAAGCCTGCGCTGTTCGCGAGGTAATGGAGGAAACAGGACTAGAAAATATTACACTCGGAGAGCATATTTTAACTACTACACATCAGTATGAGGAAAAAGGTGAGTCAATTCTAAAAGAAACCCATTGGTTTAAAATGAAGATTAATACTAATGAAAATCCACATGTGATTCCTCAAACTGAAGAGGACATTGAGGAAATTAAATGGGTTTCACAAGAAGAGCTTCATTATTTTCTAGATCACTCTTACCCTACCATAAGAGATGTACTAGCTTGCTTGTATGGAACGAGCAATCACATCGGGTAAGAAAGGAGAAGCATCTCCCCCATTTCTTATAATTTCCCTGACAATCGTAGAAGCAACGGAAGTATATTTTGGTTCGCCCGTTAAAAAGATAGTTTCAATGTTGCGATCCAACGTGCGATTTGCATCTGCAATTGTTTTTTCATATTCAAAATCGCTCACATAGCGTATTCCCCTTAAAATAAAATGTGATCCGATTTTTTTACAATACTCTACAGTCAGACCATCATAAATAGCCCCCTGAACCCGGGGTTCGTCTTTATAAATTTCTTGGATCCATGCAAGACGTTGCTCCGGAGTGAACATGGGGCCTTTTGCTGCATTTAAACCAATTCCTACAACAATTTTATCAAAAAGTGGTAAAGCACGATTAATGATATCCACATGACCAAGGGTAAGTGGATCAAAAGTGCCTGGAAAGAGGCATATACGATTCATAGGAATCCTTTTATTCGGCAACCGACCGACCAGATAACAAATATAGCACAGCCATCCGAACTGCTACTCCGTTTTCTACTTGCTGTAGAATGATGGATTGTTTACTGTCTGCTACATCGCTGTTCAATTCAACTCCACGATTAATTGGTCCCGGATGCATAATAACAACTTCCCTGTTCAAACTATCCAATAAGTCCTTACCAATACCATACGCTAGATTGTATTCACGTAAAGAGGAAAACAGCACCTGATTTTGTCGCTCTAATTGTATTCGTAAAACATTGGCCACATCACACCACTCCAATGTTTCCCGCAAATTATAGCTCACGTCTACTCCTAAAGCCTGTGCAATATGTTTGGGTATTAAGGTTGGCGGTCCACAAACCACTACAGAAGCGCCCATTTTTTTCAAGAGATAGATATTACTTTGTGCAACTCGACTATGCATAATATCGCCGATCAAGGCTACTTTTCTGCCCGCCAAGGATCCTGTTTTTTCCTGAATGGAGAAAGCATCCAGCAATGCTTGCGTAGGGTGCTCATTGATACCATCTCCCGCATTTACAATTGCTGCGGGGATATGCTCCGCTAAGAAATGGGGAGCCCCACTGGCACTGTGACGCATCACCACCATATCCACCTTCATGGATAAAATGTTGTTTACCGTATCCAATAAAGTTTCTCCTTTAGCAGCAGAGGAGGCAGAGGCCGTAAAATTGATGATGTCAGCGCTTAATCTTTTCTCAGCCAACTCAAACGAAATACGAGTTCTAGTTGAGTTTTCATAAAAAAGGTTTACGATAGTTACCTCCCGTAACGAAGGCACTTTCTTTACAGGTCGCTGTAAGACTTCTTTAAATTGTTGCGCCGTAGATAGAATGAGGGAAATGTCTTCCTGAGTGAGATTTTTAATGCCCAGCAGATGTTTGGTGGATAGTTGCATTAAAAATCAAAATTAGGGTAAATTATTGATTTAGCAGAACTACTTGAGGCTCATTATCCTGCGTAATAAGCAGCTTTAATTTATCTGCTCGATTGGAGGGGATAGCTATACCCGTGTAATCAGCTTGAATAGGAAACTGCCTATGTTCTTTTCGGTCAACAAGGACACATAATTGAACTCGTTCAGGTCGTCCATAATCAAAAAGGGCATCTAGTGCTGCCTTGATAGTGCGGCCTGTAAACAACACGTCATCTACCAAGATTACGGTTTTACCTTCAATTGAAAAAGGTAAGTGCATGGGATCAGGCGCAAGAATTTTGTTTCTTACATCGTCTCGATAAAAAGTAATGTCCAGTTTACCATGCTTTAGTGAACCAGCATGCTTTTCATTTTTCAATAACCGTTCAAATAAAAATTGTGATACAATTGCGCCTCCTTGTTGTATTCCCACAATAACAGTCGATGAAAAATCGGGATTGGAAGCTAAAATAGCAGCTGCTAATTGATCCAGCTTACCATAAACTTCCTTGTTATTAAGTATAACCTGCACGGTTCTTTTATTTTTCTTGAAGAAAAGGATATCTAAAATCAGTAGGCGGAGTAAAGGTTTCTTTAATAGTTCTGGCACTTAACCAACGATAAAGATTCAACTGTGAACCAGCCTTATCATTGGTACCAGAGGCCCTAGCACCACCAAAAGGTTGTTGGCCTACTACTGCTCCAGTTGGTTTATCATTGATGTAAAAGTTACCCGCTGCATTCCTCAGTCTCTCCGTGGCTAATTCAATAGCTGTTCTATCCTGCGCAATGATAGAACCAGTTAGCGCATAGGGAGAAGTCGAATCCACCAACTCAAGCGCTTTGTCAAAATTTGAGGCGGGATAGACATAGATTGTAAGCACAGGGCCAAAAATTTCCTCGCACATGGTGATAGACTTCGGATTCTTTGTTTCAATAATAGTAGGCTGAATAAAATACCCCTCTTTGTCATCACACTTACCCCCTACCAAAATTTGAGACTTTGGATCTTTCTTAGCCTTATCTATATAATTTTTAATGGTCTGGTAGCTTTTACCATCAATTACAGCATTGATGAAATTTGAAAAATCCTCGACAGACCCCATTTTAAATTGGCGCACCCCGGCAATGAGTTTCTTTTTGACTTCCTCTGCGATATTCGAGGGGATATAGGCTCTGGAGGCAGCAGAGCATTTTTGCCCTTGAAATTCAAATGCACCACGTAGTAGTGCGGTTACTAATACATCGGGATCTGCACTTTTGTGAGCCAGTACAAAATCTTTCCCCCCCGTTTCGCCAACTATTCGTGGATAGGATTTATAGCGACTAATATTCTTTCCAATGGTCTCCCACATGGCATTAAAAACTTGTGTGGACCCCGTGAAATGCACACCTGCAAAATCCGGATGCGAAAAACAAACTTCACCAACAGCGGGTCCGTCTACATAAACAAGATTGATCACTCCATCGGGCAACCCGGCCTCTTTTAGTATGCGCAGGGTTAGTTGCGCAGAGTAGATCTGCGTATACGCACATTTCCAAACTACTACATTTCCACAAAGAGCCGCAGAAGCTGGTAGATTTCCACCAATAGCTGTAAAATTAAAAGGAGTTATGGCTAATACAAAACCCTCCAATGAACGATACTCCAATCGATTATGTATACCAGGACTGCTGATAGGCTGTTGCTTATTGATTTCACTGAGGTAATGAACATTAAAACGTAAAAAGTCAATCAACTCGCAGGCTGCGTCAATCTCAGCTTGAAAAGCGTTTTTACTTTGTCCAAGCATCGTAGCCGCATTGATATAAGGCCGATATTTTGTAGCTAATAAATCAGCTGCTTTTAAAAATATATGTGCACGATTTTCCCATGATAAATTTGACCATTCTTGTTTAGCTGCGAGTGCAGCCTCGATAGCTTGCTGCACATGTTTGGCTTCCCCTTTATGAAAATACCCTAACAAATGCTTTTTTTCATGTGGAGGATGAATAGCAATTTTATTTCCAGTACGAACCTCTTTAGAGCCTATATACTGTGGAATATCCAAAACCTGCGATTTTAATTCTTTGAGAGCAGCCTTTAGACGGATTTTTTCAGGTGACCCAGGCCCATAATTTAAAACAGGCTCGTTTACGGGTAATGGATAATAAAATGTGCCCAATGACATAAGAATGATTTATCGTGTTGATAATAAAGGTACAAAAGTTAAGACTGCTGCGTGTCTTTTTCACTCATCAGAAACGCCTTTATGAAACCATCCAAATCTCCGTCCATAACAGGCTGCACGTTCCCCACTTCAAAATCAGTGCGATGATCTTTAATCATTTTGTAGGGATGAAATACATAACTACGAATCTGACTCCCCCACTCGATCTTCTTTTTAGTACTATTTACCGCGTCTCTGATTTCATTGCGTTTTCGCAACTCTTCCTCGTATAGTCGACTCTTCAACATGGTCATTGCTTTTTCACGGTTACCAAGTTGTGATCTTTCCGTCTGGCAAACAACTACTATACCCGTTGGTAAGTGTGTTAACATCACTTTCGTCTCAACTTTATTTACGTTTTGACCGCCAGCGCCACCACTTCGTGCCGTCTCCATCTTGACATCGGCATCTTTTATCTCTATATTGATCGTGTCATCAACCAATGGATAAACAAAAACAGAAGAAAATGAAGTATGTCTACGAGCGTTACTATCAAAGGGTGAAATACGAACCAGCCGATGAACGCCGCTTTCTGCTTTTAAAAAGCCATAGGCGAACGGGCCATCGAACTGCAACGTACAAGTTTTAATACCTGCACCATCTCCCCAAACCCAATCGAGCTCAGTTACTTTCCAACCTTGCTTTTCCCCGTACATACGATACATCCTGGCAAGCATTTCAGCCCAATCCTGGCTTTCAGTACCACCAGCTCCAGAGTTAATTTGCAAAACAGCAGGAAGTTCATCCTCCGGCTCATTCAGAGTGGCTTTAAACTCCGCATCATCCAGCAGCACTTGTGCCTTTTCAAAAGCTTCCTTTGTTTCGTCCTCTGCCGCATCTCCTGATTTCCAAAACTCAAAAAGCACAGCAAAATCCTCTACAGATTGTTCTGCAGCCGCGTAAATACCAACCCAATATTCATTGAGTTTGATATTCTTCATTATTTCGGTAGCACGCTTGTTGTCGTCCCAAAAACCAGGACTCAACGAAAGTTGTTTGTCTTGTGCAATTTTTTGAAGTCGGTTCTCGACGTCAAAGAAACCTCCTTATCCCGATAACGCGGGACCGCATGTCCTGTAATTTTTCGATTGTCATGCTGCAAAAGTAGCAGATTAATATTGAAATTGGATGGTGGTAGCTCCCTGACCGAAACGGGGATCATAACGGTTATCAAAAGAGTGTACCTCTTTGATTTGGCGCAGATATTGATGGATTTCACTTTTTAATTTTCCCTCCCCTATACCATGAATTACAATTAAAGAGGGCTGTTGATTTCGAATGGCGCGTTCTATCATTTTTTCGAGATAGGATAGCTGAGTTTGTAATATTTCAAAATTTGATAAACCCTTCCAATCTGATAAAAGATTTTCGATATGCAAATCCACAATGAGAGAAAAAGAGTCCTCAAAATCTTGCCGACTTTTTGATATAATATCAGCTTGAGAAGTAGTTGACTTCATTTCGACAGAAGTTAATTCAGCAACTAACTTCTTTTCTGGAAATGACTCAAATATCGGCCAACTAAAACTAGCTAACTTTTCTAAACGAATTTTTTCGAGTTGCTCAAATAATTGCCGAGGTTTAATACGAAGGGTAACCGTGAATTTATCAGTAAAATGCTGGGGGGCACCTAATGGTTTTATTGAAAAATCAAAACTAGGATTATCGCTAAAATCCTCAAATAAAATATCATGCAAATAAAAATCAGTGTCAGACTGACTGGTACCCTCAATACTCCAGTGCACTTGCCCTCTTTTCTTGTGGGCATAAGAAAACCAAAAAGAATAGGGAGTTCTATTCGATAAATACACCTTGAAGCGTTCAACTAAAAATTCGGCTTCATTTTGAGCTAGTACTGGTAAAAAAACTAACTCTCCGCCACGATCTACTAATTTCTTTTTACCAAAAGACTTTTCCTTTGGTATCTCAAGTGTAGAAGAAGTGACCTTTTCAGTAACACGAGGTGCGGGTTGATTTTTTTTTGAAAAAGTATAATAGTAAGGGAAATCAAGCTGGTCTAAGTATACCGGAAAATCAACACCATCTACCATCACTCTAGCCATCTGGTCATCCAATAGCTCAAGAATAATTCCTTCTTCAAGAGAATGAAGCAGTAAAACTTTATCCCCAACTTGGTATTTCATAAAAGAAATTAAAAAACTACAGGCCTGTAAGCCGGATTCTGTCGTGGGCCTTCATTTATCTGCCAAATGAGTTACCTCATCGGTCAAGCTGCCTACCCTGTAACCAAGCTTTTCAGCATTCAGGCGTGCCGCCTTCAATGGTTACTATACGTGGCATTTCAGCGTGCAAGGTTTACCCGCCCCAACTGTTACCACTTGGGGCCGTGGGCTCTTACCCCACGTTTTCATCCTCACCTTTATTTCTAAAGGCAGTTATTTTCTGTGGCACTTGCTGTCGCCAGTTAACTGGCGCCCGGCTTTTCACCGGTGCACTGCACTTTGCTGTCCGGACTTTCCTACTCCAAAAGGAGTCGAAGACCTAGCCTGTAGCGCTGCAAAGATACAACCAAATTAATTGGGGCGATTGGAGGCAATAGTATCAATACGCAATCCACGTTGTAAGTCACGTTGTAAAGTATCTATCGCCATTATTAATTGCTTTACCTGCTGGTGCGGCATGGCACTATTGTCCAACGCATATTTGACGGATTCTAAATTTTGCCAGTGAAATTGTGCCTGAGTTTCTTTCATACTGAAATGATAAATACGTTCAGACCGAAAGCTTACTAAACAGAAAAATAAGAGACAGATTAAAAAGTATTTCATAGTTGATTTGTTAATAGAGGTCATACCATCCTCTTCCATTGTAGCCTTGGTGCTTCTGTGTATCCGTGTTTAAAATAATCAGCCCAAGAGGCGGTGAAGTGATACCATCTCTTTCCAAAGTTGTCATGGGTGTTGCGATCCATTGCATTGTTTTCCACTCAAGTTGATTAGCCACTGTTGATCCAGCACTTAGCACCTGATTAATTTGGGGGGCGTTAGCGGGAAGTTGCAATATAATGTCATTGGATTGTGGCTGTGCTTTTAAACTTGTAAAATTGGATCCAGCTGCACTGGGCTCAAACCACTTTAGCTCAACCGCATTATTATCAATATTTACCAATTCTAAATGTCCGGCCAATCGACTTGAGGATTTCGACCTAGAAAAAATCGCATACCGATTGATCCCCACATCGATGCTCTCATCTATATATAAACCATAGGAGTTATCGATTGTACCTGAATTTCTCCAAAAATGAGTTCCATTTGTAACTGAGATCAACCCCTTTCCTATCGAGATACCATACACAGCCCCTACTGTGGAAGCCAAATTATTATTATAAACACTAACTGTCAAACCAAAAAGTGTATCTACTCTTCCGCCTCGGTTGTTCCAGACTTCCACTGAATGTGCATGCAACTTATTGATGGTTCCTGTGGAAGCATTTTCGACGCCACTTACTGAGCCATATGCATTTGAAATAGCGCCCACGCTTTTATTAGTCGTAACATGATAAGCTCCCCATCCAACACTGAGTGTTCCCGTACCATTATGTGTTGTCCAGCCCTGAAGTGAGCGAATTTGTCCTAGAGGTTGGGCATTAGAGGCATCAGAAGCAGCGTAAAAGGCTCCTCCCATTATACGGTTATCAAATTTACCCGTGCCAATAACCTGTCCTAACATCGCAATGGTGCGTGGAGTTGAAGAAGTTGCTGTCGAAATTGTTCGCTGAACAGCAAGACCAGGTGCAAAACTAAAACCATCAGCTATCATGGATCCTGGATTAACCTGATCGCCAATTGCCATCACACCGCTTATATCAGCATTTCCAAACACATCAAGAGTACTTTGTGGATTATTATTTGCAATTCCAACCTGTCCATTTTTTGAAATACGCATTCGCTCTTGATTATTAGCCACCATTACAAAATCTAAATTTGATAAGGTCCCAATTCGACTACCTGTGTTCCCATCAAAAGCATCAGAAGTTTGATTACCACCCAGTGACCATCCAGTTTGAGGAGTAAGTACCGCGTTCCAACCAAGCTGGCTATTATTATTTTCTCTACTAACAATAGCTAACGCTTGTCCAACACCACCTGCCTCGGTGGGAAGGGAAAGCGTGTAAGAAGAACTGCTGTTTTGTTTCATTGATAAGCTTACAAAACTTGATCCAGCGGGTGAAAGCAACCTCACTTCTCGTTGAAGTGTAGGACGCACCTGCGCTTGTATATTGTATTCTAGTAGAAATATAACAAATAGGAATAAGTACTGTATTTGAAGTATCATCAAGGAAAGATTTACTCAACGATAGACCAATTAATAGAGCCAGTGAATGGCGAGGAAAAGTATACCGTGAACTTACCAGTAGTAGTATTTCTTGATATATAGTATGAAGGAATTGCCATATCATTAGTAATGCCTTCAAGTGTAAGTGAAATTGCATCATTGGTGTCTAACATAATCGGATTTCCTTGTCCATTGGTGGGAACAATTTCTACAGATTCAGTGGCTGTGGTGTAGCTCGAAAATCCTCTAGCCTTTGTTAAATGATACCCGTTGTGTGTTAAAACAGCATCAAGACTAGCCTGTCGAAGAAGTCCTGAATTATTAGCAACTAATAAGCGGTCATATCCTGACGGTATGGATGTTGCTACTGCACCACCCAATGTTGTAAACGTGACATCTCCCGCCACGCTAAGTGCTCCACTTAAGGTAGCCGTTCCCGTTACTTCTATTGTGTTACCAAAACTAGCTGACCCACTTGTCCTAAAAGTACCGCCTACATCTAATGTTGTAGCTGCATTCAAGGCTGTACCCAATCCAATTTTTCCATCCGCATTAATTCGCATTCGCTCCGTATTCCCTGTTAATAATTTAATCGGCTGTGCAGTAGTATGGGTAGTAGCAATCACCAAGGGCTGAGCACTGGTTGTTCCTAAAAATTGTTGTCCTGAAGCAGTACCAGCTAATGAAATAGCATTTCCATCTAAAGACCAGGCAAAACCAGTTACAGCACCCTGAATAGACTGCCATTCCAAATTTGCAGTAGTTCCGACTACGTTGCTAACCTTAAGTAAACTATTGGTAGTGGGCAAAGCCGAAGGCATTGAAAGTGAATAGGTGGTAGTTCCTTCAGTCGCTTTTATACCCACAAATCCAGTACCTGATTGTGTGGGGTTTACCAATCGGAGTTCTTTTTGAATAGATGGCCTAATCTGTGCTTCAAGAAGCCCAACTTGAATTAGAAAGAAGATGATAAGTCCACAATAAATGATGATTGTTTTCATAAAATTGAGTTTTAGTTTAATCAATAATTAACCAGGTTATATAACCCGTAAAAGGTGCCGTGAAAAAGACAATAAGCTGATTACGTAATATGTCGCGGTGCACGAAATAGCTTGGCGAGGAAAGTGGCACTCTATCCGCTTCCAGTGTTACTGCTATTCCATCATCAAGCTCTAATGGTGCCTCCATCTGAATTAACAAGGAATCTGTAGCCGATAAAAACAAACTCCTACCTTTTGATTTTACTGAAGTGTATCCAGCTGTTTGTACTGCATATAATGCAAATGGCACAATTCCGACAGGACTACTACCCAAATCAACCCAGTTTTGCTGATAGTCCCATGCTGGTATGAAAGGTTGAGGTGGGATTGCAATTAGAAAACGAATTCGATAATCCAATTTCTCCCAAGGAATCTTATATAAAGAACTATAAGTTCCTCCAATAAAATTTCCTTTTCCTAAAGAAAATTGAAAGATTCCAAGCTCATCTGTTTGTACTACTTGCTCCTCGATATAAACCTGCTGAGAATCTCGACTTATATAAATTTCAGCGCGTAAATGAATGGACTGCTGCTTTACTGGTTGATTAAATCGATCACGGGCTTGCATCTGAAATGGAATGCCGGGCAATCCCGATTGAGCAGCGGTAGGTTGCAGAAATAAAGCAAGACCTAGTATTACAAGACACCAAGACAGTCGCGAAAAAAAGTTCATCAATCTTTAATTTTAATTATTCGTCCCACTCCTTCTACTAGTTGGCCCCTGACAATGACAGTATAAATCCCCGGTGGTAAAAATTGGAGATCAAGCATATAGCCCCGCTGTATATCAAGTAGCCGAATCAATTTTACAAGAAGCAGTTGCCCTATAGCACTGTAGACAAATACTTGTACAGCCTGACTTAAGTTCTCGAAACGATTACTTTTTATTGTAATAAACCGCTGAGTTGGGTTAGGATAAATTCCCAAGTCTATTTTCAGCGGCAAACGATTTTCATTACAAGGGTAAGTATACTTGTTGGGCGAAACAACCGTTTTCCAGGTGGGAATTCCTGAGTCAACCTGTAAGCATCCATCTGAAAAATTAATAATCAGCGGCTGAGAGAGTATATAAATACTTGTACTTAAAGTACCAATTGATGAGCCGATAAAACGAGGGCTACCCTGTGCAAAAAGCACCGGATAAAAATGAAAAAAAATCAACCCCAAAAAAAATAGTCGAGGGAGAAACAAAAACAGACTTGCGCTACGAGGAAGTATTTGCATTGACTACAAGTATGCTAATCATGAAAGGTCAATGCAAGGGGGAAAAACCAGAAAGATAGTAGGGATTAACTTGTTTTTAGTTTACTATTTCTTTTTCCGTAAGTAAAATAAATTAGTAACCCTACAGCCATCCAAACAAAAAACCACTTCCAACTATTAAGTGGAATCTCAACCAAGAGGTAAAGGCAGGATAAAACCCCCATCACAGGAATAAAGGCAAGATTCTTTAAGGCAGTATAAAAGGCTATTAGAATACTGATAGTAAAATAAAGTAACAATAAAACACCATCAGGCGAGCCAGAAATGGTAGCGCGATAGGCTTCTATAATTCGACTACTGTTCATATACAAAAATAGAAGCAGTAGTAAAGGAATCCAATAGCGACCACTCCAGTCAGGTAATTTAAATTGACCAGGTTTTTTCTCAACGGAAGGAAGTAGCAGTACTCCACCTGAAACCAACACAAAAGCAAATAGAGTTCCAATACTGGTGAGATCAGTCACAAGCCCCGCTTGTAGGAATAAAGCACCTACTCCAACAATCAAACCAGTGATCAAAGTGGCAAATCCAGGTGTTTGAAATTTATTTAAAGACTGAAATTTAGCAGGAAGCAACCCATCCCTGCTCATACTCATCCAAATTCTGGGCTGGCCAATTTGAAAGACAACAAGAACAGATGTAGTTGCCACTACTGCACTAACCGAAATAATCTTTTCGATCCAGGGTGCTCTTTTCTCAAACACAAAAGCAAGTGGGTCGGTTACACCACCAAAGAGAGAATAGTTCTCCATTCCCGTTAAAATCAAGGCAATGGATATATACAAAACCGTGCAGATCAATAGAGAATTAATCATGCCTCTTGGCATATCTTTTTGCGGATTTTTACACTCTTCGGCCATCGTAGATATAGCATCAAATCCGATATAGGCGTAAAAAACTGCCGACACTCCCTTCAGCACACCTGTGATGCCGTTGGGCATGAATGGCGTCCAATTGTTAGTATCCACATAAAAAGCACCAGCCCCAATGACAAATAGAATTACACCGACTTTGAAAAGAACCATAAGATTGGTACCTCTCTTGCTCTCTTTGATACCGATATAAGCCAAATAAGTCACTAAAGCCACGATTACAAAAGCAGGTAAATTGAAAAAAAATGGGGTTTGACCAATTCGAGGAGCAGATTCATAGGCCTTTTTAGCAAACTGAAATGAATCTATTTGAGCAGCGGAAAGCGAATCCGGGTTTGTAAGAGCAACCAGTGCCTGCTTATAAGCCGAAGATGCGGTTACGGGATCAACCAGCATCCAAGATGGTAGCTCGATATGTAACAGATGAACTAACAAATTATTAAAATAACCACTCCAGGAAATTGCCACAACTATATTTCCAATTGCATATTCCAAGATTAGTGCCCAGCCAATTATCCAAGCAATCATCTCCCCAAACACAACGTAAGAATAAGTATATGCACTTCCTGCCAGTGGAACTCGACTAGCGAATTCAGCATAACACAAAGCTGAAAATCCACAAGTTATCGCAGTTATTACAAATAAAAGTGAAATACCAGGTCCTCCTTGATAGGCTGCAGAACCAATTGTTGAGAAAATTCCCGCACCAATAACTGCGGCTATTCCCATAAAAGTCAGGTCTTTTACCCCAAGTTCTTTTCGCAGTCCCTTTTCGCTTTCTGCACTTATAGGTTCTTGTTGTAAAAGGGAGAGCGGTTTCTTTCTAAAAAGTTCAGACATGTTTTTACTTATGTTTTAAACCTGGCGTTGAATTAAATAATCAGCTAACTCACGTAAGGGTTGTTTCCTGTTGGAAACAACAGCTATCTGACTAAGATCACCTAATGCTTCGTCAAGAAATTTCTGTTTGAGCTGCAACGCCCATTGATCAATATGGCAATTTTGATAGATTGACAAAATTTCATTTACTTTTTGATCACCCTGTCTTCCCTGCCAATATAGCAAACGTTCGCGGGAACTTCCGTCAGCAGTATCTAAGGCATGAATTAAAAGAAATGTTTTTTTGTCTGCCATTATATCACCGCCCACTTGCTTGCCGAATTTTATAGGATCCCCAAAGGCATCAAGATAATCGTCTTGAACTTGAAAAGCTAAACCAAGTTTTAAACCAAAAGAATATAAAAGCTGTTGATTCCGTTCGCCAGCACCACCCAGTATTGCACCTATCATCAGAGAGGCGGCCAACAATACAGAAGTCTTTTTCTCTATCATAGAGAGATATGCCTCTAACGTAACCTGAGTTGCCTGTTCAAAATCCATATCCAGTTGCTGTCCTTCACAAACTTCAATTGCAGTTTTATTGAATAGACTTACTATAGCAGACAATGAGGTAGCGGGAACTTTACTTAGATATTCATACGCTTTAATCATCATAACATCACCGGCCAAAAGAGCCGTGTTATTCCCAAATTTTTCATGTACAGTCTGAAGGCCTCTCCGGAGAGGCGCCTTGTCCATAATATCATCATGAATTAATGTAAAATTGTGAAATAGCTCTATAGCGGTAGCTGCATCCCAAGAAGATGAGTGAATTTGAGAAAAAAGCTCGTTCCCCATTAAGCATAAAACAGGCCTAATTCGTTTGCCTCCAAGTTGTAGAAAATATCTGTTAGGAGAGTACAAGCTGGCTGGAGAGACGGGAAAATGCTCTCGATCAAAATATTGGTTGAATTGGCTGGCTAACTGCGCAAAGGATTGCATAGCGGAAAGTTAGCTGATTTTCAGCTTTAATTAGCTTGTTCGATTTGATTTTTCAGCAGCTAGCACCCATTCAAAATCTAATTGTCGTTTGGTAAGATTTGCTGCAACTACCTTTATCCATAATTTGTCTCCCATTCGAAACTTACGTCCGCTTCGAAGACCTAACAAACAATAATCAGACTCAATCAGCCTAAAGTCATCATAGTCAAGTAAGGAGTTGAGATGTACAAGCCCCTCACATTTATGCTCAACTGTTTCTACCCAAAAACCAAAGTGCGCAACACCACTAATCACCCCCTCAAATTCTTCACCTAAGAAATTTTGCATGTATTGCACCTGCTTATATTTATTTGCAGCCCGTTCTGCCTCCATGGCAGCTCGCTCCCTCTCACTGGTATGCTTGCACTTTTCCTCCATTTTTTTATCAGGTATTGCTTGTTTCTGTAATAATGAAAACAAAACCCGATGCACTAGAATATCTGGATAACGACGTATGGGGGATGTGAAATGACAGTAATATTCAAATCCTAGTCCATAATGCCCTACATTTTCGGTAGTATACCTGGCCTTTGCCATGGTTCTTATTCCTAATTGTTCTAACACATGCCGCTCTGGTTTACCTTGGACATCTTTCAATAACCGATTAAAGGATGCAGCAATGGCGGCGGGAGAAGATCGATCAAACTCATACCCGAATTTTCTAGCAAAATCCATAAAAGGCATAAGTCGATCTTGATCGGGATCATCATGGATCCGAAAAGGAAAAGGAATAGGTTTACCCGCTACAAGAGTGGTGGCAATCTTCTCCGCTACAATTCGATTTGCTAAAAGCATAAACTCCTCAATTAGCTGATGAGATTCCTTGCTTTCCTTTACCATAATGCCAACAGGGTCACCTAATTCATTGAGCTTAAAACGTACCTCTTGGGAAGAAAAATTTATAGCTCCGTTTTTAATTCGTTGTTCTCTCATTTGCTGAGCAAAAGCATGAAGTTGCAGCAACTCTTTAGCATATAAGCCTTCTTTTTCTTCAAGAATGGCTTGGACTTCTTCATACGTAAACCGATGACAGGAGTGTATAACTGTTTTACCTATCCACTTCGAAAGAATTGTACCATTAGGGGTAATTTCAATTATCACTGAAAACGTTAACTTATCTTCAAGTGGGCGCAACGAGCACAAAACATTAGAAATATTCTCAGGCAACATAGGGTTAACTCGATCCGGCAAATAAACCGAGGTTGCTCTCGAAAATGATTCTTGATCAAGACATCCGCCCTCCTCGATATAATGACTTACGTCCGCGATATGAATTCCAATCTCATAATGTCCCGATGCAAGCAATTGGAAAGATAAGGCGTCATCAAAATCTTTAGCATCTAATGGATCGATAGTAAACGTACAAATTCCCCTCATGTCTCTTCGACATTTTATCTCATTATCACTGATACTTGCAGAAATTCGCAAAGATTCTTCAATAGCCTCCTCTGAAAATTGAAGCGAAAAGCCAGCCTCCAATAGGATGCCTTTCATGGCTGCGTCATGCATACGTTCAACTGGCAAAACTTCTAATACAGCAGCCTGCGGTCTTTTATCATGATCCGTAGACCAATCAATAACACGCGCAAGAACACGATCACCCTGCTTAGCTCCACCTAAATCCGTATGATGAATAAAGAAATCTGGCATTGGCTTGTCTGTTTCAACAACCAAGAAAGCAAATCCCTTTCCCACTTGAATTTGTCCAATAAATTCTTCCCTCTTTCTTTTAACTATCGATTTTACAACTCCCTTCATACGAATACCCGCAGGCTTTCGTTCACGAATGGCAACCATAACCAAATCACCATGAACGGCACCATTGAAATCAGCGGGTCTAATCAATATATCATCAGCTAAGCCCTCAACTACCACATAACCCATTCCAGATCGTGAAACATCTAGATATCCTTTTAAAAAAGCCGAGTTGGATTTAGCAGTTTTCTTTTTGACTTGTTTTTTTGAATTTTTTCTTCCCATTTTAATTTTTTTGATGAAATTTTTCGATAAAGTCTGTCACTGCTCGCTCAAATAAATCTTTCTCACTAAACATAATTTCATGACGAACAGGAACTACATAAAAGGGAAGGTTTATAATTGATTTTTCAAATTTTTCAAGACGGACTGCATCTTTTTCAGTGGTTAGTATTACCCCTTTTTTAGGGGTAAGTTTTGCAAAATCTTCTTGCATATCTTTTAAGTCATCTGCAGTAAATATATGATGATCCCGATACTGTAATTGCCGGTAGTAAGCAGAATGATCCTCGACCCACTTTTTAAGTGGAGCTGGATTGGATATTCCAGTTACTAATAGAACCTCATCTGTTTGCGTAATACTGTATTGATTTTTTGTGATCAAGTGATAAGGCCTTCCGTAGATAAGACTTGTGAAAAATACTTTCTGTGTGGGAAGTGGATTGATTTCTTTGATAATTTGATTCTTTTGCTCGAGTGACAAAGCTGGATTACACTTAGTCACCAAAATAATTTCAGCTTCCCTATAACGACATTTCAAGTCTCGTAGATCACCAGTAGGCAAGTAAAAATCCCTAGTAAATAGATTAGATTGCTCAGTCAATAAAATTGTAAGGCCAGCCTGTATGGCACGATGTTGAAAGGCATCATCCAATAAAATCACATCGGTAGCTGGAAAGTCATGCAATAGCTCAGGAATGGCCAAGAGTCTCTCCTCTCCCACTGTTACGGCAACAGAAGGAAATTTTCGATAGAGCATAAGCGGTTCATCTCCAATTTCCAATGCGGTAATACCAGGTTTAGCAAAGGCATATCCTTTTGTCCTTCGACGATATCCCCTGCTTAGGGTTGCCACTTTATATTGGTGTTGTAAGATTTCAATGAGATACTCTATCATTGGCGACTTCCCGGTCCCACCAACTGCCAAATTTCCTACCGTAATCAAGGGAATACCAAACGTGGCGGAACGCAACCATTGCTTTTGGTAAAAAAGAGCACGCAAATAAAGAATTGCCCAAAAAAGAATAGAAAGAGGCAAAAGAAGTAGACGAAAGGAACGTAAGAAAAAGTTATAGAACATCACAGTTGCTAAGGTACGAAGAAGCTAAAAACCGTTGTTCCATAGTTACGCTCTCGTTCAAATCCTTGGAAAGATTGATAGTCGTTACGAGGGGTATGTTCTAAAACAAAAAGTCCATTGGGCGATAGCAGATTTCTGCTGATTATAATTCTTGGTAGGTCATCAATGGTTGTTAAGGCATAGGGAGGTCCCGCAAAAATAAAGTCAAAGGTTTGCGTACAATGATTTAAATACTGAAACACATCTTGCTTAACCACTTCTGCATTTTTTATATCAAATGCCGAAAGTGTCTTTTTAATAAATTGGACCTGCTGGTAATCTTTTTCAACTAGCGTTAATGCCTGTGCACCTCTGGATGCCAACTCATAACTTATACTTCCAGTTCCGGCAAATAGATCCAGTGTCTTAATAGTTGAAAATTCAATTCGATTCTGCAGGATATTAAACAAACCCTCTTTTGCAATATCAGTTGTCGGACGGGTATGTGGCATATGAGTCGGCGGCAGAAATCTACGCCCTCCTAGCGATCCACTTATGATACGCATAGCGAATTATTGCTTAACAAAGTGAAATAAAGAGGCAGAGGTGATTGATCAGCAAATTGAATGGCACTGCTAACCGTATTTAAATTCAAGAAATAATTTGATAATTCTTGTTGAAGCCTTGAGGAGGGGTCCACAAGACCGCTGTAAAATACTTGTAAGCTCTCCCTAGATAAAGCATGAGCCTCTGACAACCGAATTAAATAATACAAAGCATCCATTTCGGTCTGGTAGGAGAAACTGCCACAAAAAAGTAGGCGTCCTCCACGACAAAGCACAACAGTCAATTGTGTAATTCCTACTTGCACAAATAAAGCACCCTGCACTTCATCAGTAGAGTGATCTCTCAAAGCTAATTTAACAGCATGCCTGTATTTCATGTCAGAATATCTAGACTCAAGTGCGCGGAAAAGTGCTGTTGGAACCGCATACCCTAAGTAAAATTGCCAAGCAGAAAAAGATTCATGCAAAAGCATGGTACTAGGATCGAAGGGAAATGAAGATTTATGCAATAGATCGAGTTTAGCACGATCATATTGAGCGATTGGAATCATGGAAAGTTGTGGGGCATCAAAACAAACCTGAACCGGTTGCTCTTTGGAAACTGAGCCCACACATGTATCTAGAAACGTTTCGATAAAAGAGGCATCACCCCAATTATCCAACTGATAAAAGGCTCCTTTTACTGCTAGAGATGAAACAGTATCAACCCATAAATAGGCAGCAAGATGCTGACTAAACAACAAAGAGAGTGTCAACTTTTCAGTTGTCGGGTTTGTAGTTTGATATGTTATAATCGGGGTCACAAATAGAATTGAAATGTGCAATGTTACTTAAAATTAAATAATTGTAGGTTTGCGTTTACATGCACACAAATACGTCATCTGCTCTACAGGTTGAAATCAGCAATAAATCGATTCTTAAAATGGCATTGCCTATCAGTATGGCCATTTTAATTCCACAATTAAATTTTGTTGTCAACAATATATTCTTGGGACATTTTGAGCAAGATAAGATCGCTCTGGCTGTTGCGGGTATTACAGGAGTCTATTACCTGATATTTGCAGCTATCGGATATGGGTTAAATAATGGACTTCAAACCCTAATTGCAAGAAGAGCAGGAGAAAACAGACCTGATGAGGTAGGAAAACTATTTGGGCAAGGTATTTTGATTGGCCTACTGCTTGCCATAACTGGCATTATACTAACCTATACGGCAACCCCCTTAATTTTTAGAGTCCTAATCAAGGATCCCATCACATTTGATAAAGCAATTTCGTTTCTACAGATAAGAATTTGGGGACTCCCCTTTTTGTATGTTTATCAGCTAAGAAATGCTTTGCTGGTTGGGACGAATCAATCGCGATATTTAGTTGCAGGAACTGTTGCAGAGGCAAGCGCCAATGTGTTGCTTGACTATTTACTGATATTTGGATTTGCTGGTATACCCGCAATGGGTTTTAATGGAGCTGCAATTGCTTCAATACTGGCAGAAGCAATTGGAATGCTAGTAATTTATTGGGTGATTAGCAGAAATGGAATTACCAAACAGTTTAGCTTATTTGCAGCGGTGAGCTGGGATTCTAAGCTACAAGGTGCTATACTTTCTGTAGCATCCCCTTTAATGTTCCAACATGCGATCAGTATCATCAGTTGGCAATACTTCTTTTTACTAGTAGAGCACCATGGGAGCATGGCTTTGAAAGTGTCTAATGTCATGCGTAATATTTTTGGTGTATTTGGATGTTTTTGCTGGGCCTTTGCCTCTACTGCAAATTCCATGGTCAGTAACATTATCGGACAAGGTCGTCAGGACGAGGTAGGGATACTTGTTAAGAAAATCATTCGCCTAAGCTTTTCGACAGTATTTATTGTGGTGCTCATACTTAATCTCTTTCCAGAAACATTCTTATCGCTTTTTGGACAAGGACCTTCATTTGTGGATGCGGGAACTCCCGTACTAAGGGTAGTAACCTCTGCTTTATTATTATCCTGTATAGCAACAATTTTATTAAATACGGTTACTGCATCTGGAAATACCCGTATTACATTTATGATTGAGGTAGGCGCAATTTTGAGTTATTGCCTCTACATTTATCTAACACTAGAATACTTTCAATTATCCCTTGCAATTGGATGGATGAGTGAGTGGCTGTACTGGCTATGCCTGCTCATTCCCTCTTTGTTATACTTACGTAGTAATCAATGGAAGGATAAAATAATCTAAGCCTCCCAACGATATTGAACTGCAGTATTTCCTTGGAAGCCAGGAATGGGAGGGTTCACTTTTGTTAATTGAATTTCAATACAGCTGAGCCCAGAAAAACTAGTGCGAATTATTGATACAATATCCATCACTACAGTCTCAAGTAATGGGGTTGGCTTTGACATTCGATCTTTAACAATTCCATACAAACTAACATAATCAATGGAGTTGTTTATGGATTCTATACTAGAAGATGTTGGGCTTGAAATTGAATAGGACACCGTCAAATCAACCATAAATCGACCACCAGTTTTTACTTCGATTGGATAAATGCCATGATAGGCATAAAATTCAACCTGTGTAAGTTTAACCTGCATCAAACTTTTTTCCATGTGTGAGTTCTAGTGTGCCCCTAATGCACTTAAATAACGCTCGGCATCTAAAGCAGCCATACATCCACTACCCGCGGCTGTGACGGCTTGCCGATAGGTTTTATCTTGTACATCGCCTGCAGCAAAAACTCCGTCCACATTTGTACGGCTCGTTCCAGGCGTTGTCAAAATATATCCCGTGCTATCCATCTTAATCCAATCCTTGAAAATTGAGGAATTGGGAGAATGACCAATTGCAACAAAAAATGCACTAATTGATATTTCTGTCCTTTCTTTTGTTTGATTATTGATCAAGCGCACTCCTTCGACTTTTTTATCACCCACTATCTCCTCCGTTTCCGAGTTCCAGTGAATGGTGATATTGGGAGTACTTTTTACCCTTGCCTGCATTACTTTACTTGCACGCATTTCCTCTCTCCTCACGATCATGTGAACTTGCGAGCAAATTTTAGAAAGATACAAAGCCTCCTCTGCTGCTGTATCACCAGCACCAACAATGGCCACAACTTTACCTTTAAAAAAGAAACCATCGCACACCGCACATGCACTTACACCAAATCCATTTAATCGCTGCTCACTCTCCAACCCAAGCCACTTGGCAGAGGCCCCCGTGGAGATAATAACAGCATGCGCGGCAATCCATTTTTCTTCATCAATTTGAACTTTGTGTATTGGGCCACTGAAATCAACCTTAGTAGCCATACCATAACGAATATCTGCACCCATACGAGCCGCCTGTTTCTCAAAATTTACCATCATATCAGGACCTTGTATTCCGTCAGGGTAACCCGGATAGTTTTCAACTTCGGTAGTAATAGTAAGTTGTCCCCCGGGCTGTATTCCTTGATACAGTACAGGCTTTAATCCAGCACGGCTAGCATAAATAGCAGCCGTATAGCCAGCAGGTCCAGAACCAATAATCAGACATTGTACAGTTTCGATTGTTTCCATTTGAATAGACTTATTACAGATTGAACTGCCGCTAAATTACGCGTAAAGATGCAATTAGAGGTGCGTTATTAACGAGGAATTACAAGGGTGCGGTATTGCACTGCATATCCACCAAAATAACCCAAAGCGCCATTAGAGAGGTTGGAAAGAACACTTGTTGGAGATGAGAATGGGTTACCAATACTGGCAAAGTTAAACTCGGTGGTTCTCCAAAAATCATAGGTTGCTTTATCGATAGTGCAAAGCTTTAGTTGTACAGTATCCCCTCGGTCAAAAAATGAGTAACCTTCCTCCAACTCACCTGTTCGTATTACGCCCCTTTCTATTTGTACTTCATAAGAAGTGCCATCAATGATTTGATCATCAAAGACAGAATTCAATCCTGGTAAAAAGGGGCCATTATTCTGTTTTGTAAAATAACGAATGTAATCTCCCAAGCCTGGACGATCCTTTGCTCTTACATACACTGCCACTTTACCGGGAGGATTACCGGGAGGGGGAAGCTTCCAAAAAATAGAATCAATAGTTCTTGTTGTATCTGGTATAGTAGTAGCTGCGTAGTAATTTTCACCATTCCATCGTATGGTAAGCTTATAATTGCCCCTTAATACTCCCTTTAACTTTGGTTGCTGACCAACCGAGTCAACCGTGTAATAGTATCCCAGAATGCGATTTACGCCAGTAGCAGGATAACCTTTTAAAACATATCGATTCCCAGAAAATTCAATTGAAACTTCTGCATCTTTTACAAGACTTTCATTAAGAATGGGAAAATTTACAGATGCGTAATAAGAAAGACTTTTAGTAAGAAAAACAATTGGGGGCTCACCATTTTCAATGAAGGCCTCCACTACTAATTTCGGAGCAGGGGCATCTAGCTTAAAATTGATTTCTCGTTCGCAGGAAATGAATAGTTGAGAAATAACAATTACAATAAAAAGGAACCGCATGAGTTTGGCTTAACCCAAATAAGCTTTGAGGGCACTACTGTAGCGAGCTTTTTGTAAACGCTTGATTGCTCTTTCTTTAATTTGACGGATACGTTCTTTGGTGAGATCGTATTTCTGTCCTATTTGCTCAATAGTAACTCCATTTTCTCCATCTAGTCCAAAGTAAGCATTTACAATCTCTGCCTCACGTGGAGAGAGCGACTTGAGGACTCTGCGAATTTCATTACGTAGTGAATCTTTCATCACTTCGTCATCGGTGTCATCACTTCCCTCTAACAAATCACCCATGGCAACATCTTCCGCTTCATGAACGGGTGCATCCAAGGAGGTGTGTCGGGTATTACTTTGAAAAATATTATTAATCTCAGTTTCGCTCATCTCTAATAGCTCCGCTAACTCTTCAGTAGATGGCTCACGTTCGTGTTCTTGCTCAAAAGCCATGTAAGCTTTGTTAGCCTTGTTATAGGTGCCAATTTTATTTTGAGGAAGACGAACTAAACGACCTTGTTCAGCCAATGCTTGCAAAATTGATTGACGAATCCACCAAACCGCATAAGAGATAAATTTAAAACCCTTAGTTTCGTCAAAGCGCTGCGCAGCCTTTATGAGACCCAAGTTTCCCTCGTTAATAAGATCGCTCAATGACAAGCCCTGATGTTGATATTGCTTTGCAACTGATACCACAAATCGAAGGTTTGCTTGCACAAGCTTATCCAACGCTCGCTGTGAATCAATAGGATTCCTATTGAACATTTTAATTCGTTGGGCAAGCGTAGTTTCCTCCTCAGGAGTAATCATGGAAATCTTTGAAATCTCCTGCAAGTACTTTTCTACTGCTTGTGAATCTCTGTTGGTGATTTGGGTAGCAATCTTGAGCTGCCGCATGTACTAGAAAGTTTAAAGGTGGTGGCGGAAAAGACGAAAAATCCCTTCCGGACGTGTGCAAAGTTACGTAAAATAACAGAGGTTTTTTCTTATTAGGGTTAGGATTCTATGGAACTTTTGTAACGTCGAATCAGGTAAAGACCCATGAAGATTCCGATTAAACAGAGAACAAAAGAGATTATCTCTGCTTGCGTTGGGTGAAATCCCAAAAAATTAAGCTTATTATTTACTCGAATTTTTTCTATAGCAAACCTTTCTAATCCGTTAAATATTAGATATATAGAGAATAAAAGACCACTTACTTTAATGAATTTTTTTATATAAAAAAGGATAAGGGAAAGTAGAATTGCAGCAACTGATTCATACAAAGGAGTTGGATATACCCCCTCTGGCAAAGTGTTGCAAAACGGCCCAACACATCCTTGAATCGGAACTCCTGCCTCTATTACATTATGAGGGTAATTATACGACCATGCCCAATCAGGAAGAATAAATGGTTTTGTGGCGATATCGCTTACAATCCCCCAGTCTCCATCTCCGGATAGGTGACATCCCATTCTTCCTATTCCATAGGCCAACATAAGTCCAGGAGCAATAGCATCACTCAGATTCAAGAAACCAATTTTATTACGCTTTGCATATACCCCTATTGCAATAGCTGCGCAAATTAAACCGCCATACATTGTTAATCCAGCTGGAGAAAAAAGGTAATCTCCGGGACGTTTTAAAAAATCTGACCAATTTTCAAAGAT
>CAZNUR010000009.1:26292-67161 GCA_964576375.1 uncultured Chitinophaga sp.
CCAAGTAGAAATCCCAATAAAAAATTTAAAAGTAAATCTTGTAAGCTGGCGGCCTCCCCAACTAAGATGGTAGTCTCCGTTGGACGAAAAAGTCCTTGTTTGCTTTTTCGCCTGAGCTCATAGGTAAGTGAAGTTGCGGCGGCACCGAAAGCAATCGCAACAAAAAAACCAAATGTGTTAAAAAAGCGGAGGAAGGGCCAATCTACCCCCATTAAATCCTTGAAGGCATAATAGAGGTTTGGGTACATACCTTTTAGTTACAATGTTGCTGAAATGAGGTAATTAAATTCTCTGCAATCGCTTGTGCTGAACGTCCCTCGATCATGTGACGCTCAATATAATGTACTAGTTGACCGTTTTTAAAAAGAGCAATAGCTGGAGATGAGGGGGGATAGGGTAACAAATGCTCACGAACAGCTTTTACAGCCTCAATATCAAAGCCTGCAAAACTAGTAGTGAGAAAATCAGGCTTCTTTTCACTGGCTGAAACAGCCATTAAAACACCAGGGCGGGCAGTACCAGCTGAACAGCCACAAACTGAATTAATCATAACCAGGGTGGTGCCCTCTTTAGATAATTGCTGATGAACATCCGTTGCTGATAATAACTCAGCAAATCCATTTTCAGTCAATTCTTCCTTCATTGGAATCACTATTTCTGCTGGATACATAGGGTAAATTTTAGAGTGGCAAAGATAAAAAAAACAGACCACTTTCTATGATAATTCCTCAGTGGAGCTTTAAGAGAACTTTCACAATTTAAGAGAGTCTTTTAAGAAATTATTTTAAACTAAAAACGTCTATTAGTTGTCTATTAATTTAAGACTCTCTTTCTCATAAGCAGTTGGTTTTGGTTTACCGCCCCTCGTTTCCACGAGGGGTTATTTTTTTGCAGCAGCCTGCTTTCTGACCAATGATACCTCTTGGGAAGTTATCAAAGTGGACTTATTCCCAAAATTTGTTCGGATATAAGATAAAACAGCTGCAATTTGGGAATCGGATAAAAATGCAAAAGAGGCCATAGGATTATAGTACTCCTCGTCATTAACGGTAATTGGTTCGTTTAAACCATTCAGTAAAATATTTATAAGTCTTTTCTTATCTCCAGTAACATAGGAGGTGTTAGCTAAAGGAGGAGTCATTCGAGGTACTCCCCCACCATCAGCCTGATGACAAGACATACAATACTGTTGATAAATAGTCATGCCAAGTGTAGGTTTTATGGTTGTTTTTCCCTGACTAAATGAAGTGAAAGAAGCACTAACTAAAACAAAAAGGATAAAAAAGTAGCGTAACATTTTTTCATTTTTGCGTATAACTAATTTTCCAAACCCACCCACGCGCATCATCACTGACCAGTAAAGAACCATCAGGTGCCTGTGCCAATCCGCAAGGTCTATGCTGGGCCTCCCTAGGACTCATTATTTTGTCCTTGCCTGTAAAACCATCCGCAAATATCTCCCACTCGCCAGTGGGAATACCATTTTTCAATGGGACAAATACAACATAAAAGCCCTCTTGGAATTCAGGATTCCTATTCCAACTTCCATGAAAAGCAATAAAAGCCCCATTTCTATATCGCTTAGGGAACTGTGAACCGGTGTAAAATAAAAGCGCGTTTGGAGCAAGATGCCCAGGAAAGCCCATGAGTGGTTCAATTGCTTCCGGAGCCCCCTCTTTTACTCCATCACCTCCAAACTCTGGAGATAAAATTTTCTTTTTCTTGAATTGGTCCCAATAAACGTAGGGCCAGCCAGCATCCTGCCCTTTTTTTAATCGATAGAAGGTTTCAGCAGGCAATTCAGCACCTGCTTTTGCGTCATAGAGCTGTGGGAAATGCTGAAATAAAAGATCACGCCCATGAACAGTAACATATAAATCATTAACCTCATTATTCCAGTCTAAACCAACCACATTTCTAAGTCCGGTTGCATAGCGAACACCTTGTGCATACGTTTGATCCAACATCGAGGCAGAAAATTGCCAAATTCCTCCAGCTGAATCTAAAATTGGACAAGGCATTCGACCCGGTGAACCAGCTTTACGATCCTCAATTTGACAAATATTGGAGGGTGCACCAATATTAACATATATGTTACCATCATTATCTAACGCAATAGACTTAGATGCATGTTGGCCCTTATCCACTAAACCGTAGACAATGCGCGCTGGGTTGTCTGGTTGAAGGGGTTCAAAATTTTTATCCAAGGAATAACGGAATATTGCATTATTAGAGGAAGCATACAGGAAGTTATTCTTAATTGCAATACCTGTTCCAATGTAATTACCAAAAAGAAGTGAATCCTCGTAAACCCCATCTTGATTAAGATCACGTAACCGAACAATGCCAGCGCCACTTCGCAAGCGTTCCAATTTCAGATATAATGTTCCATTAGGAGCGATAGCTATGTGACGAACTCTACCCTGATTGGTTGCAATAGCTTGCGCTGTAAACCCACTTGGCATCTTAAGGGTTACGGCTGTTTGTGCTATCAATACAAGGGGTAAGAGAAATTGCCAAAAAATCAAAAAAGCTCTTTTCATGGGATATCACTTAATAACCAAGAATTTTAAGCATACTCTGTGCTGTTTGCTGTTTGGCGTACACCCAGTCCGTCAACTTTCCATTCTTATCATAACCAACTATAACATGCTTAGGGGAGGGAATTAAACAGTGCTTGATTCCACCATAACCACTGATTTGATCCTGGTAGGCCCCTGTATGGAAAAACCCAACGTAAAGCGGTTCTTTGGTACCATTGGTTTTAGGAAGAAAAACCTCATTAATGTGCTCCTCGGAATCATAATAATCATGACTGTCGCAGGTAATACCCCCTAATACGACACGTTGGTAATCTTGATCCCACTTATTCACCGGAAGCATTAAGAACTTTTCACCTATGCCCCAAGTATCCGGAAGTGTTGTGATGAAAGAAGAATCAATCATATACCAAGTCTCACGATCATTTTGAACTTTCTCTGCTGTTACACTGAAAAGATGAGCCATACTCTCTCCTACCGTGAAGCTTCCAAATTCGGTAAAAATATTAGGCATTGGAACTTTCGCCTTTTTACAAGCTACTTTAATATTCCTTACAATCTCATTGATCATGAATTGATAATCGTATTCAAAACCTAGCGAGTGTTTTATCGGAAAGCCGCCGCCAATATTGATTGAATCAAGCTCAGGACAAATTTTCTTGAGTTGACAATAGAGATTAACTACTTTATTTAATTCACTCCAGTAATAGATATCATCCTTAATTCCCTTGTTTAAAAAAATATGTAACATTTTTAATTGGAATTTACTTTCGTAGCCCTCAATTCGGTCTACATAAAACTCCAAAACATCTTTAGCGCGAATTCCCAACCGAGATGTGTAGAAAGGAAAGTTAGGTTCCTCCTCTGCTGCCACTCGAATACCTAATTTAAATGGAACTTTCACAGAGTGTGCATAATCCTTCAGTTCTTCTTTATTGTCTAAAACTGGAATTACGTTAGTAAAGCCACTATTCAGAAGTTGTGCAATTCTGCGGGTATACCCCTTTTGCTTAAAACCATTACATATAATAAACGTCTCCTTGTTGATCTTCTTTTTTGCATATAACTTTTTAATAATCTCTATGTCATACGCATAAGAAGTTTCCAAATGAATTTCATGTTTGAGGGCTTCCTCCACTACAAAGCTAAAATGAGAACTCTTTGTACAATAGCAATAATGATACTTTCCCTCATACTTATGCTTCTTGAATGCTGCCGCAAACATTGATTTGGCCTTTCGAATCTGTGAGCCAATTTTTGGCAAGTACGTTAATTTCAAAGGGGTACCATGTTTTGCAATGATGGCTTTTAAATCCAGTCCATTGAAATATAAATTTCCATCCTCCACTTCAATTCCCTCTTGAGGAAAATTGAAGGTTTGCTTTACAAGGTCTAAATAAGAATTGGTCATTGAGAAGCCTGATTGGTGGGTTAATAAGAAAACGGCACAAAACTATTCTTTTTAGAAGTATAGGAGACAAATAAGCAAAAAAAAGGCCTGTCAATCTTGACAGGCCTTTGAATTTACTTTAATTGACCTTACTTCACCTCCTCGAAAGGCACATCAGTTACGTCCTCAGCGGGCTGTGCATTTCCACCTGCTTGTGCGCCACCGGGCTGTGCATTGCCTTGAGTGGCTTTGTACATATCCTCGCTTGCTGCGGTCCAAGCCGTATTTAGTGCGGTCAACTGAGCATCTATCCCAGCCAAATCCTGCGCTTTTTGTGCTTCCCTTAGCTTTTCAGCTGCTTGTTCTATCGCTGTCTTTTTATCGGAAGGGATTTTGTCACCATATTCTTTCAACTGTTTCTCTGTCTGAAAAAGCAAAGAATCCGCCTGGTTAAGTTTATCTACTTTTTCGCGCTCAGCTTTGTCAGTTGCTTCATTAGCCTTTGCCTCAGCCTTCATACGCTCCACTTCTTCCTTGCTTAATCCAGAACCAGCTTCGATATGAATTTTTTGTTCCTTTCCAGTTCCTTTATCCTTGGCAGTTACATGTAGGATACCATTGGCATCGATATCAAAAGTAACCTCAATCTGGGGTACACCACGAGGTGCTGGAGGAATTCCATCCAAGTTAAAAATACCCAGACTCTTGTTATCCTTTGCCATGCTTCGCTCTCCTTGAAGAACATGTATTTGAACACCAGGCTGATTGTCACTGGCAGTAGAAAATACCTCAGACTTCTTGGTTGGAATGGTAGTATTAGCTGGAATTAATGTGGTCATCACAGCTCCCATTGTTTCAATACCTAGTGACAATGGAGTTACGTCAAGCAGAAGAACATCCTTAACCTCCCCTGTTAAAACAGCGCCTTGAATAGCAGCACCAATGGCAACCACTTCGTCAGGATTAACCCCTCTGTTTGGTTTTTTGCCGAAAAACTTCTCGACAATTTCCTGCACTTTGGGAATACGAGTGGAACCCCCTACTAGAATTACCTCGTCAATTTGAGATGTTGAAAGACCAGCATCTTTCAAAGCAGCTTCACATGGTTTCAAACACCGCGTGAAAAGAGAGTCTGACAACTGTTCAAATTTGGCACGAGTTAATTTTTTAACCAAGTGCTTAGGAACACCATCAACAGCTGTGATATAGGGAAGATTTATCTCTGTTTCTGCAGAAGAACTTAATTCAACTTTTGCCTTTTCAGCTGCTTCTTTCAAACGTTGCAGTGCCATAGGATCTTTTCGCAGGTCGATTGACTCTTCTTTCTTAAACTCATCTGCTAACCAATCCATGATCACCTTGTCAAAATCATCTCCCCCTAAGTGGGTATCCCCGTTAGTGGACTTTACCTCAAATACACCATCTCCTAGCTCCAATACAGAAATATCAAAGGTTCCTCCTCCCAAGTCAAAAACCGCAATTCGCTTATCGGATTGGGCTTTATCCAAACCATAAGCCAGTGCAGCAGCGGTAGGTTCATTAACAATTCGGCGAACATTTAGACCTGCAATCTCACCCGCTTCTTTGGTAGCTTGACGTTGAGCATCGTTGAAATAAGCAGGTACTGTAATAACAGCTTCAGTAACTTCCTGTCCTAGATAATCCTCAGCAGTTTTCTTCATTTTCTGAAGCACCATGGCACTGATTTCTTGCGGCGTGTAAAGCCGTCCATCAATATCAATACGCACGGTGTTATTATCACCTTTGGCAACCTTATAACTCCAGTGTGTAATTTCCTCTCCCACCTCATCAAAACGACGACCCATAAAACGCTTTACGGATGCAATTGTATTTTGGGGATTAGTGATAGCTTGACGCTTAGCAGGATCTCCCACTTTACGTTCACCATTCTTTAGAAAAGCAACAATCGAGGGAGTCGTGCGACGACCTTCGTCATTAGCAATTACAACCGGCTCATTTCCTTCCATTACAGAAACACAGCTATTGGTTGTTCCTAAGTCTATACCAATTATTTTTCCCATTATTCAGATTTTAATACCTGATAAATAACAACTCTTGTGCCGAATTCCACAGAAGTGCAATTTTGTCAGTTTGGGAATAAAAAGGGCAAATCACCCAGTAAAAGAGGTAATTTTGGCGTGATTAGTAAGTGAAAATCAACAATTTGTCTGATTTTTTCGAGACTTAAAGGAGAAATTTCGTTGTGCAACATAGCTGAAAGCAACCACCAAAACAACTGTTATGAACTGTGAAAAAACAGCCTGCCATCCTATAATCTCAACAAAGGTTTTCAGAAGAAGATAGTTCAATACAAGGTTGAATAAACAAACCATCAAATATCTAAAAAGCTGAATACGGCCCCTTAACATTGAGTTATCGAAAACTACATAACGAGCAAAAAAGAAGCCAATTGGAAAGGTTACCAGAAATGAACATATCAAACTTGCACTATGTGCCTTGAATGCATAAAAACCCAAATCAAAAACCATCTCTCTAAATACATACTGATAACAAAGAAAATAAACCATTAGACCAAAGAAGGTGTTGGCGCCACCCGCAACCAAATATCGATATGTCTGGAGTGGAATAAAGCGACGAAAAAAAGGGTAAAAAAAATCAAAAATACCGCTAACCCAATGAGCCACTTTCTCCATCAACTTATTCATAAGACGCAAAGTAAACTAAACCTTTAAAAAAGACAAACAGGTCCTTTACCTTTGTCGGTATTAACTGTATGCTTCTACAAAATACCATCAAATCAATTCTGGAGAAAGTTATTCATCAATGTCTGGATATAACGGTAACCAACGATGAGCTTATAATTCAGCGCACAAAAGCAGAATTTGAAGGAGACTATACCTTAGTACTCTTTGGCTTAGTCAAAAAATACAAGCTAAACCCTGATGTAATTGGGGAGCTGATTGGATCAACAGCTTGCCAACAATACGCTTCCCTATTCAAATCCTACAATCTATTAAAAGGTTTTCTAAATTTCTCACTGCAAGATCAATGTTTGCTGGAATTCCTTGAAGCCAGTTACCCAAATCAAAACTTTGGAAAAGCTGCCCAACACGCAAAGCGAGTGATGGTAGAATACTCTTCGCCAAATACCAATAAGCCCCTTCACTTAGGACATTTAAGAAATATCTTTTTGGGATGGAGTATTGCAGAATTATTGAAAGAGAGAGGCTATGACGTTACCAAAAGTTGTGTGGTAAATGACCGAGGGATCCACATCTGCAAAAGCATGATTGCCTGGCAGCTTTTTGCAAACGGAGCAACGCCCACAACGGAAGGTAAAAAAGGGGATCATTTTGTAGGCGACTACTATGTAAAATTCAATGATGCATATAAAGCAGAAATTGAGGAAGGAATTGCAAATGGTCTCTCAAAAGAACAGGCAGAAAAAGAAGCCCCGATCATGAAAGCTACCCAGCAATTATTGCAAGATTGGGAGGCAGGAAAAAAAGAAGTTTTAGATCTATGGAATAGGATGAACCAATGGGTTTATGAGGGTTTTGAGCAGACCTACACAAAAATTGGTGCTGATTTTGATAAAACCTATTACGAAAGCAAAACATATCTTCTTGGAAAAAAATTTGTAGAGCAAGGACTAGCTGACGGTGTATTTTTCAAAAAAGAAGACGGTAGTATTTGGATTGACCTAACAGCAGAAGGCTTGGACGAAAAATTAGTACTTCGCAAAGACGGAACCTCTGTTTATATCACCCAAGATCTTGGACTTGCTGAGCAAAAATTTCAGGAATATAAATATGACCAAAGTATTTATGTGATTGCAGATGAGCAAAATTATCACATGAAAGTTTTACAGCTCATTCTGCAAAAATTAAATAAATCCTACGCCCAAGGAATTTATCATTTGAGCTATGGCATGGTGGAATTACCCAGCGGAAAAATGAAAAGCCGGGAAGGAACAGTGGTAGATGCAGACGATTTGATAGCAGAAATGATCAAGGTAGCAAATGACAAGACGGAGGAACTTGGCAAGGTAAAAGATTTCTCCACAGCGGAATTAGAACAACTATACCACACGTTGGCATTAGGTGCCTTAAAATTTTACCTCTTACGGGTTGATCCTAAGAAAAAGATGATATTCAATCCACAGGAATCAATCGACTTCCAGGGTTTTACAGGCCCATTCATACAATACACCTATGCCAGGATCCAATCTATTTTAAGAAAAGAAAATCCATCTCCCTTAAGCTCCGTACAAAAGTCACTAGAAAAAGAGGAAAAAGATTTATTGATTTCCTTGGAGCAATTCCCAGCAGTGTTGGATCAAGCGGTTGCTGAACATAACCCGTCCGTGGTTGCACTTTATGTATTCACTATTGCTAAACTTTTCAATACGTTTTACACGCAGCACTCCATTATGAATGCCTCTTCAAGTGAAATTCGACAACTTCGTTTAAGACTGGCAACATTAACCGCTACAGTTATAAAAAGGTCAATGGCATTGCTCGGCATTGATGTTCCCTCACGGATGTAGTATTCAACCCAATACCACCCCAGCCAACGGAGGGAGATTTAGTATAATCCTAACTTGTTTTTGTCTTCGATTGATCCAGCTTGATGTGAGTGCAATATCTTGCAACGTACTACTTCCTCCCCAGGATACCTCGTCACTACAAAAAAGAGTACTCCACTTTAATTTACCCTCTATTTCTAATGTCCAACCAGCACGCGGTATAGGCGTCATATTTAGAAGAACAATAACGGCCTTTCCTTTTTTGTCAATTCGTTGATAAGCTATAACTGATTCTTGGCGATGTGAGAGATCAAGCCAAGAAAAACCGGCTGACGAAAATTGGTTCTCATATAAAGCAGGGTAATTTCTAAGTAATCGATTTAATGCTGCTACACAACTTCTAAGTCCTGCATGGATAGGGTACTGAAGAAGCGGCCATTGCAACTCAGTTCGGTAATCCCATTCCTTTGTTTGACCAAACTCCCCACCCATAAACAATAGCTTAGCGCCAGGATGAGTCCACATATATGTATATAAAAGACGAAGATTTGCAAACTTTTGCCACTCATCACCCGGCATTTTATAGATCAATGGGCTTTTCCCATGCACCACCTCATCATGACTTAGGGGCAACATAAAGTTTTCATCATAGAAATACATCATACTGAAGGAAAACTTATCCTGCAAATGCTTCCTATTCAAGGGATCTGATTTAAAATACGCTAGCGTATCATGCATCCATCCCATCATCCATTTCATACCAAAGCCAATCCCATTCTCAAATGTTGGCCGGGAAATACCAGGCCAGTCTGTGGCCTCCTCAGCAATTGTTTGTACACCAGGAAAATCCCTATAAACTATTTCATTAAGAAGTTTTAGAAGTGAGATAGCTTCTAAATTTCCATCTCCACCATATTGATTAGGCTCCCATTCTCCTTCCTTACGTGAGTAATTTAACTTTAACATAGAAGAAACCGCATCGACGCGAATCCCATCCACATGAAAGTGATTAAACCAAAAATGAGCATTGCTTATCAAAAAAGAGCGAACCTCCCCTCTAGCATAGTTGAAAATATAACTATTCCAATCCGGATGAAACCCCTTTCTTCTATCAGCATACTCATAAGTGTTAGCCCCATCAAAAAGGTACAATCCATGTTGGTCACTTGGAAAATGTGAAGGAACCCAGTCAAGAATCACCCCAATATTAGCCTGGTGTAATTGATCAATGAGATACATTAATCCCTGGGGTTGGCCAAATCGAGAGGTGGGAGCATAATAACCGGTACACTGATAACCCCAACTTCCATCAAAGGGATACTCCATGACAGGCATAAATTCAACATGAGTAAACCCCATCTCAATGAGGTAAGGGACAAGGTTGGCCGCAATTACTTCATATGAATTATAACTTCCTTCATCGTAAGGGTTAGGACGTTGCCAACTTGCTAAATGCATTTCGTAAACACTCCAGGGTGCATCAAGTGCATTTCTTTTTTTACGAAAACGCATCCATTTCTTATCCTGCCACTTGTAATTTAATTCCCAGGTTATAGAGGCTGTATTAGGCCTTCGCTCCCAGTAATAGGCAAATGGATCCCCTTTTAACTGTATGGAGTTTTCAAATCCATTAATATGGTATTTATATACTTCCCCTGATTTAAGATGAGGAATAAAACCCTCCCAAATGCCACTTTGATCCCAGCGTGGATAAAGAGGATGCCTGCTTGAATCCCAGTCGTTGAAATTTCCTACAACAGAAACAGCCGTGGCGCTAGGAGCCCAAACACAAAAGTATACTCCGCTTGTATTATCAACCTCAATTAAATGATTACCAAACTTATCATAAAGGCGCGCGTGTGTGCCCGCTTGAAATTCAAAAATATCTTGATTAGTTAGTAAAGAGTAACACCAAACAGCTTGGTCCTTTAAACTTGACATCTACAATAA
The DNA here is from genome assembly GCA_964576375.1 of uncultured Chitinophaga sp. GTDB lineage: Bacteria > Bacteroidota > Bacteroidia > Chitinophagales > Chitinophagaceae > JJ008. Next base: position 36,683 of record CAZNUR010000009.1, read on the forward strand.
TTATGGCAAAAGTTCCAAAACAAAACTATCTCCTGCACGAATTGTAAAGTCACTTATCCGTATTACTTCACCCGTTACTACGTTACGGAAACGAGTAAAGCCATCCATACGTTCCCGATATACAGACCAATCTGGAGCCATAACACCTTTTCCTGTATTTGTAATACTCATTACGGTCTGCTTGGAATCGTAGCGGAAATAAAGGTATAAGCCATCACGTGGTATAAACTGCATTAATCGACCTGTAGTGAGAGCAGATGAAGTTTTTCTAAAACCTGCTAACTGACTAATATAAGCATATACGGTATCTTGTAAAGGCGTTCGTCCTTCTTTTAGAAAACGATTTGCACGCGGATCGTCAGAGGGCCATCCTCCTGGGAAATCCTCTCGAACTGTAGCATCTGTATTGACTTTATAGTTTTTCATTAATACCTCAGTACCATAATATAGCTGTGGCATTCCTCGCAAGGTGAATAACCAGTTTAAAGTCATTTTTAATTTACGCCAGTCCTCACCTAATACAGAATAAACTCTGTCCATGTCATGGTTATCGAGGAAAATACAATTTTTAGAGGCATCTGCATACAATACATCTTGCGCAAGTGAGTTATATAATTTAATTACGCCAGTTGACCAACCTGTTTCTTCCTTTGCAGCACTGATCATTGCAAAGCAAGTTTGAAAATCGAGCATGCCCTCCGCGTTATGAGAAAATGGGGTCTTTACCGAATTTCGAGTGAAATAAGCATTCGCCAAAGGCGAAGTAACCCAGCTTTCTCCAAAAACAGTGAGGGTCGGAAATTCGCGCATAAGCGCAATATTGATATCATTTAAAAATTCTTCTTCATTGTATTTGTATGTGTCAACTCGCCAACCATCTAATCCATATTCTTCTGTAGCCCAAATAGCATATTGAATTAAAAATCGAGCCACATCCTTATTTCTTTGATTTAAATCAGGTAAGTGGGGTACAAACCAACCATCCAACATTTGACGTTTATCTTGCGTAGAGGCATATGGATCAAAGAAAACCTCTTCACGGTGGTGAGGAGGATTTTTTCCCTGCGAACTATTGAGCCAGTCAGCTGCAGGTGGATCCTGTGCAATCCAATGATAACTTCCAATGTGATTATAAATTGCATCTTGAATAACTTTCATCCCTCTGGCATGTGCTTGCTGACAAAGCTCCTTATAGGCCTGGTTACCACCTAACCGCTTATCTACCTGATAGTGATCGGTAAACCAGTAACCATGGTATCCCGCAACTTGATTCCCCCACTCATTCATTCTAGGCATATCATTCTCATTGACAGGAGTGAGCCAGAGCGTGGTAACACCCATATTTGCCAAGTAAGAAAGTTGATTTCCCACGCCCTTTAGGTCGCCCCCATGGCGGGAAAACTTATCATTCCGATTGCATAGCGTATCTCTATATTCTTTGACTATGTCATTATTGAGATCCCCATTACTAAACCGATCCGTCATAATCAGATAAATAAAATCACGAGTATTTACTCCTTTGACTCTTGTAATTCCATTCTGTTTGGAGCGAGGTTTTAATTCATACCGAACTCGCAAAGGGGACTGACCAGGAGATTTTAACTCAATAAAGAATTGCCCTGGTTGTGTGATTGGAGTTACAAGTAAGTCTAGAAAAAGGTAGTTTTTACTGGACGCCTTTCTAATTTTTTCTATGCGTACACCAGGATAGGACAAGCTGGCTGAGGTATAGGTACCCACATCAGTTCCCTTAATAATTAGATTAAGTCGCTGATCAGAAAAACCAGTCCACCAATGAGTGGGATATACTATGGGCTGACCTGCCACAAAAGAAACTGATAAGACATGAAATGCGAGAATTGTTAGAATACGTAACATATTAAATTCAATTAAGATTTTCTTTCACGAACAAATATCGAACAAACAAGAGCAGCCAGCAATAATAAAACACCCCCAATCAAAACTGCTAAAAGACGATCGTTACCCAAATAATTTTCCATAATCTTTCCGAAAGTCAGCGCGGCAATGATTTCGGGGAGTACAATGAAGAAGTTGAATACCCCCATATAAATACCCATTTTTTCCTGTGGAAGTACCCCCGCTAATAAAGAATACGGCATTGAGAGAATCGATGCCCATGCAATGCCTACCATACCCATCGATAAATAAAGCCAACTCGGGGTTTGAATAAAATGAACTGAAATCAATCCTAACCCTCCAAGCATTAAACAAACGGAGTGCGTCCACTTCTTCCCAAGCTTAGAAACCCAAAAAGGTATTGAAAAAGAAAAAACGAAAGTAACTAGATTCAAAATAGCAGAAGTAGCATTAGCAAATTCAAGTCCTTCCGTGTATCGATTACTGTTGGTAATTGGATCACCTCCAAAAATTGAACTAGCTACTCCAGTGCTATAATAAAACCACATGAGAAATAAGCCTGGCCAAGTTAGAAACTGAACTACAGCAAGTCGTTTCATCGCATCAGGCATTTGCACAATGGCTTGCATAACTTCTTTCCAGCCTGGAATGGTTTTCTCTTTTTTTTCTTTCCAGTTTGGATCAGAGGGTGGGTATTCGCGACTTTTAAAAACTGTATAGAGAACAGCCACTAAAAAAACAGCGGAGCCAATGTAAAAAGACCACATTATATTTTGAGGAATTCCGCCCTCTCCTTTTTCACGAGAGACACCAAACCAAGATACAAGCAACCCTGGCAAAAAGCCTGCTATAAAAGAGGCCGCACCAATGAACATGCTTTGCATTGCATATCCATAAGATTGCTGACTTTCATCCAAATTATCAGCCACAAACGCACGGAATGGCTCCATAGTAATATTGATACAGGAATCCAGTATCCATAAAGTCCCGGCAGCCATCCAAATTGCTGAGGCATTTGGCATATAGAAAAGGGCAATTGAACTTAAAATTGCCCCAATTAAAAAGAAGGGTCTTCTGCGTCCAAGGGTGGGATGCCAAGTTCGATCACTGAGATAACCTACAATTGGTTGAACAAGCAATCCGGTCATTGGAGCTGCTAACCATAAACCGGGAATCTCCTCTGGACTTGCTCCCAAGAATTCATATATAGCACTCATGTTCCCCATTTGGAGGCTCCATCCAAACTGAATACCAAAAAAGCCAAAACACATATTCCAAATTTGCCAAAAACTAAGCTTTGCTTTAACACCAGTATAGGCAGTTGACATAGGGTAGATTTTTCTCAAGATAGGAAGAAAATCAAGAGATCAAATAGTAAAACCATCAGGTATAATTGCACCTTTTTTTATAACAACAATCCCATCTTTCACACAAAAGAGTGGATGATCCTTATTTTCAAGATGCCCTCCACCATTAATTCGAACATCATTTCCAATTCGTACGTTCTTATCCAGAATTGAATTCCGGATATAACAGCGCTCCCCTACTCCTACTGGTGGCACACCTTTTTTTTGGTTCTCTGCCAACTCATCCAAGGTTTCGTAACTATCACTTCCCATCATATAGGTATCTACTACGGTAGTACCAAGACCAACACGACTTCGGATACCAATTACACATCGCTCCATTCTGGACGCACTAATTATTGAACCTTCTGCTACCAGTACTTTTTCCATAGTGGTGCCACTGATTTTAGCCGGGGGAAGCATACGCGAACGGGTATAAATAGTACGATGGCTATCGAACATATCAAAAGCAGGGATTTCTTTTGTTAATTCAATATTAGCCTCAAAAAAAGAACGAATATTTCCGATATCAGTCCAGTAACCCGCATATTGATAACTAGCAACTTTATAACGTCCGATAGACTGGGGCATAATTTCTTTTCCAAAGTCAGTAGCATCCTTAAATTCATTGCGAAGAATATCAAACAATAGGTTGCGATTAAAAATATAGATCCCCATACTTGCCAGATAGGTGCGACCACTTTTTTGCATCTCCTCCCCCGTATCACTGACCCAATCAGGCAAAACGGATGAAGCAGGCTTCTCGATAAATGAGGTAATCATCCCCGCTTCACTTTTAAGAATACCAAACTCAGGCGCTTCTTTAGCCGTAACTGGAATAGTTGCAATAGTAATGGCTGCTCCCGTTTGTTTATGCTGATCAAGCATAGCTGCAAAGTCCATTTGATACAACTGGTCACCTGAGAGAATTAACACATACTGACTTTCAAAAGGTTCAATATGACGTAGCCCCTGACGAACGGCATCAGCTGTACCCTGAAACCAAGTAGGATTATCAGGTGTCTGTTCTGCAGCAAGAATATCTACGAAGGCACGGCTAAATGCACTAAAGTGGTAGGTGTTTTTTATATGCCTGTTTAGCGATGCCGAATTAAATTGAGTCAACACAAACATTCGACCAATTCCATTATTGAGACAATTCGAAATGGGGATGTCAACTAACCTGTATTTGCCAGCGATCGGAACAGCCGGTTTTGATCGGGTTGCAGTTAATGGATAAAGACGAGATCCCGCGCCCCCACCCAAAATAACTGATAGTATTTCAGTTGCATGTGTAATGGTTCTAACTGCCATGAGTAATTATTTTAATGATCGATATAATTGCAGATAATTTGCAGCTGCTTTACTCCATGAAAAATCAAGCTGCATCATTTTTGTACAGTAGCTAACATATTTTTCGTACTCCTCATAATAAAGATGAATGGCCCTTTTGATAGAGTAGGTGATGTCCTCTGTTGAAGAATGATTAAAACATATTCCATATCCTCCCTCATCCCCAAAATCAACAACGGTATCCTTCAATCCACCAATCCTTCTAACAATTGGCAAGGTTCCGAATCGCATGGCATATAACTGATTTAAACCGCAGGGCTCTACCCGACTAGGCATTAATAAAAAATCAGAGGCAGCATATAAACTATGGCTTAGCGCCTCTTGGTAACCTATAAAACAATTGAAAAATCCGCCTGTACTATTTCGTAACATCTGGAGCTGATGCTCGGTTTCTTTTTCGCCCGTACCTAGAACAATAAAATTGGCACGACCTGGATTTTGAAAAAGGGCCTCTTGTATGGAAGCTGGTAACAAATCAGCAGCTTTTTCTCCCACCAATCTTCCAACAAAGGAGAAAAGTGGAAGAGAAGGATCTAATCCAAACTCTTTGCAAACCTCTTCCTTATTTTTTCTCTTCCCTTCAATCATGGTAGGTACATCAAAATGAAAGATCAAATATGGATCGCTGGATGGATTCCAGATTTCCGTATCAATACCATTCAAAATTCCAGAACATTTATTTTTTTCAGCTTGTAGTAATGTCTCTAGCCCGCCCGCATGAGAGGTCAACTCTGAAAAATAAGTAGGACTAACCGTTGTAACACGCCAGGCGGTTTTTATAGCAGCAGCAAGTGGATTAATTTGCCCATGCCAATCTAGCAAATTCCATTTCCATGAATCATAAGGAGGAAGTAAGGCATGCCTACTCCAATCAAAAGCACCTTGATACTGGGCATTGTGTATAGTAAAAACTGTGGGGACTTGACTCAGCCGGGATCGAAACTGTTCAGTCTGCGTCATGAGGAAGGGGACTAAACCACAATGATGATCATGACAATGTATAAGATCGGGCAAGTGATTCCAATGATAAATCCAATCACATACGGCTATCTGAAAAGCTAAAAATCTTTCGGTATCATCCGAGTAACCATACACTTCTTGCCGATCCAGCAATCCATTAATATCAAGCAAGTAAAGGTCAAATCCAAGCTTATTTGATTTTTCGCGTATAACACTATACTTAAAAAATTGCTCTTGGATAAATTGTCCACCTTCATGAACTAACTCCCATTGTTCCTGATATAAAAAAGGAGTACGATACATAGGTATCACTACTTTAGAAACCACCCCCAACCGATTTTGATATTTGGGCAAGGCGCCCACTACATCACCTAAACCACCAGCCTTTGCTACTGGGAAGCACTCCGCCGCAACATGTAAAATCTCCATAAATTCCCCTCTCGTTACCACGTAATTTAAGTCAAAAAAATGAGGCTCCATACCAAAAATCACCTATTTTCAAGCCTACCAAAAAAACCAATTCATGAGTCAACAAACTAAATGGTCACAATTCGGTGTACTGATCAGTGTTTTCTTTTTCTGGGGCTTTGTTGCAGCCTCTAATGATATTTTAATTCCGGTGTTTAAAGAAAAACTGAATCTGGAGCAATGGCAGTCACAAATGGTATCGTTTGCATTTTATGTTGCATATACTGTTGGATCATTGATCTATTTTATGGTATCAAAGTTTATGGGGGGCGACTTATTGAATAAAATTGGCTACAAGAACGGGATTGCGCTTGGGCTAATTATTTCTGCGTTAGGTTCTTTATTATTTTACCCAGCCGCACAACAATCCTCTTTCAACTTGATGATCACCGGGCTTTTCATAGTAGGACTGGGCTTTTCCTTGCAGCAAACCGCAGCTAATCCCCTGGCTATTGTTATGGGAGATCCTCAAAGAGGAAGTCAACGCCTCAGCATGGCAGGCGGTATTAATAACCTAGGGACAACAATTGGCCCCGTGCTGGTAAGCTTAGCAATCTTTGGCTCAGTGGTTGCAAGCACTGGAGAGGCTAGTATCGAAAGTGTTAAAACGCCTTATTTAATTTTAGGAGCTGCTTTTTTGGTAGCGGCAGTGATTTTCAAATTCTCCGCAGTACCTAACCATGTTGAGCCAACTACATTAACGAATGATAACAATGCGTCAACTACTGATCGTGAGAGTGTATGGAAGTACCCCCAATTAGTGATGGGCATGATAGCCATATTTTTATACGTAGGAGTAGAAGTAACAACGGCTTCTAATTTACCTGAGTTCATGCGCATTCATACCCAAACAGAGACTAAGGACATTGCTCCCTATGTATCGCTTTATTGGGCAAGTTTAATGATTGGTCGATGGACAGGTTCAGTTGGCGCCTTGGACATTAGTGGAGGAGTAAAGCAAATTTTAAGATTTATTATGCCTTACATTGCCTTTGGGGTATTCTTGTTGATCAATAGTTTGGCTGAGCACGATATTACACCCTTCTACATTTATGGGGTAGTGATTATTGCAATGATTATTGGTGATATTCTAAGCAAAGGCAATCCAGCCAGACAGCTTCTTATTTTTTCTGTTATGGGGGCAATTGCTACATTGATTGGCATGTTGGCTAGCGGAATGGTTAGTGTTTACGCATTCATAAGCGTAGGACTCTTTTGCTCTACACTTTGGCCTTGCATATTTACGCTGGCTATCGCTGGGTTGGGTAAACACACGAACGAGGGTTCTGGGTTGTTAATCATGATGATCATGGGAGGAGGCTTTATTAGTCTTTTGCAGGGATTGCTCGCGGGTGATGCCTACTTAGGAATACAATGGTCCTATTTGGTAGGAGTAGCTTGCTTCGCATACCTAGCCTATTATGCTATAAGTGTAGCAGGGCTTTTAAAGAAGCAAGGAATTGACTACGATAAAGGGAATTCTGCTACAGGGGGACATTAATTTTAGAAAATAAACATTTTAGCATGTCTAAATATGCAATTGGTGTAGATATAGGTGGCACCAACACAAAATTTGGCATTGTTGACAGAGAAGGCAATATTCTTGAACAGGGACGAATGCTAACTAATGCACATGAAACCGTTCAGGGTTTTATTGGCGATCTATACGAATACTTGAAACCCATGATTGAAAAATCGGGAGGTATTTCTCAATTTGCTGGCATAGGGATTGGCGCACCTAATGGCAATTACTATACAGGCAATATTGAACATGCAGCTAATTTAAAATGGAAGGGCATAGTTCCGCTTGCTTCTATGATACAAGAAAAATTCGGCATGCGTGTTAAATTAACTAATGATGCAAATGCAGCAGCTGCTGGAGAGCAACAATATGGATGCGCAAAAGGAATGAAAGACTTTATTACAATCACATTAGGTACGGGCGTCGGAAGTGGCATCTTTATCAATGGAAAAATTGTACTAGGACATGATGGCTTTGCAGGCGAACTTGGACATACCATAATTAGACCGGGTGGACGGCTACACAAGGGAACTGGGATCCGAGGCCCCTTAGAGGCATATGCCTCAGCTACCGGAGTTCGAGAAACAGCGTTAGAAATGTTGGAGCAATATCCAACATTGCCCAGCTTGTTACGAGAAATAAAACCAGAGGATCTAACCAGCGAAAAAGTATATGAATGTGCAATAGCTGGTGATAAAATTGCTTTAGAGATCTTCCAATTTACAGGTCAATTGCTTGGAGAGGCTCTCGCAAATTTTGTGATGTTCTCCTCCCCTGAAGCAATTGTTTTGTTTGGAGGACTTACCAAAGCAGGGGATTTAATTCTTAACCCAACAAGAGAAGCCATGGAGGCCAACCTTGTGCAGGTATTTAAGAATAAAGTAAAACTGGTATTTAGCAATTTGAAGGAGGCTGATGCGGCAATCCTTGGCGCCAGCGCACTTGTTTGGGAAGAGGACTAGTTTTTCCTATGAATAAGGAAAACACCCGGTACAGCCCGCTCCCCTTCTTTATCAGAGGGGGTTATGGTGCGCTTTCCATTAATTAATAAAGAACTACTACCTCCACCATCGAGATTTAATCCTTCTTCACAATCCCACTCTAATAACAGCTGAGCAGTTTGTTTTAGCGTCAAGCCCTCTGCAATACCTGGTCTTCTTCCCTCCGCTACTAAAATCAAAAGCCAACCATCTTTGGAATAACCGATAGCTGTCCGGGGATGACGATCCTCAATTGCTCGTCCGGCAAATTTCATTTCTTGCTCATTCGATATTGCAATTGCATTACGCTGTACCAGCACAGGCCCACCGCCTACAGCTGTTTTCATTTTCCATCGCTTTGCCCGATTATCCAAAGGGGTCAATGCTTTGAATGTTTTTTTAGTAAAAACTGAATGACTATCCTTGAGGGGACTTACTGGCGCTTGTATGGCTAAAGGGTATTTAGAAAATGAATCGGTGAAAACCCAGGCAACATCAGCTTTTAGTTTTTTATTGATTCCGATAGCACTACCTAATGGATGTTTCCAGGTAAGTGTATCTCTACCCTTCCCAGGTATGGCGTGAACCTGAAAAGCGAGCTGGATTCCATCGCGAATCAAGACATTTAAATTTTGATTGGTTGTGAACGAAAAAAAACTGGTATTCACAACTAGTAATGGCTCTTTATTTTTTTCAAAAAATTGCCTGGGAGTAAGTCTTCTTTTGTAGCTGGTATCGGCCGTAAATATCAAATTGGGATCTGATAAATTAGCACGAACAAGATAAACAATGGAGGGTTTATTATCTACTGGCCTAATCGACTTCCATACTTGAATTGAGCTAGGAAGAGGAGTATATAAACTATCAACACGAACCCAAGTCTGTTGGGAAAACAAACTAATGGTTTGTAAAAAAAAATATACAAAAGTGAAAGCCTTTCGCATGTAATTATGTGGTTTGCGACAATTGCCACTGCGACCTACCATAGCCAGGTATCACATGCTTTTCACTATGATAAGAAGAACGAACTAATGGACCACTTTCTACGTAGTCCAGTCCAAGTTGGTAACCAATTTCACGAAAAGCGGCAAATTCATCGGGGTGAACAAACCTTACTACAGGCAAATGCTTTTTTGTAGGTTGAAGGTATTGCCCAATTGTTACAACGTCGCAGCCATTATCTTTCAAATCTCGTAAGGTCTGTATAACTTCTTCTTTTTCTTCACCCAATCCGAGCATGATACCACTTTTTGTGCGCATTCCACCTTCTTTCAAGGTTCGAATTACTTCCATACTACGCCAATACTTTGCTTGTACCCTTACTTGACGAGTCAGGCGTTCAACGGTTTCAATATTATGACTAACCACTTCTGGAGAAGCTTCAATAATTCTTTCTATGTCCTCTTTCTTACCCTTGAAATCAGGGATAAGGGTTTCCAATGTTGTAGTGGGAGATAAATTTTTTACCGCCTTTATTGTATTAAACCAAATAGTTGAACCCCCATCTGGTAATTCATCTCGATCAACCGAAGTAATTACAGCATGCTTAACCTTCATCAGCAAAATTGCTTCAGCAACTCGCTGCGGTTCGTCCCAATCAACTGCAGGAGGGCGGCCTGTTGCCACAGAACAAAAACCACAACTTCGTGTGCATACATTACCCAATATCATAAAGGTAGCCGTGCCGGCACCCCAACACTCCCCCATATTAGGACAATTACCACTCTCACATATGGTATGCAACTTGTGCTGATCAACCAATTGCCTTACATGCTTATAATTTTCTCCTATTGGTAACTTAACTCGGAGCCAATCTGGCTTTTTACGCTGCGTCTGAGGAACAAAAACGGAATCAGGCATTTGGGACATGATGCAAAGGTAGGATTTAGCTACTTTCTTCTTCCAAAGAGAATTGCAATGGAAGCTTGGAAAAAAAGTGGCTTATCCTTTTGCAAAGCCATAATTGGTACACCTCCTGGGTAATATTCGATACTACAGCCTATTTCAAGTGCACTCACCACTTCGTTGAATCTTCCGTAGTCATATCGAAGAGAAGTTTTAGCAAAAGCGCCGGGCTTTATACGTAATTCATTCCATCCTCGCCAAAAACCACCTGCTCCCAAAATGGAGGGGCCTAAAAAGAGAATAGAGTCCTGGGGGGTATATTTAATGTACTTAGTGTTAGTGCCTGATGGATCTTCAACTTGAACATAGTAAGGCTTAAGTAACCCTACAGCGAGACCTCCATTATAATTCCAAGAAACAGAAACGCCATTTTTGTTTCCTTTTTGGCCAATTAAACGCTGCTGCCCCAACCCAAGGGAAAGTTGATAAAAATTATTCACCTTACCATAGATGTATGGGTTACTAATAAATAAAAAAGGGTTTGATAAATTTTGAAAACGATTCTCCTTTGGATGCTTTATTTCGGTCAATTCAACTCGATAGGTTGTTGAGCGAAGTGGTGTTTTCATTTTGCCAAGCTCATATAAAAGTCCGTACCCATTAGAGCGGGCTTGGAATCCAAAAATGCTATGCTTGGTATAAACTAAGGTGCCCTCTTCTGCCTGCCGAATAAGTGCATTGATTTTTCTTCGTTTTTCTGCTTTTCGATCTTCTCGACTTTCTTGGCGATCAATCGTAAGTTGAGCTTGCAGTTGAGCAACCAAAAGAAAACTAAATAAGAAGAGAAAATATTTTTGCACTACTTATATTTTAAATATCAAACGTAAATTTATGAAAATTATTGAGAATGACTTCCACCGTTGAATACCAAGGGAATTTAAGAACAAGCTGTGTTCATTTACAGAGTCAATCGCTAATCTACACGGATGCTCCAGTAGATAACCATGGAAAAGGAGAACAATTTTCCCCTACGGACCTTTTGGCGACCAGCTTAGCCGCTTGTATGCTAACTGTAATGGGCATCAAGGCCAAACAAATGAACCTTTCACTGGAAGGCATGAAAATTGATGTGAATAAAATAATGTCGGCAACACCACGAAGAGTTGGTGCCATAGAACTTACCGTTTTTGTCCCTGCACACCTCAAGGAACTTGATGAGCATAACAAGCAAGTGTTAAAAAAAACTGGAGAAAACTGCCCTGTATTTAAGAGTTTGCACCCTGAGATTAACATATCAATCAACTGGAATGAGTGGGTTACTAAAGTTGCTGCAAATGATGTATAACCCGACTAACGGGTAATCCCATTACATTGTAAAAATCTCCCTCAATAGACTCAATTCCTATTACACCAATCCACTCTTGAATGGCATAACCACCTGCTTTGTCATAGGGCTTGTATTGATCCACATAATGCTCGATTTGAGCCAATGTTAGTGGGTGAAATGTAACTGAAGTGGTTTGAGAAAAGCTCACCTCATATTCATCCTGCAACATAACAACGCCAGTTATAACTTGGTGAGTGACGCCTGATAAGGAGAGCAACATACTAATTGCCTCTTCGCGATGAACCGGCTTTCCAATTATATGCTCATCAAGCACCACCACAGTATCAGCAGCCAAGATAACAGCATCACTTTCACAACGTGGCTTTACAGCATGTGCTTTTTTTCTAGCGATAAAAACAGGTACTTCATCCTTAGTAAGTGTAGGCGGAAATGACTCCTCCACATCGCTGACCACAACGGTAAAAGGTATAGAGGCCCATTCCAACAATTGTTTACGTCGAGGAGACTGAGAGGCTAAGATTAGGGGCTTCATAGATTAAAAATAGAAGAAAATCATTGACAAAATTCCAGCGAGCAAAATCCAACGCATTTGCTTACTTAAAAACCCAAAATCACGTTCAGTAGTTGCCCGAGCCACATTTTTTGTTAGGTACAAAAGTGGACAAACCAGAAAAATAAAAGCATACAAACAAGCAACCCTCATTTTAAACTGCAATAAGTAAACCATAACCACCAATAGCAAAATCAATAGAAGCAGAAGCCAAATCAATGTGATAAATCGGGCAACCGGAATACCCCAAACAATTGGCAATGTTTTACAACCATGTCTACGATCTCCTTCCCTGTCTTGAACATCCTTCATTAGTTCTCGAGCCATCGTAGAAAGAAATGCAAATCCTGCGTAAAGAAAACATAACTGATAGAACCAGGCTTGACGAAGCTCCTCTCCCTTCACTAGCGCTACAGGATTGATCTTGGAAAGAAAAAAAATAATTATCGTCCATGCAACTAAGATGGATATTAATAAGTTTCCAAGCAGGAAACTCTTTTTAAAACGAACAGAGTAAAACCACAATAACAGTATAGCTAAAAAATTCAAGGGCACAAGATATAATTGAGCCGTTGAAGCAATAGAGCAGTAAGTAAAAAAAAGCCCCAAACTACTACAAAGAAAATGTAGTACCATAGCCATACGTCTGCTAATGATTTTACCAACCACCAGCCTATTTGGGCGGTTTACCTCATCGATGGCTACATCAAAATAATCATTGATTATATATCCTCCAGCTGCGATAAGCAAGGAAGCTCCTAATAAATAATAAAAATGGATAGCATCACTGCTTGGAATTACACCCTTGTAAATGGGCTCATAAATACACCATTGCAACATCCATTGTGTCAAGCCAATAAAGAGTAGGTTCGGCAACCTGATCAGCCTGCATATTCCAAGGACACCATTCATTTTTCACATCAATTTATTGGGAAGCAATGACTGTATCAATTTGCCAATCCCCCCTTGAACGTAAGACCTTTTCAATGACCTCACGCACACAACCTCTTCCACCTTTATGGGATGCGATATAATGAGAGATCGATTTTACTTCTGGAACAGCATCAGCAGGGCAACAAACCATTCCACATAATTGCATAGCGTCCAGATCCGGAATGTCATCGCCCATGTATAGAACCTCGTTAGGAGTAAGTTTAAACTGGTTGATTAGCTCAATTACCAACTTGCGCTTGTCCACTACTCCCATATGGATTTGCGTTATTCCTAAATTTTTAAGTCGATTTGAAGCGGGCTGGCTGGTTGCACCTGAAACCACAAAAATCAAATAACCTTTCTTGATTGCAAATTGAAGACCATAGCCATCTTTAATATTCATTACTCGCAGCTGCATATTGTCAGAAGCAAGTAACACACTACCATCCGTAAGCACCCCGTCCATGTCAAAAAAGAAGGCTTTGACACTTTCAAAAGAGTGGTCCATTTGCATTTTATTTTTGATTATCCCGCCACTCATACACCCAGGCACTTTGGATCATTTCCAAATGCCCCTCTGTACTCTCCTCTCTTTTTCCAGTAAATCCGGGAATTTCCAAGATCCATTCTAAAAGCTCTGTAAAACGGATACGATAAATTTTACTTTCAGTAAAATCATCCCCAAATCTTTCGTATAGTTTGAGGGCGATATCTTCATGATCACTCCATCCAATAGGGGGTTCAAAATGTGCCATAGTATTAATATTATTCGCCCAAAAATTGAGATTGGTCAGGAATTCTGACTTCAAGTTCCCCTTGTCCATCCTGGAGCACACATTGACAGCCTAGTCTTGAGTTAAGACGAGGATTCACGGCGCGGTCAATGAAATCTTCTTCCTTATCACTGATCTCCTCCAGAAACTCTTGGCCCTTTTCAACATAAAGGTGACAAGTGCTACAAGCACAGACTCCCCCACAATTATGATGAAGCTCAATATTGTTTAAAAGTGCAACTTCTAGCAAACTTTGTCCGGGTTTAACCTCCTGGAGTGTCTGGGGGGCTAATCCAGCTTGTTCAAATGTAAATCGGATTGTGTACATAGCGGATGCAAAGGTAATATATCTGCCAAGATGAGGGACTTATATGGGCTTTAAAATAATTTTTCCTATTCTTGCCTAACTTGCGGCCTTTCCAGCAGCAAATTTTTTGTACAAATGGCAACCAATTTATTAATAGTAGAGAGCCCTGCAAAAGCAAAAACCATCGAGAAAATCCTGGGAAAGGAATTTCAAGTAAAAAGTTGCTTCGGGCATATCAGGGATCTCGAAAAAGCGGGAATGGGAATTGATCTTGAAAAAGACTTTACCCCACGTTACAAAGTAGCTGCAGATAAAGAGAAAGTTGTAAAAGAGTTAACCTCTCTGGCAAAAAAGTCAAAAGAGGTGTGGCTTGCTACGGATGAGGACCGTGAGGGGGAGGCCATCAGCTGGCATCTTTGCGAAGTGCTTGGTCTCGATCCCAAAAAAGCTAAGCGTATTGTATTCCACGAAATAACCAAGCCAGCCATACAAGCTGCAGTGAAAAAACCCAGGAAAGTTGACATGAACCTGGTAATGGCGCAACAAGCAAGACGAATACTAGATCGGATAGTAGGTTTTGAATTAAGCCCTGTGCTCTGGAGAAAAATGAGCATGCGTAACAATTTAAGTGCAGGACGAGTACAAAGTGTAGCTGTTCGGTTAATTGTTGAGAGAGAAAGAGAAATAAATACGTTTATACCGGTTAGCCACTTTAAAATAGAAGCGCTTTTTTCCGCGAAGGATTTAGACGGAAAAATGGTTCAGTTTCAAGCTGAGGGTAAAAAACAAAGCTCCGCTGAAAATGCAAATACATTTCTGAAGAATTGCATTGGTGCTTCTTACACCGTTTCATCCATTCAAGTAAAACCGGGGAAAAGATCGCCTGCCCCTCCCTTCACTACCTCAACACTGCAGCAAGAAGCATCAAGAAAACTTGGTTATGGGGTTTCCAGGACCATGTTGATTGCTCAAAAATTATACGAAAACGGATACATCACTTATATGCGTACCGATAGTGTCAATTTAAGCGATACTGCATTGGCGGCAATTAGTGAAACCGTTCGTGCTCAATACGGAGAAAAATATCACCAGTTTAGAAAATTCAAGAATAAAAATGAGTCTGCCCAAGAGGCACACGAAGCTATTCGCCCGACATACATGGACAATGCCACCATTAAAGAGGCAGAATGGGCTAAGCTTTACGAATTAATTTGGAAGAGAACCATGGCAAGCCAGATGGCAGATGCCGAGTTAGAGAAGACTACTGCCCAAATTAGTATTTCAGGCCAAACAGAGGAACTTACTGCATCAGGAGAAGTACTAAAGTTTGATGGATTTCTGAAAGTGTACCGTGAAGACCGAGATGATGACGAAAAAGAAAACGAACAAGAGGAAGGTATGCTTCCGCCGTTAAAAAAAGGACAGGCTTTACCGCTTATTTCAATGAAAGCAATTGAACGATTTAGCCGCCCCCTTCCCAGGTATACAGAGGCCTCATTGGTAAAAAAATTAGAAGAATTAGGAATTGGAAGACCTTCTACATACGCACCCACCATTTCCACCATCCTAAAGAGAGGATATGTAGAAAAAAGAGATAAAGATGGAACAAGAAGAGACTTCCAGGTTTTGTTATTAAAAAATGACAAGATTAGCAAAACCCTTGAGCAAGAAAATACGGGGGCAGAAAAGTCTAAACTATTTCCTTCAGACCTAGGATTAGTGGTCACAGATTTTTTATTGCAGTATTTTGATGATGTAATGGACTACGGGTTCACTGCTAAAATCGAAAATGAGTTTGATGAAGTTGCCACTGGAAATTTGAAGTGGAATAGCATGATAAAAGACTTTTACAAGCCTTTTAAGAAAGATGTTGATAAAACAATTGAAACTGCAGAACGAATCAAGGGTGAAAGAGAGCTTGGTTTAGATCCCGAATCTGGAAAGCCCGTTATTGCAAGGATGGGGCGTTATGGCGCCATGATTCAAATTGGAAAGGCGGATGATACGGAAAAGCCGCGTTTTGCAAAAATTCCCACAGGTCAAAGTATCGAAACCATAACTTTTGAAGAAGCACTAGCCCTATTTGGAGCTCAGGGCCCTATGGGGAAATATGAGGATAAAGAAGTATCGGTAAATGTGGGACGTTTTGGACCGTATATTAAATGGGGAGAAGAGTTTGTTTCCTTACCAAAGGGTACCGATTTAGGTACGGTTGGACTAGATAAAGCAATAGCGTACATTAAAGAAAAACAAAAGGCCGATGCCCCAGTTGGAACTTTCCAACAAAAAGCAATCACAAAAGGCAGTGGCCGTTTTGGCCCCTATATCAAATGGGATGGGATTTTTATCAACGTACCACGTCGCTATGATTTTGCTAACTTATCCGAGGCTGAAATGCATGAATTAATTGAAGCAAAAATCAAGAAAGAGGAAAACAGGTACATTACCAGATGGCCAGAAGAAAAAATCAGTCTAGAAAATGGACGCTGGGGACCGTTGGTTCGTTATGGTAAAAAATTAATTTACCTTCCTAAAAAAGAAGACGGATCGCGAACTACCGTTGAAGAGGCAAAAAACTTATCCTTGGAAGCCGTAAAAGCCATCATTGAAACTCAGGTTCCAGGTGCATTTGCAAAAAAGAGCACTAAAGTCACAGGCAAGAAAACAACCAAAGCAAGCCCTAAAAAAAAGAAATAAATCATGAAGCGCAATTACTGGGAGAAAATGGCCCCGAACTACCAGGAAGAAATATTTGATGTGCTTCAAAATGATAAAAAAAAATGGATTGCAAAGGCAATTCGTAAATACGCAAACCCCAAACATCAGGTAATCGATATTGGCTGCGCTGTTGGAAAATGGCTGCCCCTCCTATCTCCTTTATTCAAAAATGTGGTGGCCTTGGACATCTCTTCGAATAATTTAAAAATTGCCAAGTCGCTATACCCCAACCTTGCGAATATTACTTATAAGCAAGGCGATATGAGCAACAAAAAAATGCGTCTGGCACCAGCAGAACTAGGCGTTTGTATCAATGCCCTGTTAACACCAGATGCCAGCGATAGAAGTATTTTTTTTAAAAATCTAAAAAGTAGTATCAAGCCAGGCGGTGTGCTTATTTTAACAGTCCCCTCCCTTGAATCATATCTATTAACCAGAATAATTCAACAACAATTCAAAATAGATTCTAGGAGTTATAATGAAAAGATTTCAAAAGAAAAGGCTTTAAAAAATTGGAAAAATCTTAAACAAGGAGTACTAGATATTGATAATGTACCTCATAAACACTTTCTAGCGGATGAACTTTCAATGAATTTAACGCTACATCAATTCACTCCCCTTGATTTTAAAAAAATTGAGTACAACTGGAACACTGAGTTTATCAAACCTCCCCGCTGGCTTAAACAACCTCGCCCATGGGATTGGCTAGTTGTTGCAAAAAGACTCCCCTAAATAATCCACTTTCAAGGTATGTGGAAAAGTTCCACTTCGTAAAACCAATTTCATACATGAAATTGTGTGCATGGGAACACCCAAAGAAATTTCGGCCTTATTAAATTTAATTGACGATCCGGACGAGGAAGTATTTGGTGCTGTTTCAGCTAGAATTGTTGATTATGGATCAACAATTATACCCACCCTCGAACACTGGTGGGAAACAATTCCCAACGAACAAGTTCAAAATAGAATTGAAGGATTGATTCATCGGTTACAGTACCGAGAACTAACTCGAAATTTCACTGATTGGAAAGAAGCTTCTCGTCATGAGTTATTAACGGGTGCCCTATTAGTGGCCACTTTTCAATATCCAGATCTAGCTACAGCCCCTGTTATTACGGATACCGAAAGACTCAGAAGAAATATCTGGCTTGAACTGAACAATTATTTGACCCCACTAGAACAAGTAAATGTTTTTCACAATATTCTTTACGGATACTTTGGGCTTAGAACAGTTACTAGAGAAGAGAGCAGAACAGAAGACTTCTTTATCCAAAATGTTCTTTCTAATAAAAAAGGTACGCAAGCGGGCAACGGTTTATTATATCTAGTGCTCTGCGAATTGCTAGATCTTCCCGTGCGAGCTATACAAATACCTGATCAGTTTATTTTAGCTTATGTAAAACCCTCGCAAGAGGATGATGCACAAAATGCAACGTTTTTTATGGACCCTTCTGGCGGGCAAATCTATACATACCGAGACATAGAGACATATTTTAAAAGGATCAATGAACCACTGAATCAGGAATACCTTAGACCACTAACAAATATTGAGACGATTATTTACATATTAAAACTGTTGGCTAAATCCTATGACCCTCTTAAGGAAGGATATAAAATTACTGAGCTAAAAGAGTTGGCTCGCTATTTAAAAATATAAATAATCAGAGCGAAACAGACCACCCTTCACGATACTTCCTTTTTACAAATTGATTAGCCTCATCGAAATTGGTAACACGCATTGAAGATGCGTCCCAAAGCAGTTTCTTACGACCCAAATATTTATCCTCCCAACCTTTAAGCGTTGGGTTTTTAATCATCCAGCTTCTAATAGCCAGGTTACCCATTAGAATACTTTCCGTAAATGGGCCTGCATATTCAAAGGGCGAACTTGTAACACCTTTTCCATACCCAGCTATACAGGCATTGACCCATTGAATATAATGGCCCTCAGGCACACGAGATAAACTAGGTTTTGGTAATTCGATTTCTTTCATTAGTCTAGTTGGCAGCAATCGTGGATTAGCGCCATAACAGTCCATCAATAATTTACCTTTTGTTCCAATAAAGAGTACGCCACCATCCCAGTTCCCGAATGGTTCTTCTGGAGAAAGCTCCTCTGGCCGGGGAGGAAGCAGACCTCCATCATACCATGAAACTTTAATGGAGCCCTTTCCATCTGTTCGAGGATAATTCAAGTGTATGATTGAAGATGGAGGACAAGCCTCTGAAGCTGGCGTATCATTCCACATTTCTCGCCAAATAGTAGCCACACTACATTCTGCAGATGAGGGGTAAAGGATCGGTAAGATCCGATAAATGGGATCCATAATGTGGCAGGCCATATCCCCCAATGCACCTGTTCCAAATGCCCACCAACCTCTCCAATTAAAGGGAAGATAAGTAGGATTATAAGGGATATAGTCGGCAGTACCCAACCACAGATTCCAATCCAGCTCAGCTGGTATTGTGAAATTACCAGTGGGTGCAGGCATACCTTGAGGCCAAACCGGACGATTTGTCCATGCTTGTGCTTCTACAACCTCTCCGATTAATCCTGCATTATAGATTTCTTGAGCAACACGAACGCCATCCCCTGAGCCTCCTTGATTTCCCATTTGTGTTACTACTTTGTAACGTTTTGCTGCCGCTGTTAATACTCTCGCTTCATAGATATCATGAGTCAAAGGCTTTTGCGTGTAGACATGCTTGCCTAATTGCATAGCAGCAAGTGTAGCAACAGCATGTGTATGATCAGGCGTTGAAATGGTACAAGCGTCAATCGTATCCCTTTCTTTAGAGAGCATCTCTCTGAAATCCTTGTAGTAATTTGCTTTGGGATACGATTTTCGAGAACGAACAGCTTGTCTATCGTCAACATCGCACAATGCAACAATATTCACATAAGGACTTTTTGCAACTTGCGCAAGGTCACCAGCGCCCTGCCCACCCACTCCAATTCCAGCTATATTTAATTTATCACTTGGCGCAATAAAGCCCTTTCCCAAAACCGAACGGGGAATAATCATCCATCCGGTAGCAGCTAAGCCCGCCTCTTTAATGAACTTTCTTCTCGATTTAGAACGGGGAGTCTTCATCTCTAAAATTTTGATGTTAAAATAAATGTTGACTTTGAAAAACAAAGGGAAGTAATACTTGGGCATTATCTAGCATAAGTACATCACCCTGCTCACCAGCTAGTAAAAGTCGCATGGGATGACGAACTCGTGATTCAAATTCTGTCAACGCCTGCCTGCACATCCCACACGGTGATACGGGGGTATCACTTTTCCTATCAGCATATAGGTAGGTAATGGCAATCGTATCGATTGCAATTCCTGGAAATTGTACTGCTGCATTACCCAACAACACCCGCTCTGCACAAATCCCAACTGGATAAGATGCATTTTCCTGGTTAGACCCAAGAATAATATGACCATTCACAAGTCTTGCAGCAGCTCCTACCCTGAATTTAGAATAAGGAGCATAGGCGTCCCTTGCCGCTTGGTTAGCTGCTTCTAGCAGGGCCTTGTCATCCTGTGACATCCCAGCTCGCTCTCTAACCCGATAATAATGAAACTGATGCAGTTCTTTTTCCATAAAAATTAAAAAGGCTCCAAAACGGAGCCTTTAAAGTTAAGTTATTTGACCGTGCGAAACAATCGGTTCCAACGTGGGCCATTCTCCCAACTAAACCAAATCAGCCAAGCTTTACCTACAATTCTATCCTCCGGAACAAAACCCCAAAATCGTGAATCTTGTGAACCATGTCGATTATCCCCCATCATCCAGTAATAATTCATTTTAAATTGGTAGCGGGTTGTTGGTTGGCCATTTAAATAAATTTTCCCATCCTGACGATACAATACATTATTCTCATACACTCGAATTACTCGTTCATAAAGAGTGTAAGTAGAATCATTCAACGGAATAGAAACGCCTTTTTGGGGAATCCAGATCGGGCCATAATTATCTTTTGTCCATTTAAAATAAGTAGTATCGTAGGGATATACATCTCCAGAAGTGGTTCGTGGATCCATATCAGCCACGGCACTAGCCTCATACGTTTCATCATCTGCAACTAGAGGCCCCTCCAAGAAAGGTTGACTTTTGAACTTTGCAACTTTGTTGTAGGGTAAATTAATCACATAACGACCTGACATATCCATACCAAACTCAGTGGTATTAAACTCCTCCTTCATGATTTCAGGATCAAGAGGAACTGTAGATCGAAATGAGTAAGTATATTGAGCATCTGGAGGTGGTGGCATTTGCTTACCATCAATAAATAATTGCCCCCCTCTCAGGCTAAGTAAATCGCCAGGAATAGCTACACAACGTTTAATGTAATTATCCGTTTTATCATTCGCATGTATAGCTAATGGGTAAGTTACAGGATCATTCAAAACAATTTTTCTTCCTTCATCAATGTTGCCATTTCCAAGGCGACGACACACATCGTAATAAGGATCTTTTGATTGATACTCGGGTAAATTAATAACCGTGTCTCCTGCTGGAAAATTGAATACCACAGCATCATTTCGTTGTACAGGTGAAGAAAACCAACGAATATAGGGGAGCGCTCCAAATGTGGTGTACGACTTTTTATTTGAGCCGAATGGCATGTAGTTGTGAACAAAGGGCACCGACAGCGGTGTGTTGGGTACTCTGGGGCCATAACTCAACTTGCTGACAAAAAGAAAATCGTTAACAAGGAGACTTTTTTCCATGGATCCAGATGGAATGGTGTAGGCTTCAAAAACAAAAGTTCTAATTATTGTTGCGGCTACAATTGCAAATACTGCCGCATCAAACCATTCTCGCCAAGCAGGCTTTTGATAGCGTTGTACGCCCTCCTTTCCTATGTAAGAGATGTCATCTTGAGAGGCCAGCCAGGGAAAATAAAAAGGAGCTAACAAAACTGCAGCCGCGTGATCCAGTAATGAGAATCGACCAAAAACTTTTGAAAACTCAATAAAGATACCTGGAGTAATAAACCAGCCAACCACAGGGATAAATTGCCAGAAAACCCAATGCATGGGTCTTCCATTTAAACGCTGCATGACCCACGTGTTATAAAAAGGGATATATGCTTTCCAGGTTTGTTCTCCTGCCTTTTTAAACAACTTAGCCAAACCAAATGAGGGCAGGAAAACTAAAAGTGTGCTAACAAGTAAGACAAATAGAAAATGTTGAAGAGGCATATTACTTTAGTTGATACATTACTTCTTTGACCAACTTGACTGTTCTGGATACATCAGGCAGCGCTGCGGTAACCAGGTTGGGAGCATAATGCAAAGGAGCATCTGCTGCAGTAATTCGACGAATGGGCGCATCTAAGTAATCAAACCCTTCCTTTTGAATTCTATAGGACAACTCTGAGGATACCGATGCAAAAGGCCATTGCTCTTCCACAATTACTAAACGATTAGTCTTTTGAACGCTTTCTAAAACTGTTTTCCAGTCTAGAGGGCGAATTGTTCTGAGGTCAATTACCTCAGCACTGACCCCTTCCTTTTCAAGCTCTTCTGCAGCTCCAAGTGCTACCTTCATCATTTTGTTAAAAGAGACAATGGTAACATCCCTACCATTTCTTGCCACTGCAGCTTTTCCAAGCTCAATGTAATATTCCTCTGCAGGAACAATTGACTTATCTCCATACATAACTTCACTTTCCATGAAAACAACAGGATCCTCCTCGTAGCGAATTGCTTGCTTTAAAAGCCCCTTTGCATCATACCCATTACTTGGAGACACCACCTTTAAGCCAGGAATATTTGCATAAAGAGATTCAAATGCCGTAGAGTGCTGGGCTCCTAGCTGACCGGCAGAACCATTTGGCCCTCTAAAAACTATTGGACAAGTAATTTGTCCACCACTCATTGCCAGCATTTTAGAAGCTGTATTTAAAATTTGATCTAAAGCCAATACCGCAAAATTCCAGGTCATGAATTCAACAATGGGACGAAGTCCGTTTTGTGCTGCCCCAACGCCAACTGCCGCAAAACCCAACTCTGAGATAGGAGTATCAATAACTCGTTTAGCCCCAAACTCAGCCAGCATTCCCTGGCTCACTTTGTATGCACCATTATACTCGGCAACCTCTTCTCCCATTAGAAAAACACGTTCATCTCTACGCATCTCCTCTGACATGGCTTCACGAAGGGCTTCTCTGAATGCAATTGACCTAGACATAAATAGCTGATTTTTAGCAATGCAAATGTAAGCACCCCCCTTAACAAATCCTACTCTACCCAGCAATGGTAATAGAATTAACGCAGATTTAGACAGCTAGGCAGAACTTGGCCTTACCTTTGAGGTCCTATGAAAAATATCAAGATCATAGAAGTTCCCTCAGAAATTGGTGCAGGTACCCGGGGGGCAAGTTTAGGGGTGGAAGCGATCAAAATTGCAGCACTGGACTTTATGAGCAATTTTTTTATTCATTTTCCATCAGAAAAAATACCCACTGAGAATAAATTACTCCACGAACCGATAGAATCCCCCTACGCCAAGCGTATTAAAGGTATGCACACCATGTACGAACGGGTGGGCAAAGCAGTGAGCGACACTTTAAAAAATAATTTTTTTCCAGTGGTCTTAAGCGGTGACCACGCTACAGCTGGAGCCACTATTGCTGGTATTCGAATGGCAAAACCCAAAAGCAAGCTAGGGGTAATTTGGATTGATGCGCACGCAGACTTACATACCCCCTACACTACTCCATCGGGCAATATGCATGGAATGCCCATGGCAATTTCGTTAGGTATGGATAATAAAGAATGCGCAGTACACAAACCAGACCCTCTTACGCTGGAGTACTGGCATAAACTAAAACACATCGGCAAAATCTGCCCTAAGGTTTCTCCAGATGATATTGTTTTTATTTCCCTTCGAGATTTTGAAAAAGAAGAAAAAAATTTATTGGACCGTCTGGGCATCAAGAAAATATCCGCAAAAGAGGTACGAAGCAAAGGGGCTGAAAATATTGTCAGGTCAATCCTTCGTTACTTGTCTGATTGTACTGACATTTATCTTTCTTTTGATGTAGATTGCCTAGATGCTTCAATTTCAAAAGGCACTGGCACGCCCGTTGGAAATGGTCTTCGCGAAAGAGAGGCTGAGGATTTAGTAAGTAAGTTCATGCAAAACAGAAAAATCTGTTGCTTTGAAATCACCGAGGTTAACCCTACCCTGGATAAAGAAAATTTAATGGCAGAAATTGCTTTCAATATTTTACAGCGTAGTGTGAATATTCTTATGATGAACTAATTTGACGCAAAGGTGTCTCGGAGTCCTTGCTCAAAGGTTTGAGGAGCAAAACCCAACTCTGCTTTTGCTTTATTGATGCTTAATCCTGTAATCAAAGGTCTGGTAGCTGGTTGTTGCAATGATGCGGAGTTGGTTCGAATCAAAAGATCCTGATTTAAACCGAGCAAGTCTGCTGTGTGCACCGCCATTTGATAGGGAGTCAACACCTCCTCCCCACACAAATGATAGACACCCTTGACACGTTTTTCCATAAGCAAGATTAATCCAGCAACTAAGTCTTTGACATAGGTGGGTGTTCTAACTTGATCATCAACTACCGCATAAGTTTGTCCTTTTGACAATTTCTCTTGTACAATAGACAGCAAGTTAGAACGCCCTGTCATAGGACGGCCGTACACCAAAACAGTTCTCACAATACTCCAATCTCCAGGATAAGCTTTCACCAACAATTCTGCATTTGCCTTTGTAACACCATAGTGATTT
Source organism: uncultured Chitinophaga sp. (assembly GCA_964576375.1). Taxonomy (GTDB): domain Bacteria; phylum Bacteroidota; class Bacteroidia; order Chitinophagales; family Chitinophagaceae; genus JJ008. The sequence continues at coordinate 61,416 of CAZNUR010000009.1, forward strand.
ACGGGATTTACCAGGTCCTCCTCGCCATAACTGCCTGTTTTACCATCAAAAACAAAATCAGTTGAAATGTAACAAAAGGGAACAGCGGAATCAGCAGCACATTCCAACATCCAAGCAGTTCCTTGTGTATTAACAAGAGTAGCTAATTTTTTATTGGTCTCACATTCGTCGGGTTTACCAATAGCGGCTCCGTGAAATATAAAATCAAAATTATGCTGACTAACGATCGTTCTGACTTGATTAACATCAGCTAAATCCATTGGAAAATAGGTAAAAGAAGAAAAGGAAGAAAAAGGTAACCTGCAAGGGCCTCTCCCTGTTGCTACTACCATATGCCCTTGCAATAACAAGGAATGACAGAGATAGTGCCCCAAAAATCCATTAGCACCTGTAACCAGTATTTTCATAGAGTAAAGCTAAAGAAAACACGTACCTTAGCATCTTAATTTTTTTTAAACTATGTCATCAAAAGTTACGAAAATCGGTGTGCTAACCTCTGGAGGAGACTCCCCTGGAATGAATGCAGCAATCCGTGCAGTAGTAAGGACAGGATTATATTATGGGCTAGAGGTGTATGGTATCATGCGTGGTTATCAAGGCCTGATTGAAGATGATATAGTCAAGATGAATGGGCGTTCTGTTGCAAATATCATTCAACGAGGTGGTACAATTCTAAAAACTGCTCGTTGTTTGGAATTCATGGAAAAAGAAGGAAGACAAAAAGCCTATGACAATCTTAAAAAAAGAGGAATCGACGGACTAGTAATTATTGGAGGAGATGGATCTTTTAGAGGTGCCGTAAAATTCAGTTCGGAATTTAATATACCCTGCATAGGACTTGCCGGAACCATTGATAAAGATATTTCTGGCACTGATTTTACTATCGGTTTTGACACTGCAGTAAATACCGCCGTAGAAGCCATAGATAAGATCCGAGACACGATGGATGCCCACGATCGTGTATTTGTCATTGAGGTAATGGGACGCGATGCTGGCTATATTGCCCTACACAGTGGTATTGCAACTGGAGCAGAAAACATTTTGATACCGGAAAGAAAAACTGATATCAATTCTATCATCAAGTCCTTAAAAGAAAAGGAACGTCGCAAAAAAATGGTTAACCTGATTGTGGTAGCGGAGGGAGATGACTTTGGAGGTGCTGATCAAGTGAGCAAGGTTTTAAAGGAGAATCTACCAAAAGCTGAAATACGCGTTTGTATTTTGGGACATATTCAACGAGGGGGATCTCCCAGTTGTCTCGACAGAATCATAGCCAGTCGTATGGGCTATCATGCAGTAGAAAGTTTGCTTCAGGGCCGACATAATGTTTTTGTAGGAATACAGGACAATAAGATGAACTATATTCCACTTGAACAGGCTGTAAAAACAAAGGGAAAAATCAGTGATGAGTGGCTGGAGATAGTAAAAATCCTGGCAAGCTAAATAACGCTAACTATGACAAAAAATATTGGAAAATATTTACATCAAGAATATGACAACGAGGCCGGTAAGCAACACGCTACCAAGCGCACAAAAATTGTAGCTACAGTTGGCCCCTCTTGCAACACATACGATAAACTGCTAGAATTAGTAAAAGCTGGCGTCAATGTTTTTCGACTGAATTTCTCGCATGGAAAGCATGAGGAAAAAGCTACGATCATTGAATACATACATCAAATAAATAAAAGCCAGCCCTACAATATTTCAATTTTAGCAGACCTACAAGGTCCCAAATTGAGAGTTGGAGAATTAACCGATGGCGCTATTGAGTTAAAAAATGGCGAGAGCTTCTTATTTACAAATGAAAAAATCGTTGGTACTAAAGACAGGGTTTTTGTTTCCTATGATAACCTTCATAACGATGTTAAAAAAGGTGAAAAAATACTAATTGATGACGGAAAGATTGAGGTAGTTGTAGAAGAGATTTTACCTTCTAATGATGTTCGTGTCAAAGTGTTGCTTGGAGGAACCCTTCTACCTAAAAAAGGCGTGAATCTTCCTGATACAAATATTTCACTTCCGGCACTAACACCAAAAGATATTGCTGATCTGGATTTTATATTTAAACACCAGGTTGATTGGATTGCGCTTTCATTTGTTCGGACACCTGCATGTATCAAACAGCTAAAGGATATTATTGCGAAACATAAGCATACGGCAAAAGTGATTGCCAAAATTGAAATGCCAAAAGCAATAAAAAATTTAAGGGAGATCATTTTAGAAAGCGATGGCATCATGATTGCCAGAGGAGATTTAGGGGTAGAACTGCCAGTTGAAGAGGTTCCATTGATTCAAAAAGACATTATCAAAAAATGCATACATCGTGCTAAGCCTGTGATTGTGGCCACGCAGATGATGGAGAGCATGATTGATAGGGTCAAACCCAATCGGAGCGAAATAACCGATGTGGCCAATGCAGTTTTGGAAGGAGCGGACGCTTTGATGCTAAGCGGCGAAACTGCTGTCGGAAATCACCCCACACTTGTTATTGAAACAATGACTCGCATCATTTTAGAGGTGGAGGCAAAAGCATATTATTATAATCGTGATGAGATGCTAAGACCTCAAGCGCACTCCCCCTCTTTACTAAGTGATGCGATTTGCTATAACGCTTGTAAATTAGCGGAGGATGTCAATGCAGAAGCCATCATTGGAATGACCCAAAGCGGTTATACTGGTTTTATGCTAAGTAGCTATCGTCCCAAAGCACCCGTATATGTGTTCACCAAAAAGAGGCACCTTGTAAACCAACTGAGTCTGTCATGGGGAGTTCGTGCATTTTTTTATGACGAGGAAGAAAGCCTTGATGAAATTTTCCAAGACCAGATTGACATTTTAAAACTCAGACGTTTTTTACAAAAAGGAGATGTGGTAGTTAGCACAGGAAGTACTCCCGTTCATTTACATCTACCTACCAATGTCTTGAAAATAGCTACTGTAGAGTAAATAAATTATCTAGAGCTCTCTTACTTTGATATTGCGGAACCAAACCATATCACCATGGTCTTGTAATCCTATCTTCCCTTGTTGATAAGCCCCAAAGCCACTCATTTTTGCAAATTTGCTTCCAGCAATCAATTTTTTCCAATTATCACCCCAAAGTTGAGTAGAAATCACATTTGTGCCATTCAACCAAAAATCCAATTGGCCATCCACGCACCGAATCTCAACCTGGTTCCACTCACCATGAGGACGAACCGATTCTTCTTTGCAAGAGATTAAATCATAAAGATCCCCAGCACGATGTTTGAGAATTTTACTATCAGCATGACCGTTATTATCTAAAACTTGCATTTCAGGTGCTGACATCCAAGGCCATTTATACTTAGCAGTATCCTCATGGATATAGAACATAATTCCGCTATTGCCGTTTTGTGCAATTTTCCATTCTAATTTCAAATGAAAATTTTTAAAAGAACGATCTGTTACAATATCTCCCCCATCTGTTACCTGCCAGTCTTTTTTATTTGAGGGATCCAATAACAGCATGCCCTCTTGAATTTTCCAAGCTGCACCAACGGGCGCTCCTCCATACTTATGCCAACCTGTAGTTGTCTTTCCATCAAACAAAAGCATCCAACCCTCCTTTTTCTCATCGCGGGATAATGTATTGGGCTTTTGTTGTGCCATTGAAAAGAGCGTGACAGAGGAAATAAAGAAAACCAAGATTAAGCGTAGCATACATACTAATTTAAAGATAAGATATAACGAACCATGCTTTCGGCATCCTCCTGAGAAAGGGAAGGATGTGGAGTCATTGGGACATTACCCCAATTACCGGAGCCACCTTGTATAATTGTTCGGGCAAGCGCTGTAATAACATCGTTGGGAGCTCCAGCGTACTTAGTAGCAATCTCTTTGTAGGAGGGGCCTACCAATTTATCGTCAATTTTGTGACAAGTCAAACAATCACTTTTTGCCACCAGTGCTAATCCCTTTTGGTAGACAGGATCATTTGCAGGTGTTTTGGAGGCGGATGTAGATATAGAGGAAGAATTTGTCTTGTCCGCATCAGCTTTTTCTGAGGGCGATTGACAAGAAATAAGCGAGACAAGCGAAAAAGCTAATGCTGTAGAACGAAAAAACATGATTCCAAAATTTAGAGATTAAAAATAAGGTTTAATCTAATCCCAGTATCTTTCTATTTGTGGCTACATCAGTTCCACTGGAAGCAAAATCATCAAAAGCTCGCTCGGTAACACGAATTATGTGGCTGTTAATGAACGCTACGCCCTCTTTGGCTCCTTGCTCAGGATGTTTAATACAACACTCCCACTCCATTACAGCCCAACCAGCGTAATTATACTGTGCCAGTTTGCTAAATATTGACTTGAAATCAACTTGCCCATCTCCGGGGGAACGATAACGTCCCGCACGGTTCGCCCATGATTGATAACCTCCAAAAGTACCTTGCTTTCCAGTTGAATTAAACTCTGCATCTTTTACATGAAAAGCACGAATACGTTCATGATAATAATCGATATATGCTAAGTAATCTAACTGTTGTAACACAAAATGAGAAGGGTCATATAACAGGCAGGCTCTCGGATGTTGGTGTACTGCATCGAGAAACATTTCGTAGGTAACCCCATCAAAAATATCCTCACCAGGATGGACTTCATAACAAACATCAACTCCGCATTCATCAAAATAATTGAGAATTGGCATCCACCTATTCGCTAATTCTTTAAAGCCCTCCTCTACTAAACCTACAGGGCGTTGTGGCCAGGGATGAAAGGTGTGCCACAGCAAAGACCCACTGAAGGTTGGATGTGCCGTGAGTCCCATGTGTTGTGAGGCCTTTGCTCCGTATTTAACTTGTTCGATAGCCCATTTTGTTCTGGCAGCGGGATTTCCCTTTACTGCGGTTGGAGCAAATCCATCGAACAAGGAATCATAAGCGGGGTGAACAGCTACTAACTGTCCTTGCAAATGAGTTGACAACTCGGAAATACTTAACCCACACTCCTCTACGATTCCTTTGATTTCTTGGGCATAGGTTTTACTATCAGCTGCCTTTTTCAAATCCAAACATCTCGAATCCCAAGTTGGAATTTGAACAGCTTGATAACCCAATGATTTAGCCCATTGACAAATAGAACGAAGGTTATTGTAGGGAGCAGCTTCCCCCAAAAACTGAGCAAGGAAAATTCCAGGGCCTTTAATGGTAGTCATAAGAATATTATTGTATGAAGTCAGTCCATGCCTCTGATTGGCTGGAGCGAACCATTGTTTCAACAAAAGCCATTCCACGCACGCCCTCACTTGTACTTGGAAAATCAGGCAACTCCACCGCTGCAACCTTTCCAGTTCCTTTAGACAACAATGTGCGTGCAAAATTCCGATACAAGTTAGCAAATGCCTCTAAGTATCCTTCTGGATGTCCAGCCGGAGTACGAGTGTTAGACAATGCTTGACTGCTTAGATAGCTAGCACCAGCTCGCCAACACTCAGCGGGACGATCAGGCCATTCAAGTTGTAAGGAATTATTGTCTTCTTGCCTCCAGGTCAAACCGCCTTTGTCTCCATAAACTCGAATCGAAATATTATTTTCTGCACCTGAGGCAATTTGAGTTGCCATCAATATACCAGAAGCACCATTATTAAATTGCAAAAGTGCGGCTCCATCGTCGTCAAGCTTACGACCAGCTACTACTGTATTCACCATAGCACAAAGCCGGGTAACATGTAGTCCGGTGACGTACTCCGCCAAATTAAAAGCATGCGTACCAATATCCCCAATAGC
>CAZNUR010000010.1:0-4015 GCA_964576375.1 uncultured Chitinophaga sp.
AGTTGATATCTTTATGCCCTACCTGTATTGCCATGAAGCATATCTTTCAATGTATCGATGCCCATACCTGTGGCAATCCTGTTCGGTTGGTCAAAGAAGGGGGGCCGGCGTTGAAGGGAGAGGGTATGCGTGAAAAGCGTATTCATTTTTTAGAAGAGTACGACTGGATTCGCAAAGGGCTAATGTTTGAGCCCCGTGGGCACGATATGATGAGTGGTAGTATTCTATATCCCCCTCATGATCCTGCAAACGATGTTGCTGTTCTTTTTATTGAGACCAGTGGATGCTTGCCCATGTGCGGACATGGAACCATTGGAACTATAACCATTGCCATAGAGGAAGGATTAGTTAAGCCAAAGACTCCCGGTTTTCTAAGAATGGAGGCGCCTGCAGGATTAATTGAAATTCGGTATGGATTCAGAAAGGATAATGGACAGACACGTGTGAATTGGGTCGAATTGACCAATGTGGCCTCTTTTTTATATAAGGAAGGCTTATCAGTGGATTGTCCGGGCTTAGGAGTGCTTCAAGTAGATATTGCGTATGGGGGGAATTTTTATGCAATCGTAGATCCACAAGAAAACTTTAAAGGGTTGGAGTTTTACACCGCGGCTGAATTAGTTGGATTTGCACGAGTGTTACGCGAAGCCATCAATAAAAAAATCGATGTAGTACATCCCCTTGATTCCTATATCAAGGGCTGCTCTCATGTGATGTGGACGGGATCAGTGTTGAATGCCGCCTCTACGGCTCGAAACGCTGTTTTCTATGGGGATAAAGCCATTGACCGCTCTCCCTGTGGTACGGGAACTAGCGCTCGAATGGCGCAATGGGCAGCGAAGGGCAAATTGAAAATGGGTGATCGTTTCATCCATGAGAGTATTATTGGAAGCACTTTTGAGGGACAGGTTGATGCATTGACCAGCGTTGGGGAATTTGAGGCAATCATTCCTCGCATAAAGGGGTGGGCTCGTATTTATGGATATAATACTATATGGATTGATACGGAAGACGATCCTTATGCACATGGATTTCAAGTAATCTAAATTAACGTATGCACATTGTAATCATAGGTGGGGGTATTGTTGGATTGAGTTCAGCTTTTTATTTGAAAAAAGCTGGTCATGCAGTTACCATTATCGATCAAACTGATTTTTCTTCTTCCTGTTCCTATGGTAATGCAGGTTATATCTGCCCCAGTCATTTTATTCCATTGGCTACACCTGGAGTTGTAAAACAGGGTTTGCGGTGGATGCTTAACTCTCAAAGTCCTTTTTATGTACAGCCCCGGTTAGATTGGAGTCTTATTCAATGGGGGTGGCATTTTATGCGGGCTGCTACTGCTAAACGTGTAGAGGCAGCGGCTATTCCATTACGTGATATTTCATTGCTGAGTCGTCAGGAATATGCAGGGTGGAGCAAGTTGCCGGGCTTTGATTTCCTTTATCAACAAAAGGGGTTATTGGAAATTTTTCAAACCGAGGAAAAAGCATTGCACGCACAACACACTTTGGAAAAAGCACATGAGTTGGGCCTTAGCGATACAAAAATGTTAGATCAATCTGCTTTGGCTATGCTGGAGCCTAACCTTCCCATCAATGCCATCGGTGCACTCTACTTTGGTTGTGATGCCCATTGTTCGCCCAACCAGTTAATGCTTCGTCTTATTGCTCATTTGCAGGCAGAAGGGGTACAGTTACTCTCAAAAACTACGGCGATTGATTTTATACAAGCAGGAAAAAAAATTAAAAAAGTTATTCATACCAGGGGAGAATTGGTAGCTGATCATGTAGTAGTGGCAACGGGTTCATGGAGCCGTCAATTGTTGTCTTCTTTGCGAATTTCCATTCCCATGATGCCAGGTAGAGGTTACTCTATTACGCAGGAAGATGTTGCGCACGGTTTAAATTATCCTGCCATTTTGGTAGAGGGGCGTGTTGCAGTTACACCTTTTAGTAGTACTTCTATACGCTTTGGGGGTACTATGGAAATTACATCTCATCAAACTCCACCCCGAATCAACCGCGTAGCAGGTATTGTAAAGGCAGTGAAGCAATTTTACCCAACCCTACAAGTTGAAACGCCTCCACTTGAAAAAGTTTGGTACGGTTATAGGCCCTGTTCTGCAGATGGTCTTCCTTACATAGGAAAAGCGCCTGCTATATCTAATCTCACCATCGCCACCGGGCACTCTATGTTGGGGCTTAGTCTAGGGGCAGGAACTGGTAAATTAGTTCGAGAAATTGTGGAGGAAGTAACCCCCTCCATGGATTTAAAGCCCTTTGCAGTGAATCGTTTCTGAACACTCCTTACTTTTATAATTCATGGCAATTACCAGTAAGCATATTTCCTACCATAAAACAGGGTATTTTAACCCCCTGGTTCTTGATTATATCAATCAAGGTTCCTCCTTGTTTTCCTTGCCCTTGCTTACACCTGATTTATCCGGTTTAAAGAAAGCAATTGAGCAGCGTCAGCAATTTACTACTAACCGTTCGGTACTTGTGGCGCATCTCAAATCTCAATATGAGGGAATTGATTTGTTGCCCAGTGTTCGTGAAAACATTGAACGCTTGTCTCTCTCAAATACATTTACCATTACTACGGCCCATCAAAATAATCTCTTCACGGGGCCGCTCTATTTCTTTTATAAAATTTTACATGCCATCCGTTTAGCAAAATACTGTAAGGAGCACTTTCCTGATCAGTATTTTGTGCCGGTCTTTTATATGGGTAGTGAAGATGCTGATTTGGATGAACTGAATCATATCCATATTGGGGGAACCACGTACCGATGGAATACTGCTCAGCAGGGTGCTGTTGGACGCATGAAGGTTGATCAGGAATTACAAAGCCTGTTACATCAATTAGAAGGAGAGTTGGGTGTCTTACCATATGGGAAGGAGTGGGTAGATATGCTCAGCCAATTTTACCGGGAAAATGAAACAATGGCTCGTGCAACTTTTAGGTTAGTGAATCACTTGTTGGGAAAATTCGGACTTGTAGTAATAGATGCGGATGCAAAGAATTTGAAGCAACTTTTTACACCAATCTGCTCTTTCGATTTGGAAGCGGGTCAAACAGAATCTGTACTCGATACTACGTTCAAACAGATGAAGGAGTGGGGATATTCCTCTCAAGCATTTGTTCGTCCTATCAACTTATTTTACTTGAAGGAAGGGTTACGTCAGCGACTTGAAAAGACAAATGATAATTGGCAGGTGGTGGGCACTGCTTTGGAATTTAACAAACAGCAACTCTTGGAGGAGTTGAATCAGTATCCTGATCGATTCAGTCCTAATGTTATTCTTAGGGGATTATACCAGTCGCTAATACTACCTGATATTGCATTTATTGGGGGAGGAAGTGAAGTTGCCTATTGGATACCCTTACTACCACTTTTTGAGAAAATGGGTATCCCTTATCCTGTTCTGGTGCTGCGAAATTCTTTCTTGTTGACTTCCACTGAACAATCTCTTGCGTTAGAGAAAATGGGTTTGAATGCTGCGGATTTATTTGAACCTGTTGAAGTGTTACTTAAAAGATTTTACGTTGCCTCGGATAAGCAAAATAGTTCACTCGAAGAGGAATTGGCCTACTTGCAAGAATTTTACCGAAAACTAGCATTAAAAGCCGAAACGGTTGATTATACACTCAAAGGGCATGCTGAATCAATTGGTAAAACAGGGGATCGGTTACTAAGAGGAATGGAGAAAAAAATGGCTCGTGCCACTAAGCGAAAGTATGCTGATACAGAAAAGAAACTGTGTGTGTTGAAGGATGCTTTGTTTCCTGCAGGGCAATTACAGGAACGTTATAATAACATGGGATTTTACTATGCCCGCTATGGAAACAAAATATTTGATCAATTGATTGAAGCTTCGCTTCCGTTGGATTCTCGCTTTACAATTGTAACCCTTGACTAATCAAAGGAGTTTTTCCAGCCTTCTTCTTTGAGGCGGTTTACCTTGCCAATTACTTCTGATTCCATTCCTTTTTTATAATCGGCCAATTT
>CAZNUR010000010.1:4115-60181 GCA_964576375.1 uncultured Chitinophaga sp.
GGTTTACCTTGCCAATTACTTCTGATTCCATTCCTTTTTTATAATCGGCCAATTTATTAGAGAGATTTTCGTCGCCGGTACTTAGGATAGCTGCAGCCAAAATCCCTGCATTTTTTGAGGCATTCAAGGCAACAGTAGCAACGGGGACCCCATTTGGCATCTGTAGGATAGACAGCACAGAATCCCATCCATCTATTGAATTGGACGATTTAATGGGAACTCCAATTACAGGGAGAGTTGTCATTGCTGCGACCATTCCTGGCAGATGAGCGGCACCACCCGCCCCAGCAATAATTACCTTTAATCCCCTTTCTCTTGCCTTTGCAGCATATTCCATCATTCGCTCGGGAGTACGATGTGCAGAAACAACGGTTAGTTCGTACGAAATGCCAAATTGATTCAACATATCAGCTGCGCCTTGCATCACTGATAAATCACTATCGCTACCCATGATGATACCTGCTAATGGCTTCATAACTGTAGTTTGAATGCAAAGAAAAGACAATTTTTCGATAGCCCCCTTTCTTAGAGTAGCTCCCCTTTCAAACGAAGCAATTCGGTTTCGGCTTGCTTAGCTTGAAATCGGGCACGAATCAGCCTGGTGAAAGCATCTTGAAGACTTTTTTGCGCTTCTTTCAATTGGATAAGGGTGGTAGAATTAAGTCGGTAGACTTCAAAAACTATCTGAACATTTTCACGCGCTAAAATTATATTCTCCTCCTCCAGCCGTAATAATTGCTGAGCGGCTTGGTATTGGTTATAGGCCTGTATCAGGGCTAGATTAATCTGTTGTTTTTGATTATCCAGTACCAACTGCTCTCTTTTTAGATTCAGCTGCGCATTTTGAATATTACGACGAACCACACCATTGTTAAATAGAGGAATACTAGCAGTTACACCATAATTAAATCCTTTATTGCGACTGAATAACGGTTGAAAGGGGTTAACAACCGCTTTGTTGTCTAGTAGATTAAAGTTGTAGGTTGAATTGAAATTAATGGCTGGCCAACGATCGGCTTTTTGCTCTTTCAGCATCGACATCGCAATGCTGATATTTTTCTTAGCCACCAGTAATTGTAAATTGGAATTCTCTAGTTTTTCTTGAAGGGTTGAGAGGGAGAGGGTAGGTTTAAATGGTATTGAATCAGTCACGTCAAATTCATAAGTGGTAGATTGTCCCATTAATGTATTTAATTCATGCTTGAGTTGCTGTAGTGTAAAGGACTGTTCCAATTGTGCCGCTTTCTGTGCATTAAGATCAACTTTACTTTGTAATAAATCAGGTTTGGTACCTGAGCCGATTGATAGTTTATATTCAGCTAGCTTAACTCTTTCCCGGTTAATCTGGATCTGTTCCTCAATTGCTTTTAATTGTTGTTTTTGCTGAACAATGGCATAGTATGCATTACTGGCTTGTGCAAGCGTATTTAGTAAGCTATTACGCACATTTAGCTCACCTAATTGCTGAAGGGCGGCAGCTCTTTCGCGTGTAGCATAAACGCTGAGCCCATTAAAAATTGACCAGTTAAGGGTCATTGCGGCGCTGGTATTGTCTGATTGAATTCCTTTTCTCTCTCGTATTGCACCGTCATTGAATTTTTGATATTGATCATTATTGTTAAACACTAATCCTGTGTTTGCATTCAGACGGGGTAAAAAGACTTCATTGCTAAATGCTTTTTCAATGGCTAATGCTGCCGAATCATTTCTGGCAATACGAATCCCATAGTTATTGGATAAAACTTGTTCAAAAACTTCCTCCAGCCGAAGCAAGGGTAATTTTTGATTTGTTGAATTTTGTCCGGATCCTTGTCCTTGGCAAATGGCAGAAAGAAAAAGTAAAATAATAAGGCCGTAAATATTCATCCTGTTTATTTAAGTGGAACTGACTAATGTTTCAATTTCGTTTTTCTTTTTTGGTCGGGATAAGTAAGTGTACATCGCTGGGATTACAAATAAGGTAAGCACTAGTGAAAATACAATTCCTCCTACTATAACAATACCCAATGGAATTCTGCTCGTAGCGGCTGCACCCAGTGAAAGGGCAAGCGGAAGTGCGCCTAAAGCCATCGCCAAACTAGTCATTAAAATCGGGCGCAATCGTTGTCCAGCTGCATGGATTACGGCCTCCTGTTTTTTAAGACCTTTAAATTGATGTTGGTTTGCAAATTCAACAATTAAAATTCCATTTTTGGTAACTAGTCCAATCAGCATAATCATGCCAATCTGAGAGAAAATGTTAAGTGTGTGATCAAATGCCCATAGGGATAGCACGGCCCCCGCTATGGCAAGTGGAACTGTAAACATGATGATAAGGGGGTCAACAAAACTCTCAAATTGCGCTGCTAGAATTAGGAAGATCAACACTAGCGCAAGTAAAAAAGCATAGGAAGTATTACTACTGCTTTCTTTAAAGTCTCTGGAAGTTCCAGAAAGGGCTGTGGCATATGTATCATCCAGTACTTTGTCAGCTATTTTCTCCATTTCTGCAATGCCATCGCCTATCGTGTATCCAGGTTGCAAGCTTGCAGAGATTGTAGCCGATTTATAACGATTGAAATGGTAAATAGAGGGAGGGCTATTGGTTTCCTCTGTTTTAATCAGGTTATCCATACTAATTAATTCCCCTCGATTATTTCTAACAAACAATAACCGAAGATCTCCTGGATCGTCTCTTTCGGCGCGGCTTACTTGGCCAATTACACTGTATTGCTTGCCATCCTTAGAAAAGTAGCCCATTCGTCTGTTACTATAGGCCAGCTGAAGTGTTTGGGAAACATCCGCTACACTGACACCCAGTGACGCAGCCTTAAGACGATCGATTTCTACTCTGATTTCAGGTCTATTGAATTTCAGATCGACATCTGGGTTTTGCAAAACTTTACTATTTCTAGCTTCCTCTAGAAGAAGGGGGAGGGCTTTAGTTAATTTTTCAAAATTATTATGCTGAATCACAAAGGCAACTGGTTGTCCACCCCGACGGTTTACCGAAATAGTTTGTTCCTCAATTACAAAGCCCCTGCCTTCATTGAATTTCCCCAAGTTCTTGTTTATGGACTTTGCAATTGCGGATTGACTCAAATTCCGTTCGGTGGGATCAGTAAGCATGACACGTACAAAGCCAGTATTAGCATTGCCTGTACCCATAAATCCAGGCGCAGTCATACTAAACACCATTCTTCTGTCTTTAACAGAATCAATTACCATTTCTGTTACGTTAGCAACATAACGATCCATGGCATCGAATGCTGTTCCTTCAGGAGCCGTTAACTGAATACGGAATTGACTGCGGTCCTCCAGAGGGGCTAATTCTGATTGCAAATTTGATCCTATAAAGTATATGGATGCTAAACAAGCAGCAATAATTAGTAGTGCTACCCATTTTACACGCATAAAGCCCAGCAGTAGCCGTTGATACCCTTCCTCCATACCCCGGAAGAAAGGTTCTGTCCAAGTGTAAAAGCGTGAATGATTAGAAGGGTTTTTTCGAGTTAGTTTTACATTTAATACAGGCGTGAGTGTTAAGGAAACAAATGCGGAAATCAAAACCGCTCCTGAAACCACTACTCCAAATTCCCGAAATAGTCTACCCACAAAACCCTCCAAGAAAATAATGGGAAGAAACACAACAGCCAACGTAATGGAAGTGGCAATGACTGCAAAGTAAATTTCCTTTGAACCTTCAAGGGCGGCCTGCCATTTATTCATTCCTTTCTCTATCCGCTTGTAAATATTTTCTGTTACAACAATTCCATCGTCAACAACCAAGCCTGTTGCCAACACTATCGCAAGTAAAGAGAGAACGTTGATGGTAAATCCCATCAGATACATGATAAAAAATGCTCCAATTAAGGATACGGGTATATCAATTAAGGGTCGTAGTGCAATGATCCAATCTCTAAAAAATGCATAGATGATCATTACTACTAGTAAAAATGAAATCATTAAGGTTTCTCTTACCTCTAATATTGATTTCTTAATAAAACGAGTTTGGTCCATGCCCACATTAAGTCGTATGTCATCGGGCATGTCTTTTTTGATTTGCTCCAGTCTTTTGTAGAATTCATCTGCTATGGCAACGTAGTTGGATCCTGGTTGCGGGATCAACGCAATCGAAATCATGGGGATCCCATTTCCACGAAGCAGTGTTTCCTCATTCTCTGGCCCTAGGGTTGCCTCGCCCACATCACTCAGGCGAATTTCATTTCCCTCACTGTTTTTTATGATTAGGTTATTGAAGTCCTCCTCTGTTTCCAGCCGACCAAATGTTCTGACCGATAGCTCGATGGCACTCCCGTATATTTTTCCTGAGGGGAGTTCAGTATTTTCTCTTGCTAATGCATTTTGCACATCATTTACAGTAATTGAGCGAGCTGTCATTTTGTTGGGGTCTAGCCAGATTCGCATCGAATATCTCTTCTCGCCCCAAATTTGAACTCCACTTACCCCAGGTATGGTTTGAAGACGTTCTACTAAAACATTGGTTGCAAATTCTGTGATCTGTAAAGGATTTCTTATTTCACTTTGAACAGTCATGGAGATAATCGACTCTGAACTTGCATCGGCTTTTGATACCACTGGCGGTGAGTCTAAATCGGAGGGTAAAGAACGAACTGTTTGGGAAACTTTATCTCTTACATCGTTTGCGGCTGCCTCAAGATCTACGCCTAACTCAAATTCTACATTTATATTGCTGGTTCCGTTACTACTTGATGAGGTAATATTTCTAATTCCGGCAATTCCATTGATTGCCTTCTCCAAAGGTTCCGTTATCTGCGTTTCTACTATATCAGGATTAGCGCCAGGGTAAGAGGTCCTGACGCTGATATTAGGAGGGTCGATCGCTGGATAATCCCTTACCCCCAAAAATTGAAAGCCAATTACTCCAAATAGAACAATTAGTATGTTCATGACTACGGCCAGCACAGGCCTGCGAAGACTGAGCTCAGCTATATTCATGGTAGTGGGTTCAATATTTTTTGAATGGTGATTTTGCTATCCGGACGTGTACTCATCAAGCCGGTGACCAAAACGGTATCTCCGACTAAAACTCCGTCCGTGATTTGAATTTTATCTGCATTTCTAACACCCGTTGTTACATCTTGAAATACGGCAGTACCATTTTTGTAAAGAATTACTTTTTTTCCCCTGGCCTGTGGCAAAATTGCCTGTGCGGGTATCATTCTTGCTGCTGGATCTGGATCAAAGCTGATGCTGATTTTTGCAAAACTGCCAGGTAGCACTTGTACGGGTGAGGTATTTATCTGAGCACGCACTAATAGGCTCCTGCTATTCTCCAGTATGGATGGTGCAATTGCAGTAATTCGAGCAGTTAAGCTTTTTGAGTTGCCCGCTGTTAACAGCGATACAGGTTGACCAACATGAATTCGTTGTAAATATTTTTCAGGAACTGAAAAATCAACTTTTAAAACCGTTGTCTGGTTAATTAGTGTAATAATTGTGGAAGGGGTGACGTATGCGCCTACGCTAATATTTTTCAAACCAATTTGCCCACTGAATGGGGCTCGAATTTCTGTTTTTTCAAGGCTGGTTTTTATAATGCCGATATCCGCCTTCAAATTATTAACCTGAAGTAAACTTATGTCGTAGTCTTGCTGGCTGATTCCTTGTACACGTAATAATTGAGATTGTCTTTCCTCTGTTTTTTGTGCTAGCTGTAATTGTACCTCAAGTTTCTTAAGCTGAGCAATTAAATCACCATCGTAGATTTTAGCAAGTAAGGTGCCTTTCTCAACTATCCTGCCCTCTGGCAGATTTAATGTTACAATACGTCCTGCCATTTCTGGATGCACTTCTACCGACTCATTGGCAATTATGGAGCCTGGCACCTCGATTGTCTCAGCAAATGATTCGGGCCTTACAATATAAGCTTGTACTCCTACTGCTTTATTTTTTTCAAGTGCTCCCTTCTCTCCGTTTTTATTTTTTTTCTCCTTATCACTGCAGGCAACAAGCAAAATCAAAAGTGCAACAAGGAAATTTAGTTTGTTATGTCTCATACGAGTTTTGGGTTAGGGCCTTTAGAAAAGGGCCGTTTTACTATTTGACGATTTTGGAAGTTATTTCTTTTGTTTCACTGATGCAGCGGATGTTGTTTTTTAATAAATGGGCAGCTTCCATTGCGCTCTCAGGACTAATGCCCAAGCGGGTGATATGACCCATTTTGCGACCAGGTTTAGTTGTCTCCTTTCCATACCAGTGAATAAAAGTATCGGCATCAGTAATTGTATCAGTTCCCTCTAATTTAGCCATTCCAATGTTGCCAGGTGCTCCAATAATATTGACCATGATAGAGGATTTTAGCACATCTGTGGAACCTAATTTCTCTCCTAAAAGAATTTGCCATAACATTTCAAATTGGGAGGTTGCCAGCGCTTCAATACTGTGATGCCCACTATTGTGAACCCGGGGGGCTGTTTCATTTACCCAAACGGAGTCGGAGTGATCAATAAAAAGTTCCACTGCAAATAATCCGGGGGATTCAAAGGACCTAACCAGGTTGGTTGCAATGTCAATAGCTTTTTTTTGAATCGCAGGGGACAAGCGCGCAGGACAGATCTGAAAGTCAAGTAAGTTGAGCTTTTGATCAAACACCATTTCAACAGGTGGAAAAACTGCTATATTATTGGTTTGATCAACAGCCACCTGAACAGCTATTTCATGCTTGATTTCAGTCATTTTTTCAAGCACAGCAGGGCTGTCAAAACCTTTCACAAAATCTTCTTTACTATGTAATAACTCAACTCCCTTTCCATCATATCCACCTACACCCACTTTGTGTACTGCAGGAAGAAAATCAATAAAATTCACTAATTCCTCCTTGGAGTTGGTGATATGAAAACTAGGGGTAGGGATAGAATGCAGTCTATAAAATTCTTTCTGAGAAATCTTATTTTTAATCATCTTCAGCACGGCAGGTTTGGGAATAACTCTAACTCCTTCCTTTTCCAGTTTTTCTAAGGCTTCCACACAAACCTGCTCAATTTCAATGGTAATGCAATCCAGGTTTTTTCCGAATTTATAGACTGTTTCAAAATCGTTGATGTCACCCAAGGTAAAGTGGTTGCAAAGTGAGCTTGCCGGGCAGTTCTCTTGCTTTTCAAGAATATGAGTCTCTACTTTAAATTTTGATGCGCATTCCAATAACATACGCCCTAATTGGCCTCCGCCAAGTATCCCAACTTTGGTCATTGAACAAAGATAGCTGAGCGGATAAAATAAATTACTTTTGCTTTATGAAAACAACTCTTGCAAACCCTGCACAATCTGCTACAACGGAGGATTTTCTTCCCTTGGAAGGAACAGATTATGTTGAATTCTATGTAGGTAATGCCAAACAAGCGGCTCATTATTACATGAGTGCGTTTGGATTTCAAGCACTTGCTTATGCGGGGCCCGAAACGGGTGTCCGCGATAGAGCAAGCTATGCCGTTCGACAGCATAAATTAACCTTTGTGCTTACAACTCCATTACGGGGCGAAAATCCAATTGCTGATCATATCTACAAGCATGGCGATGGTGTAAAAGCCCTTTCTCTCCGCGTACAGGATGCCACAAGCGCCTGGGAAGAAACAACTAAGCGAGGAGCTGTTTCTTATATGGAGCCACAGCGCATGGAGGATAAAGATGGTGAGGTGGTTATGAGTGGTATTCACACCTATGGCGACACAGTTCATCTTTTTATTGAGCGAAAAAATTACCACGGAGTTTTTATGCCTGGGTATCGTCCGTGGTCGAATCCGCATTTTCAACCCACAGATTGTGGCCTCCTGTATGTGGATCATTGTGTGGGCAACGTGGGTTGGAATCAAATGAATAAGTGGGTTACCTTTTACGAGGAAGTACTTGGTTTTAAGAATATTTTGTCCTTCGATGACGAGGATATCTCTACAGAATACTCTGCGCTGATGAGTAAGGTTATGAGTAGTGGTAATGGATATGTGAAGTTTCCTATCAATGAACCTGCCGAGGGAAAGAAGAAAAGTCAGGTTGAAGAGTATCTTGATTTCTATAATGGAGAAGGTTGTCAGCACGTGGCCATGGCCACCAACGACATCGTGCGTACGGTAACTGAATTGAAAAAGCGTGGAGTAGAGTTTTTACAAGTGCCCACAACTTATTATGATACTTTACTAGAACGTGTAGGCTCTATTGACGAGGATCTGACTCCTCTGAAAGAGTTAGGAATTCTGGTTGATCGCGACAATGAGGGCTATCTGCTGCAGCTCTTTACTAAGCCTGTTGAGGATAGACCTACTCTTTTCTTTGAAATCATACAGCGTAAAGGTGCTGTTAGTTTTGGCAAGGGTAATTTCAAGGCATTGTTTGAGGCCATTGAACGAGAGCAAGAAGCAAGGGGAAACCTCTAGTTGATCATATCGGTTTAACTTTCTCAACCGGTAATCCCTTCGTACATTCGTATCATGCAACGCTGCAAGTTTTTGCTGCTAGTTTTTTTGTACAGCATCGTACAAGGCTGGGCACAGCCCGGGTACAATTTAGGTGCTGGCCCTTCTGCATCATATCTTTCCTTTGTTGATTATCAACGCAGCTTCCCCCGTCCACAGGAAGCTATGCAACGAAAATTAGATACTTTAAAAAAGCAGTTTGCTTCTAAAAATTTAAAGTGGCCTGTAGCACAAATCTATATTCGTTCATTCAAATATGACAGTCAACTGGAGGTGTGGGTAAAGCAAGCCTCCGAACCTGTTTTTAGTTTATTTAAAGTTTATCCTGTTTGTGCATTAGCTGGCTCTTTAGGTCCTAAGCGTGTGCAGGGTGATTATCAAGTTCCTGAAGGTTTTTACTATATCAATGAGTTTAATCCCTTTAGTAATTACTATTTGTCATTGGGGCTCAATTACCCAAATGCTAGCGATCGGATCCTCAGTGATTCCACTAAACCTGGTGGGGATATTTACATACATGGAAGTTGTGTAACTGTCGGTTGTATTCCTATTACTGATCAGCAAATTGATGAGTTATATGTGCTGGCAACATTTGCGCGTGATGCTGGGCAAGATTTCATTCCTGTCCATATTTTTCCTTGTCGATTTGATGTGCCTCGCAGCAAGTCTTATCTGGATGAGTTGGTGAAAGAGGATCCGGTTTTGAAGCGATTTTCAGAGAAATTGTCTGATGCGTATTTCTATTTTGAGAAAACTAGAAAATTGCCGATTGTGCTGATTACTGAAGACGGGGAGTATCATGTTAATGAAGCTCCTGGATCGTCAGCTGCAACGCGCTCAACCTCAGCGGTCACAATTCCCAAAGAGGAGCTCGTGGCATCTGGATCACGCGCGCTGCCATCCAGACGAGTTCGTACTATTGCAAAAATTTCAGAGGTGGTAGATCAATGGCCACAATACCCAGGTGGTATGGCGGGCTTTAGCAGCTTTACTGAGCAGGTTGCAGTCTCTATCAGGACTTTTCTACCCCCCAACTTTACAAAAGCACATGTTCAGTTTGAATTTATTGTGGATAGGGATGGAACCCCTGTTAATTTTAAAATTGTAAAAGGGCTTACTGACAACCCTCAATTGCAGGCTTTGCTGATTGAAAGATTAGAGTATATGCAAAGCTGGACGCCCGCGCGACTGAATGCCATGCCCGTTGCTAAAAAACTTACGCAAACTATTACTCTCCAAAAATAACAACACATGTCTATCAATCGTAATATTCAAACACTAGATGAGTTTACCATACAGCAGTTACGCGATTTTCCACACGCTACTGGTGAGCTTTCAAACCTTTTACGAAATATCGGTTTGGCGGCTAAACGTATAAATGTGGAAGTGAATAAAGCAGGACTGGTTGATATACTTGGAGATGCTGGAACAGTTAATGTACAAGGAGAAAAGGTTAAGAAATTAGATGTCTTCGCAAATGATCAGTTTATTAGAGTTTTACAACATGGTATTAGTTGCGCTGGTATAGCTAGTGAGGAGTTAGAGGATTTTGTTGCTTTTGAGGACGAGAAAAGTATTCATTCTAAGTATGTTTGTTTGTTTGATCCTCTAGATGGAAGTGGCAATATTGATGTCAATGTTTCTATTGGTACAATTTTTGGTGTATATCGACGTGTAACGCCAGTGGGTACGGTTGTAACTCGCCAGGACTTTTTGCAAGCAGGGAGTCAGCAAGTTGCTGCTGGCTATATTGTGTATGGCTCATCAACCATGCTGGTCTATGCCACGCGTCGAGGAGTTAATGGTTTTACCTTGGATCCCTCGATAGGAGAGTGGACACTTAGTCATCCAGATATTCGTTGTCCTGAACGTGGTAAGATTTACTCCGTCAATCATGGAAGTTTTTTTGAATTTGACCAAGGAGTTCAAAATTATATCAAGGAGTGTCAATCAAGACCTGATACAGCTGGTGGTCCCTTGCGACAGCGTTATGTGGGGAGTATGGTTGCTGATGTTCATCGTAATTTAATTAAAGGGGGCATCTTTATGTATCCAGGTACTACGTCTCGCCCCGATGGAAAACTACGTCTCTTGTATGAGTGTAATCCTTTTGCCTTTATAGTGACTGTGGCGGGTGGAAAGGCTACCAATGGTCGTATTCGCACTTTAGATATTGTGCCTAGTTCACTACATGAGCGTTGTCCTTTTTTTGTGGGTAGTGCAGGGATGATGGATGATCTTGAAAAAAAATTATCAAATGAGTGAGCCAATTATTGAGGTAAAAAATCTTCAGAAACGATATGGAGATTTTGAAGCAGTCCGGGGACTTAGTTTTACTATTAATCAAGGTGAAATATTTGGGTTACTGGGTCCCAATGGAGCCGGAAAATCTACAACACTTGAAATTATAGAAACATTAAGAGAGAAAACAAGTGGGTTTGTTCAAGTATGTGGGTATAATATCGATGCTGATGCGGAAGCAATAAAGCGTATGATTGGAGTACAGTTGCAAAGCAGTGGTTATTATCCTGGTTTAAATCTTACGCAATTACTGAACTTATTTGCTGGCCTCTATAACACGACCATTGATCCATTACAAATACTAGCATTAGTTAACTTAGATGAGAAGGCTACTGCCAAAGTAAAGGAGTTAAGTGGGGGGCAACGCCAGCGTTTCTCGATTGCTACTACCTTAGTTAATCGTCCAAGAGTTATATTTCTGGATGAACCTACCACGGGTCTTGACCCACAAGCACGTCGGAGTTTATGGGAGTTGATTCGAACAATTCGGGCAGCTGGTACAACGGTAGTTTTGACAACCCATTACATGGATGAAGCTGAATTTTTATGTGATCGAATTGCAATTATGGATCAAGGTAAATTAATAGCCTTAGATACGCCAGATGCGCTGATTGATCAGCTTTTGCAAAAGGGATTTGAGAGAAAAAAGGATGTAAAAGCGGCCACTCTCGAAGATGTATTTATAGCGCTAACTGGACATGCTATTGAGGCTATTCAATAGACGATGATGTCCAGCGTTGTCGGTCAACTTCCGCTACTAAAAAAATACTACCGCAGACCAATATTAAGTCGTTTGGTGCCGCTTTTTGCATTGCCGTCTCAAGGGCTATATTGACATTTTCATATGCTTTTCCTAAAATTCCTTTTTGGCTTGCTTGTTTAGCTAGCTCGACTGCAGGTAAGGCTCTTGGAAGCTGAGCTTGTGTGAAGTAAAAAGCGGAATCCTTGGGAAGTATTTCAAGTACACGATCACAATCTTTATCTCTTACCATCCCCACAATCAGATGTAGTTTATCAAAATCTATTTGTCGTAAATGGAGTAAAACTTGTTCCAATCCTTCAGCATTATGAGCCACATCGAGAATCAGTTTGGGAGAATTGCATATTTGTTCCCATCGGCCTAGTAGTCCAGTATTTTTCTTTGTATTCCTTAGGCCAGTGTACACGGCATTTTCGTCAATTGAAAATCCAGTTTTTCTTAATTGCTCCACAGCGCATAATACGGTGAGCAAATTGTTGCATTGATAAACTCCGCTTAGATCAAGTTCAAATGGCTTTTCATAATCCTTGACGTTGGTTCTTATTAGCAGGTTTCCGTTCTCCCAGTGATACTGATCTACCTTTTGATTGCTAGTGGCAAGTTTGATAGGGGCATTGACCTTATTTGCTTTGTTCTCAAATACAGACCAAGTTTCTTCTTGCATTTTCCCTATCACAACAGGAGTCCCGCTTTTGATAATGCCTGCTTTTTCATAGGCAATTTTTTCAAGGCTATCCCCTAATAGCTGCATGTGGTCCCATCCAATATTTGTGATAATTGAAAGTACAGGAGAGATTATGTTAGTGCTGTCTAAGCGTCCTCCTAGTCCCGTTTCAATAACGGCTATATCTACTTGCTGCCTAGCAAAGTGATCGAAAGCCATGGCAACAGTTACTTCAAAAAAGCTAGGATTAATTTGGTCAATTAAGGGTAAAATTCTTTGGGTGAAATCAACAACCTCCTCTTTGTTTATCATCACCCCATTGATTCGGATACGTTCCCTAAAATCATAGAGGTGAGGGGAGGTGTAAAGTCCGGTTTTATAACCGGCCTCTTGTAAAATGGAGGCCAGCATATGGCTAACGGACCCCTTCCCATTTGTTCCGGCAACGTGAATTGATTTGAAGTCAAGATGTGGGTTCTTCAAGGCATCACAAAGCGCTACTGTATTATGAATGTCTTTTTTATAAGCTGCTTCACCAATTCGGGTGAATTGGGGGAGTCTTTCATAAAGGAATTGCAGCGTTTCTTGGTAGTTCATTAGAAGCCGTCAATCTTGCTAGTTGATTCTGAAATTAAATTGAACAGTAACCATTGATTCGTGGTCGGTTGCATCAAAACGAATTTTTTCAAGATATTGTACAATGGCTTGACGATATGCGGAACCAGTGGCTGTGGATCCTTTTGCAAAGTTGACAAACTTTCCAACTCCCTCTGGTGAAACGGATATGTTTACATAGAGCGTAGCCTTGTTTAGCTCACCCTCAAAAGCATAGCTCCTGATAATTCTTCTGTCGCCGCGTGTAACGCGTGGACCATTTCCTATTCCAATTCCAGTTCCATTGCCACCCCCTGTACCCGCACCTGATCCCCCAGCAGTGCCATTACCGATTCCTGCCCCCAAGCCATTTCCTGCTCCTCCAGTTTTTTCAAATTCACCGCTACCATCTCCGCCTGAAGCGTTTCCTCTGTTTGTTTTGCCCATTACAGCTTTGGGTTTTGGAGGGGTTGTTGGCTCAATATTTTTTTTAGGTTTAGCCTTTAGATTATTAGAAGCCAGTATTTTAGGTTTTTTATTTTCAACAACTGAGTTTGGAATTGCAGATTGGCTACTCAATTGATCCGTTTCCACTGCTTTAGATTGTAATTGTTCCCCTGGCTCTAGGGGGGCTGAAGGTGTAATGCCAGCTTGATCAGGTGCAGACAGGGCTTGACCTCCACCGCCACCACCATCTTGAAAGGGTTGAGGGGGATCTGGGGGCCAATTGACCTCCACGTCAACCCCGGAATCGCTTATGTCCTTTTCAAATTTGGGTAGTTTCCATTTTAGCACCAAAAGTAGAATGATACATATAACAAGAATTATTGCCGTGTAACTGGCGGCTTTTTTTGAGTGGATGTCTTGCTGTTTCAGCATGTTAATACGGTGCTTGGCGAAAGTAAGTTATATATCCTTTTCTACCCACTAGAACGAATCGCTATCTACTGCACGAATGGTGATTTCATTAAAGTTTGGTTAAAATCAATGAGCAAAATCAAGCCTGAAATTTCCTTTGATTCTCTCTATCGGTGGATTGAAATATCCAAACTGTAGGGTTGGAAATTCCTCCTGCAATTGTTGTTGCATATTCTTTATGCCAATAGCTTCTCCGGTATCTGTTACTCCAATTTTTCCAAGGTACCAATCCGGATCAATATTGAAATTTCTCCACTGAATCATTTTCAAATTGGTATCTCGAATCAATTTTCTTAATGCCTCTATCTCCTCTAATGAGTCGGTCATGCCTGGAAATACAAAGTAGTTGATGGAGGTCCATCCACCAAAAGCGCTAACTGTTTTTAAACTTTCAATTATGTCCTCAAATTGATAGTTATTGGGACGGTAGTAAGATGTGTAGATATTTTTTCTGGCTGAGTTTGTACTAACGCGAATAGAATTCAGTCCAGCTTTACACAAGGCACGTACCGCATCAGGATTGGAGCCATTGGTATTTATGTTAATGCTTCCTTTATTTGTATGCTTTCTTATTTCAATGATGGCGGACTGAATGGTCTCCCACATTAATAGAGGTTCGCCTTCACAGCCTTGTCCAAAACTAATTATGGGATAAGGTGCTGAAGTAAGATGCGGAACCGCAAACTCCACAATCTCCTCTGGCGAAGGTTTAAACTGTAGGCGATCTTGCGTAGATACAATAGGTTCCTCATCAGGCTGAAGCGAAATGCAACCAATACAATTTGCATTGCAGGCGGGTGATACAGGTATTGGACATTCCCATCTCCCTAAAGAAAAATTCCGTGCAGCAGGACAATTATAGGTTAGACAACAATTTTCCATCAAGTGCTTGACTAGCCTGTTATGGGGATAGGACTCTAGTAATAATTTCGTTCCTTGTTTGATTTTTCTATCATCGTAGCCGTCACAGTCCTGTCGAATATCTGGTTCTATTCGGATAGCGGGGACCCAGAACTGATCATTTTGCCAACCAGCTGCTGTATAGCAAAAAAGAGGAAGCGTGGGTGCCTCTGGTGAAGTTTCATAGGCAGCCAAATAAAAACCGGTATGTGCAGGCGGAAGAAAAGCGGCAACTGCCCATCCCTTTTCACAGAGACGCATTTGACCAGTTTCTACATCTATGCCAATGCCTTTTCTGCCCGGTAGCTCATATAGGGAACCGCCGGAGGGTAGTAGTATCCAGTCTTCATCAGGCACAGGCATGGCATCCCAGCCAGATCTACCCGTGGCATACAAGGTCTGATCTTCGAAGATATTTCCCTTTCCATCTGAGTAGAGCAGATATGGCGTTTTCATAATTAGTTTAATTGTTCAAGATGGAGATGACAAAATTGATTGAATTGTTCTAAGTTAAAATCTCTTGTACTAAAAACCGGGTGCTGGATAAAACGATTATTTGTAAAATTCAAGGTTAGTATTTGATCGCGAAGTATAATCTGATCAATTTTCTTCCAAGAGTAGGATTGAGATGGGAATGTGGTGATCTTGATGTATTCTTTGAAAAAATGAATGTTGATAGGGCGAATGGCCTGTACAAATAAATAGGAAACGCCAATCATTCCTATACCAGGCAGCCAGTAAAAATTTGCCATCCAGTTGATAGCAAAGGAAAGCCCAATCACCAACAGCAACTTTGAGTACTTATCAATGACGTTAAATTGCTTGCTTTTCCAGACGTATGAAATAAATAAGAGAGAAAAAAACGGAAGTGTAAGTTGTACAACCTTCACCGGGTGATTAGTAATTAATATGAGGTAGGTAAGAAATGTTATATTAATAAGTAGCAACAGAAATTGCAACCCTTTGATCAGTCGCTTGCTGTTGGATTGTAGTGATAAAGTAAAAAGAGCTTTTTCTTTCACAATTGATTATGTTTCTTTTAAGATTAAATCATGAACACTTCGAAGGCCTATTGCTTTAGCACTAGTAAAGCCTTCGGCGTAATCAACGCCAATTCGTTTGCCTAAAAGCTTTGCCCTTGCAACGATGGCATCTAGAAAACCCTTTTTTGAGATATAAGTTTCTGGCTCCTCTAGCTGGGCATCTGGATTGTGAAATTGTGTTCCATAGGCCTGAATTGCTTTCATACGTTGCTCAAAGACCGGACTGATGTCAACAATAAAATCTGGCTCTTGGAAGCGATCTTGAATATAGTGAAGAACATAGGAGGGGCGCCAGCGAGCTTGGGGGAGGTTATTGTGGTCTACTGTTTTTATCTTCTCAAGTCCAGCTAAAAAACAGCTATCTGCTACAAGCTGACTTGCTTTTCCGTGATCTGGATGACGATCTTGCGTTGCATTTGCCAATACGATATTTGGTTGATATTTGCGAATCGCTTGGATCAATTGGAGCTGGTGTGCCTCATCGTTCAACAAAAACCCGTCTCTCATTCTTAAGTTCTCACGACCGTGAATACCCATAATCATGGCTGCAGCAGCAGCCTCTTCATATCGGGTCTGTACTGTTCCACGTGTTCCTAATTCGCCCTCCGTAAGATCTAGGACAGCTACTTTTTTACCAGATTTTATCTCTTGTATGAGCGTGCCTGAGCAGCTTAATTCCACATCATCTGGATGTACGCCTATAGCTAGTATGTCAACTTTCATAATAAGTATTTAGCGTCTGTAAGGATTGTTATACCAAGTTCCATCAATTTCCCGAATAATGCTCTCTATATCTCGATCTGTTCTGTTTTTGGCAAGGTCCCAATCTTGTTTCAAGTTACCCCCAAAAAAGAATGCAACGGTTTGGTAGAGTCGAGCATTGATGCTCCCCTTGAATTCTTGAAGGATTTCGTAGCAGTTATTTCCCGTTTGTCGATTAATTAACTTCATTAAAATTTTTCCCTGGTACACAGAAAGGTTGGTGAGAGGTTCGGTAAACTGATTACGAAGTTCTTTTTCTCGCTCTTTAATTAATTGTTTTCTTTTTCGCTTGGCATTCACTCCCTCCAATTGGGAATTGATTTGATTGATGGTGGTACCTGCCACACGGGCGTAGGGATACGTCACATACACGGCATTCCGCAAGCGATTCCAGGCTTCAATATGTTTGCGTAATTGCTCTGGGGAAAGGTTAGATATCCATACCATGTCCTCTTCGCGGTAACTCATAATCTCATTGCGATACCAAATAGCAGGAACCAGCACGGTGTCATTGGGTCCCCATCTTTTCATGATTTCTGTTAGCGGAGGTACTGGTTTAATTGAATCAGCTTCAGGAAATTTTGGATATTCTTGTCCTGTCAATCTTTTATGGGATAGAATACTTCCGCCTAATAACAAGAATACTAAAAACTGTTTTTGTAACATGTAATTACTAAGACGTAGTGGCTGTTCGATTTTTTCTAATACGATTAATCATACTGAGCAGTAGTCCTATTGCAGTTAACCAGACCCCATACCATAATACTTTGATAAAAGGGTATCGGTAGGCCTTTAGCGTAACATACTTCAAAAGAGCGTCACTTTCTTTGACTCCTAACCGTACTGTGCCATTTACATCAGCCTCTTGAACTTGCAGAATCAAACCTTCTGAGACAAGGGTATCAGACAGGCTGATCCACTGGTTTTTTACAAAGGCAGCTCGTCCCACTATCGAATAGCTGGTTCCGGTCTTTGATTGTACTCGAATAGGTACTTCGTATAGCTTACCTTTTTCGCCAAACAGTTCTTTAGGTAAATCACTTCTGGTTTGGATCGAGTCTATAGTCATGAAGCCATTGGAATAGAATAGTGTATCGCCTTCTGTTTGCAAGTAGGTTTTGAATACGGCTGTGTCTTTTTGATTTTCTGGATCAGGTATTGAAGTGATGTAGGTAAACACATCATGGTCCCAATAATGTCTCGCATCGGGATTGGCCATCAAGCCCTGGTTTCCTTTATAGTTGACAAAAGCATTAGGAGTTAATACAAACTCTTCATTTTCTTTCTGATTCTTGAACTGTATTTTATAATACCACAATTGTTTTTTTGGATGTGCAGAATCTTTTAAATAAGTCAGCGTGTAGTTGCCCATTGTTACAGGAAGCCCTTGAACCAGTGTTAGATTTTCTCGAGGATTTTCTCCTTCACCTAATGGAGCAGGAATACCATTTATATTGTTGGATATTATCTCTTTGTTAGCCGACGATAGAAGAATTCCTGTCAGCACCAGTCCAAATCCGACATGTGCTATAGATCCTCCAGCTTCTCTGATTTTCCCTTTTGCACCAAGCCAAATGTAACTTGCATTGGCTATGACGGTATAAAAACTGAGAAGGATCGTAAGTGTAATTGAATATTGAAATACAGGCCCCTTTTTTTCGTAATTGACTTCGCCAAAAATCAAAAATGCTGCACCTGCAACTAAGGTAAGCACCGCTGGGATTAGCATTTTTTTCCAGAAAAAAGATCGGGTAGTCGATTTGTACTTCAAGTAATGGCTAATTGCAGTAAGCACAGCAAGAATAAGCGCCACATATAGTTGAATGCTGTTATAGGAGAACTCAACATCCTCCGGAGGAGCAAGTGTAGTTCCAAATATTTTATTGAAAACGGGTAAAGAAGTTTGACCGCTAATTACTAGAGCTGAAAGAAAAAAAACAAGCGATCCAATAAACATCCAAAACTCACGACTACTGATTTCCTCTTCTTTTTGAATGGCAGGGATTTTTTTAAACGAACCAAAGAAGAAAAAAAGTGAGGGCAAGGTGAATACCAGTAGGAAAGCTAATAATTGCCAGTTCATGCCAAGGTCTGTGAAGGCATGAACGGATGTCTCTCCCAAAATCCCGCTACGAGTCAAAAAAGTTGAGTAAAGAATAAACAGGAAGGTGAGAATAAAGAATAAGTAGGTAGCACGCAAGGAATGGCCTGTTGCTCGGTAGATGAGTAAGGTATGAAGTCCTGCAACACCAGTCATCCACGGTACCAAGGAGGCATTTTCTACGGGATCCCAGGCCCAATATCCTCCAAAGCTCAGCGATTCGTAAGCCCACATTCCTCCCATCATAATACCCACCCCTAACACGGCAGTAGAGAATAAAGACCAGGGAAGTGCATGTTTGGTCCAGTCTCCATATTTTCTGGTCCAAAGCCCTGCAATCGCATAGGCAAAGGGAATCAGCGTAGAGGCAAAACCCATGAATAAAACAGGGGGGTGTATTACCATCCAGTAATTCTGTAAAAGAGGATTTAGATCATTTCCATCTTTAATTGAGGAGAGATAGTCAGGTCGAATCGGTTGCGCTATGTCAAAGTTTAGATGAAGTGCTGGGGCGTTGTCTAACACCCCGCTATCTCTTAGTAGAATAAATGGATTAGAACCCATTTTCCAACCTGCAATGTATAAACCCATCACCATGGTTGAAAGGGCAAATTGAGCAAAACTAACAGTGGTCATCACGGGTGATTCCCATGTGCCTGCACGCCGGATCAGCAGTAAACCCAATATTGATTGGCAAAGACTCCAGAGCAGGAAACTTCCTTCTTGGCCTTCCCAAAAACAAGCAAGTAAATATTTAAACTCTAAAGAACGGCTACTGTGTTTCCATGCGTAGTGGTACTCGAATAAGTGATTTTGTATTATAAAAAAAAGTAGGCTAAAAATAGCTACGATCGATACTGCTTGAATGAAAAAGGAAATTCTTCCCAATTTTCTCCAACCAATGCTAGTGGCTGACTCCTGTTCCCGAGAAGCAAAAAAATAGGAGAGGGTCGAGATACCAGCACTGATCATTGAAAGAACGATAAAAAAATGACCAAGTTGGCCAGGGAGTAGGTTTTCGCCAATGTATTTCATGGGAGCGATTGCTTATGGGGCTGTTCTAGGATCAGGTACGTTGCCAGGATGTTTTAATCCCTTAGCCTCTTCCTCTTTGTACTTGGAGGGGCATTTGGTTTGAATTTCCTCACATTGGAAAGTTCCATCTTTATAACGCCCCTTTAATACCAGGCGTTCACTCATTTCAAGGTTTTCGGGTTTAGCGTTGTTGTATACAACTGGCACGGAAAGGCCTAAAGAATCAACAGCGGTAAAGCGAAGGTAGTTGGGGTTTTTGATGGCATCATATTCCAGCGGAGCTGTTTTATCAAGTTTTGCCATTAAATGGACATATTTTCCAGGTTTTGACATGGCGGTTCCAATAGTGTCATAGGTGCTTGTGGTATTGGTAAAACTGATCAAAACACCAATGGAAACTGCTATCAATACAAGTAAAACAAGGTGAATTTTTTTCATACAAAAGATAATGTTGCAAAGTTAGTTCAAACTATGTGGGCAATGAGAACTATCTCGTTAATAGATTTAAAATAAAAAGACAGTTCCTGTATATTTGCAAAACTAACACTTGTTTGTATAAAATCAATCTGCATGAACTTTCATCTTACTGAGGAGCAATTAATGATTCAACAAGCCGCACGGGACTTTGCTCAAAATCAATGTTTGCCAGGTGTTATTGAGCGTGACGAAAAGCAACAGTTTCCTAAAGAGCAAATACTTCAACTTGCTGAGCTCGGTTTTATGGGTATGATGGTGGACCCTGCCTATGGAGGTAGCGGTTTAGATACGATAAGCTATGTTTTGGCAATGGAAGAAATTAGTAAAGTAGATGCCAGTACTAGTGTGTGTATGAGCGTAAACAATAGTTTGGTCTGCTATGGATTACAAGAATTCGGTTCAGAGGAGCAAAAGCAACAATACCTTTTACCTCTTGCACAGGGTAAGAAAGATGGGGAACTTTATATTGGTGCGTTTATGTTGTCCGAGCCTGAGGCTGGCAGTGATGCCACTTCTCAGCGAACCACGGCAGAGGATAAAGGGGACTACTACTTGCTTAATGGAACGAAGAACTGGATAACCAATGGTGGCAACGCATCTGTCTATCTTGTAATCGCCCAAACAGATCCAGCCAAGGGTTCTAAGGGAATTAACTGTTTGATTGTAGAAAAAAATTGGCCCGGTGTGGTAGTTGCTGCGAAAGAAAATAAAATGGGTATTCGTGCCAGTGATACACATACGGTTATGTTCAACGATGTAAAGGTTCCTAAGAAAAATCGGATTGGTGTCGACGGGTTTGGTTTCACCTTTGCCATGAAAACATTGGCAGGAGGAAGAATTGGAATAGCTGCACAGGCACTAGGTATTGCTAGCGGTTCTTATGAACTATCAAAAGCCTATTCCAAAACCAGAAAGGCATTTGGTACGGAAATCATGAATCACCAAATAATCGCTTTCAAGCTAGCTGATATGGCTACCCGTGTTGAGGCCGCTCGTTTGCTTTGTTTGAAGTCGGCTTGGGAAAAGGACAATGGGTTGGATTACACAATAAGCTCTTCTATGGCAAAAGTGTTTGCATCTGAAACAGCTATGTGGGCTTCAACAGAAGCTGTGCAAATTCATGGAGGGTATGGATACGTGAAAGAGTATCACGTAGAACGGCTGATGCGCGATGCAAAAATTACACAGATTTATGAGGGAACAAGTGAAGTACAACGAATAGTAATCAGCCGTGGTATTTTGAAGTAGCTTTACAGTATGCCTGTTTCTGTTGCAAATTTCTTAAGGATCAAAAAGGAGGTCGAAGGAGCTGGTGCTTTGCTAGTGGCAGTATCCAAAAAAAAGCCAGTAGAAGATATAATAACTCTGTATGAACTGGGCCAACGTGATTTCGGTGAAAACTATGTGCAAGAGTTAATTGAGAAGCAACCTTTATTACCCGCAGACATACGTTGGCATTTTATCGGACATCTTCAGCGAAACAAAGTCAAGTATATCGCTCCCATTTGTTCCTTAATTCAGGGTGTGGACAGCTTAGCATTACTGGATGAAATCAATAAGCAGGCCATCCGATTTAACCGAACTATTGACTGCTTATTACAAGTGCATATTGCGCAAGAGGAAACTAAGTTTGGTTTTGATGAAGCTGAATTGGCTACTATAATGCCTTTACTTGCGGAGCGAAAGAATGTACGCATTCTGGGCTTAATGGGAATGGCTAGTTTCACGGCTGAGGAATCGCAAATAAGGGCAGAGTTTCAGCATTTGAAAAGAATAGCAATGCAAAATGCTGTCTATTTTTCATTAGCTGGAACCCCTGTTTTATCAATGGGAATGAGCGGAGATTACTCAATTGCATTGGAGGAGGGGAGTACGTTGGTAAGAATCGGTAGCCTTTTGTTTGGGGCACGTCAATAATTCAAATAAGGCTTTATATTCATTTTATGGTACCCTCGGATTTTATCAAGCGATTTTCTATGCAACCGCATCCAGAAGGGGGGTATTACTCTTCTACCTATCAAGCTTCTTTACTGATACCACAACATAGTCTACCGGATTCCTTCCAAGCAAGCAGGCCTGTTAGTTCAGCTATTTATTATTTATTGGAACAAGGGGATTTTTCTTCTTTTCACCGAATTGCCAGTGATGAGTGTTGGCATTTTTATGCTGGAGATCCATTGTGGATTCATGCATTAGCGCCTGATGGCTCTTATACCCGCACAACGTTGGGGCCAAATGAGGGGATGACTTTTCAATATATTGTGAAAGCAGGCACTTGGTTTGCGAGTGAGCCAGCTTTTGGATCAAACTTCAGTTTTGTAGGTTGTACCGTTTCTCCGGGATTTCATTTTGATGAATTTGAGATGGCTACTGCTGATCGGCTGATCTCCCAGTATCCCACTCAGGCCTCCTTAATCACACGGCTCTGCCGTGCCCCACTTTAATTTGCGTTATCTTCGCGCTTTTACTAGGAGCACTATGGCTGAAGAAAAGAGTTTAAATTTTATTGAGGAAATTATCGACACGCATCTTAAGGAAGGTGTTTATACCTCTATTGTTACTCGATTTCCCCCCGAGCCTAATGGCTATTTGCATATTGGACATGCCTCTAGTATCTGTTTGAATTTTGGGCTTACCAAACGTTTCCCTGGTTATACCAACCTACGCTTTGATGACACAAATCCTGTAACGGAGGATACGGAGTATGTGGAGAGTATAAAGGAAGATGTACGCTGGTTAGGTTTTGAATGGAAGCATGAGCGCTATGCGAGTGACTATTTTGATCAGCTATACATTTTTGCGCAGACCTTGATTGAAAAAGGACTTGCCTATGTGGATGACTTAACTGCTGAGGAAATAGCTAGCCAGAAAGGAACGCCCACAGAGCCCGGTACAAATAGTCCTTACCGAGCTAGAAGTATTGAAGAAAATCGGGATTTATTTATCCGAATGAAGAATGGTGAATTTCCGGATGGGGCCAAAACGTTACGAGCTAAAATAGATATGGGGCATATCAATATGTTGATGCGCGATCCCATTTTATATCGTATCAAACATGCACATCATCATCGTACGGGTGATAAATGGTGTATTTATCCGATGTACGATTTTGCACATGGTCAAAGTGATTCCATAGAACAAGTAACGCATTCCATCTGTACAATGGAGTTTGTTCCCCACCGTGAGTTGTATGATTGGCTAATCAAGCAGTTGGAAATTTATCCCTCTCACCAATATGAGTTTGCGCGTAGGAACATTAATTATACGGTCACCAGTAAACGAAAGCTTTTACAGCTAGTGCAGGATAAAAAGGTTGCAGGCTGGGATGATCCTCGTATGCCTACGATCAGTGGACTTAGACGACGTGGTTATACTCCAGAGAGTATTCGAGAGTTTTGCGAGCGAATCGGCGTAGCAAAGCGTGATAATCTGGTGGATGTAGGTTTGCTTGAATTTTGTGTACGGGAACACCTTAACAGAATTGCACTACGTCGTATGGTGGTATTCGATCCAGTAAAGGTGGTATTGATCAATTACCAGGGAGAAGAATGGTTAAGCTCTGAGAATAATCCTGAAGATCCAACAGCAGGGCATAGACAAATTCCATTCAGTCGTGAGATTTATATCGAACGAGAAGATTTTATGGAAAATCCCCCCAAGAAGTATTTTAGATTGGCGCCGGGTCAGCTTGTTCGTTTAAAAAGCGCCTATATTATCCGTTGTGAGGAGGTTGTCAAGAATCAAGACGGGGTTATAACAGAAATTCGCTGCACCTATATACCGGAAAGTAAGAGTGGTGCTGATACTAGTGGAATATCGGTCAAAGGCACGTTGCATTGGGTAAGTGTACCGCATGCAGTCAAGGCAGAAGTGCGTTTATATGACCGACTATTCAATGTGGAGGACCCTACCGATGAATCAAAGGATTTTATGCATTACCTCAATCCGACATCGCTGGAGGTGTTACCTCAGGTAATGGCTGAGCCTTCTTTGTTGGAGGCAAAATCCGGTGATCGGTATCAGTTTGTCCGCAAAGGTTATTTTGTGATAGATAAAGACAGTCAATCAACCTGTTTAGTATTCAACAAAACAGTGGGATTAAAAGACGGGTGGAATCCTGCTAAGGGATAATGTAGTAGGTTACTGGTGCTCCCCAAATACGTTTCTTAACGTAGTTGCTATCTCACCAAGCGTGCAATAACTTTCAACCGCCTCTACTACTGAAGGCATAAGATTTATTCCCTCACTAGCATGATTTTGTATTTTCTCTAAACAGGCCGATACTTTTTGGGCTTCTCTTCTTGTTTTCAAGTCAGCGATTCGGGCCATTTGTTGCTCTCGAATGGCTTCATTGATTCGTAATAATGGAATTTTTTTCTCCTCAATAACCTGGTATTGATTCACGCCAACAATTATTTTTTCTTTTTTCTCGAGTGATTGCTGAAACTGATATGCACTGCTGGCAATTTCTTCTTGCATATATCCTTGCTCTATAGCCGCAACGCTTCCTCCCAGCAGATCAATTTTTTTCATAATATCGAGCGATTCCTTTTCCAATGCATCAGTTAAATATTCTACATAGTAGGATCCCGCCAGTGGATCCGCAGTGGCTGTAACTCCACTTTCGTGCGCAATTATTTGTTGTGTTCGGAGCGCAATTCTTGCTGCTTCCTCAGTGGGAAGGCTTAATGCTTCGTCATATCCATTTGTATGTAAGGATTGTGTTCCACCTAATACGGCGGCAAGGGATTGTAATGTAACGCGTGCAATATTGTTGAGTGGCTGTTGGGCTGTGAGTGTACTTCCTCCAGTTTGCGTGTGGAAGCGCAACATCATGGCTTTTGGATCTTTTGCCCCTAATTCCTTCATCAAGTTAGCCCAGATTCTTCTCGCAGCTCTGAATTTGGCAACCTCCTCAAAAAGATCATTGTGGGCATTAAAGAAAAAAGAGAGCCTTTTTCCAAAGACATCAATGTCAAGCCCTTTTTCGAGAGCTGCTTTTACATACGCTTTACCATTACTAAGTGTGAAAGCGATTTCCTGGGCCGCGGTACTTCCTGCTTCTCTAATATGATATCCGGATATTGAAATAGTATTCCATTTGGGAATCTCTTTGCTGCACCATTCAAAAATATCAGTGATGATGCGCATGGATGGCTTAGGCGGGTAGATGTAGGTGCCCCTTGCTGCATATTCTTTTAGGATATCGTTTTGGATGGTGCCATTGAGTTGGCGAAGGTCACATCCCTGTTTTTTGGCAACGGCAGCATAAAATGCCAAAAGAATAAAGCCAGTAGCGTTGATGGTCATAGAGGTGCTTACTTCATGAAGGCGAATCCCTTTGAATAAGGTTTCCATATCCTCTATGGAGTCAATGGCAACTCCCACTTTGCCAACTTCTCCCTCTGCTAAGGGGTGATCGCTGTCGTATCCAATTTGAGTCGGTAAATCAAAGGCAACACTTAAACCACTGACTCCTTGTGAAAGCAAGTAATGATAGCGTTGATTGCTCTCCTCTGCTGTAGAAAATCCAGCATATTGACGCATGGTCCACAAACGTCCCCGATACATGTCGGGTTGAATTCCTCGGGTAAATGGAAATTCACCGGGAAGAGGCTGAGACTCCCTCGAAATATCAGTGGCACTGTATACTTTCTTTATAGCTATGCCTGAGTCAGTAAATTTTTCTGCATTTTCCATAATCAAGGATGCTTACATTATTTTTTTAGCTTCTCTATTGAGCGTTTGCGTTACCAATTCTCGCAAAGATCCCTCAGGTTGGGCCATTTCCAGTTCAAGAATTTTTTTAGTAAATACTGACGCTGGCTCGGTGGGGGCTAACGAGCTATATACTTGATTAATTAGCATAATCTCTTGCTCTTTTAGATTTCGAACGGCATCCCAGGCTAGTTGGCTGACATATAGTTGTTGGGATGTATTATAGGCGAATTCCTGCCTGATATTGTCTAGTAATAGTTGTTTCATTTCCAGTGAGCTTAAACCTGGCTGGTATAGCCTGTTAATGAGTTCAGACAAAGCAATACGTTCGGTTAACAATACCAGTCGCTCATAGGCTTGAAGCTGCAAAGGGGTTGATTCAAATTGTTTTCCATTTGCGATTGCTTCGGTTTTTTGGTTGTTGAGCTGGAAGGCTCTTGCACTTAGAATTACAGCAAGTACGGACAGGGCAAAGCTGAAGGTGACCAGATCTATTGACATATAGGATAGTTCGGAATGTCAAAAGTAGTTGATTCCGCAGCTTTATCTAATTTTGCAGTATGGAAATGACCACAACAACAGTTCCGGTACTATTTACAGCGGGTGCCGTGAAAGCTATTCAGAAATTGCTGAAGGAGGACCCCTCCGCTTCAAATAAGGCTCTTCGAGTAGGGGTGAAGGGTGGGGGTTGCTCTGGGATGACTTATGTGCTGGAATTTGATACTCCTACAGAAAAGGACATTCATTTTTCAATTGAGGGTATTCCTTGTGTTATGGAACGGTCCCATGAGATTTATCTGTTGGGGATGGAAATCGATTGGCAGGATGGGTTGCAGAATAGAGGCTTTACGTTTACTAATCCCAATGCCAGTAAAACTTGCGGTTGCGGAACCAGCTTTGCCGTATAATCAGTTTTTAATTGCAATAAAAAAACCGGAGTAATTATATGCTCCGGTTTTTTTTATGTGTTCAGATGAAGTTTTACGATCTGTTTTTCTTCTTTGATTTTCCTTGTAAATCCACCAATATGGGGGCTGCTACAAAAATCGAAGAGTAAACACCGGTTAGTACACCGATTAACATCGCAAAGGCAAAGCCTTTAGTTACTTCTCCGCCCAGCAAGAATAATATTAAAATAGTAAGGAATACTGTCAATGAAGTCATGATAGTTCTGCTGAGGGTTTCATTGATAGCGCGATTGATGATTTCTCCCATTGGAGCACCAGGCATCAACCTTGAATCCTCACGTATACGGTCAAACACAATCACCGTATCATTCATAGAGAATCCAATTACTGTTAATACCGCAGCAATGAAGTGCTGGTCGATCTCAAGAGGGAAGGGTACGAGGTCTTTTGCAAATGAGAACACGATAAGGGTTACAAACACGTCATGCAAAAGAGCTACAATTGTCCCAAGTGAGTAGCGCCAGTCTCTGAATCGGATAAATATGTAGAGGAAAATGACAATCAGTGCGAATAAAGTTGCTTTTACTGCACCAGACTTCAAGTCGTCAGAGATTGTAGGTAGTACTTTTTTAGTCTGCGGAATGTATCGATCTGTTTTAAACTCCTGGAAGCTGAGGTTAGTCGGCAAATATTTTTGCAAGCCCTCATACAAACGATACTCGACAATTGAGTCCGCTACAGGACCTCTGGTGTCTTTTATAAGGTAGGAAGTGGTGATGTCCAACTTTGAGTTGTCGCCAATTGTTTTGATGATGGTATTCTCACCTTCAAAACTGCGGTTTAGATCCTGACGAACATTTTCAACATCTACTTTGGTCGGGAATTGTACAGTGAAACTACGACCTCCGTTAAATTCAACCCCATAGTTGAAACCGTTGAAGAAGGATCCAATTCCGCCCACTAATACAACTACAGAGATGATGTAGGCAATCTTTCTATACTCTATAAACTTGTATTTCGCATGTTGGAAAATGCGGGTAGAGATGCCAGTGAAGTACTCTACATGCTTTTTCTTGTTGGTGAACATATCACTTACCCAGCGACTAACTAGAATACCACAGAAAAGAGAGAGTAGTAATCCTAGAATTTGCGTGGTAGCGAATCCTTTTACCGGACCTAGTCCAAAATAAAACAAAATGATTGCTGTAAGGAGAGTAGTGATGTGTCCATCTAGTACAGGAGGCAGGGAACGGCTATAGCCATCTGTGATAGCCGTCAAGTAGCTTTTGCCACGTTTTAATTCTTCTTTGATACGCTCATAGATTACTACGTTCGTATCAACGGCCATTCCAATAGTCAACACTAGACCAGCAATACCAGGAGCGGTTAGCGTTGCGCCTAGGCCCGCTAGAATACCTACCGTAAAAAGAAGGTTTAGTATTAGTGCAATATTGGCAATCCATCCGCTGGTGTTATAATAAATCAACATTAAAGCGAAGATCACCACAAAGGATACGATAAAACTAAGTGAACCTCCTTGAATTGCTTCTTCTCCCAGAGTAGGACCTACCTGTTGCTCTTGTACAATCTTTGCAGGCGCAGGGAGTTTACCAATTTTTAAGATATTGGCAAGGTCAGCAGCTTCTTGCTGTGAATAGTTGCCCGTAATAGACGAAACTCCGTTAGGAATAGCTGTAATTACATTCGGAGCGGATTGTACCACGTTGTCCAACACAATTGCAATGGGACTACCCACGTTTTCCTCAGTCATTCTTTTCCAAATTGCTGCACCAGCTGGACGCATGGTCATTTCAATTTGCACTTTTCCATATTGATCAAAATCTTGTCTAGCATCTG
Organism: uncultured Chitinophaga sp.; assembly: GCA_964576375.1. GTDB lineage: Bacteria > Bacteroidota > Bacteroidia > Chitinophagales > Chitinophagaceae > JJ008. The sequence continues at coordinate 32,583 of CAZNUR010000010.1, forward strand.
AAATTGCATCTCCTTCCAACTTTGCCGAAGTGCGATTGTAAGTTTTGAGTGCATGAAGAGGTACCGTTGTGGCAGCAATTCCTTTGCTGTCTTTGTCTGGCACTCCATAAGCCCAGATAACATCCGATGGGAAATTTCCTTTGAGTTCGTCTAAATAGCTTCTTACAAGTGCAGTGTCTTTTACAGCTACCATTGCTGTAGCGCCAGGATAAACCACGTTGCCTTTTTCGTCTTGGTAAGGTTGTACAAATTGTAAATAATTATTCAAGCTGATCGAAGGTGCAGCAGCAGCTGCTCCTTTTTTACCTGTATCAGTTCCTTTGTTTACAATAGCTTCCGAGAGCTTCTTGGTGCTGCCTGTATCTTTCTTTACGATTTCAGCCGCTGTTGAAGTAGCTTTAATAGCACTGGTATCTTTTTGGAGAGTTGTGTCAGCTTTGCCAGCATACTTTACATTAAATGCATCGATGGCACGTTGCCAGCTGCTGGAGTAGTTTGCATTTTTTAAAGTATAAACCTCCCAGAACTGTAGGTTAGCAGTGCTTTGCAAAAGTTTACGAACACGTTCTTTATCCTTGATGCCAGGTAATTCAACTGTAATCAATCCACGATTTGGAATAGGATTGATAGAAGGCTGAGCAACACCAAATTGATCAATACGTGTGCTAAGTCGATCGAAGGTAAGATCAAAAGCGGCTCTGGCTTGTTCTCTAATGTAAACTTCAACATCAATATCCGTAGACTTGATATTTACTTGGTTGCCACTTGCTCCGGAGAAAAGTGTAGCTAATGGTCGGCTGGGCTCCAATTTTCTGTACTCTTGGATAAAGAGCGTAATGAAGTCAGCATCACTATTAGCTTTCCGCTTATCTGCATTTTGAAGGGCGCTCAAGAAATTAGGATCCGTAGTGTTATTTGCTAATGAGCGAAGAAGGCCTGACATTTCAACCTCCAAGGTCACGTTCATACCACCTTGTAAGTCCAAGCCAAGATTAAGTTCCTCCTCTTTTGCTTTTTTGTAACTCATGGCTCCATTTATACCATACGTTACAGTTTCATTTTCACTTGCCCTCAGGAGGCTGTCCCGGTAAGAAGCTTCTCTTTTGTCTAAGTATTCCTGCCAGTAAGATTGTGAATCCTTATTGTTAGGATATTTCACAGCGGCAGCAGGATAGGATTTGCTGATATACTGACTGGCCTTTTCCTCCGCCTTTTTTTCAAAATTTCTTACCAACCACGTAAAAGAGAGCTGGTATAGAGAATAGATAATCAGCAGGACAGTAAAAAAGCGAACCAAACCTTTCAGTTGCATAGGGATTGATTTACAGAATTTTTCAAGGACGGCAAATATAGCTTTTTCGGGGAATTTTGGGCATAAAAACAGGCTTGTATGAACCGCTGCTAACCGCTTTATTGTAACTTGCCGTTTAAGTATTTTGATTCTATGACTATTCTTTCCTCCTTGCTAGGCCGTTTTAATGAACCAGAAACCCTTAAAATGGCCAAATTAGGCCGGGAGTTAAGGGCAAAAGGAGTAGATGTAATTGACTTGAGTCTTGGGGAACCCGATTTTGATACGCCATCCCACATTAAAGAGGCCGCGGTAAATGCAATCAATGAAAATTGGAGCCACTACACACCCGTACCTGGTTATTTGGAATTGAGAGAAGCTATTTGTACAAAATTGCAACGTGACAATGGGCTTGCATATAAGCCCACGCAGGTGGTTGTGTCTACCGGTGCAAAGCAAAGTTTGGCAAACTTGATTCTGGCTTTGGTAGACCAAGGGCAGGAAGTAATTATTCCAACCCCCTATTGGGTTACCTATAGTGAGTTGGTAAAAATAGCCGGAGGAAAGGTTATTGAAATTAAAACCTCAGCCGATACTGGGTTTAAAATTAAACCACATGATTTGGAGGCTGCAATTACAAAAAATACTGCTGTTTTCCTTTTTTCATCCCCTTGCAACCCAAGTGGAGCTGTTTACAGTAAGCAGGAGTTGAAAGAGTTGGTACAGGTTTTTGAAAAATACCCACAGATTACTATTATTTCTGATGAAATCTATGAGTATATCAATTATGTGGGGGAGCATTATAGTCTGGCTGCTTTTCCATCAATTGCAGATCGTGTTGTTATTGTAAATGGTTTGAGCAAGGGATTTGCAATGACCGGTTGGCGATTAGGTTATATCGCAGCCAATGAGACAATTGCTAAAGCATGTGAAAAAGTACAGGGTCAATTCACCAGTGGTGCAAATTCCATTGCCCAGCGCGCCGCTATTGCGGCGTTGACGCAGGATCTAAGACCTACCTTGCAAATGGTGGAGGAGTTTGCTGCTAGACGAGAACTTGTTCTGAAATTGGTATCCACAATTCCTGCTATCAAATGTCCGACTCCCGAAGGAGCATTTTATATTTTCCCTGATATGAGTGCTTATTTTGGAAAAACCGATGGTAATACCACTATTACTAACTCTGCCGATCTTTCCATGTATCTTTTGAACAATGCACACGTTACTTCCGTAATGGGTGATGCATTTGGCGAACCAAGCTGTATTCGTTTTTCTTTTGCGAATAGTCGTGAAAAGATAGAAGAAGGATGGAACAGAATCAGGCTTGCTTTATCTCGTCTGAAATAGACCTTAATTGCTTATCCAGTGAGAGTACTTGATCCAGTAAAGGAATTTTATTATCGTTTTGAAGTATAAAATCGCATTTTTGGTTTCTGCTTTCTTCATCTAGTTGTTTGTCCATTCTCCTAGTGATTTCTTCCGCGTTGATGCGATCTCTTTTCATCACCCTCTCGATGCGAAGGGATGCTGGGGCTGTCACTCCAACAACATAATCTAGTCCTTTATCAGCTCCACTTTCAAAAAGTAATGCAGCTTCACGTACTGCATAAGGGGCATTTTGTTCCTCAAACCAACGGTTTGCAGTGGCAATGGTGATGGGGTGCACTAGATGATTAAGCCAACTTAACTTCTCCTGGTCAGCAAAAACAATTGATGCTATGTATGCGCGATTCAGTTTACCGTCTTGGTAGGCGGCATCTCCAAATTTTTCCTTGATTGCGGTACAAATGGCGGGATCTTCTGACATCAGTTGTTTCGCAACCTCGTCAGCATAGAATACAGGGATTCCTAGGGACTCAAAAATGCGAGCAACCGTAGTTTTTCCACTGCCGATTCCGCCTGTGAGGCCGATCCGAAGCATAGTTATTTTTTTTCCGTAGCTGCGGGCTTGTTTATTGCCTGTGTCCAATCCATACTAATTGCAGACTTTTCAATCTTTAGATAGCTGCCTGGGCTAGTCTCAATTTGTAATGTGCCATCCTCGTTTACTTTATTGATGGTAGCATGTATGCCTGCTATGGTTACAATTTTTTCTCCCTTACCCAGGTTGTCAATAAATTCTTTTTGGGTTTTAGCACGCTTTGCTTGTGGTCGAATGAAAAAAAGCCAAAAAACTAGGATCATCAGTCCTAAAAAAATAAACTGAAATCCACCAAATCCAGGTTGAGCAGCTTGTTGCAGAAGATAGAATGTGTTCATGGTATTTGTTTATTGTTTTTGTTCTGGTATTTCACCTGAAAAACTCAGGGTATGATTTTTTGAAGGGGTAGTATTAGCAACCACATGTACTTGCTTAACTATGTAGCCACTGCCACTTCCATTAAACTTTGCGGTTATAACACCCTCTTCACCTGGTAAAAGTGGTTTCTCTGGTTTTTCGGGAACTGTACAACCGCAGGAAGCTGAAGCACCTTCTATGATTAAAGGTTGTGCTCCACTATTCTTAAAACGCCATTTTATTTCTACCTCTTTTCCTGCTTTCAGTTTTCCCAGTGTTTGGTTTACTGTATCAAGCCAGGTTATTTGGGTGAATTTTGAGGTATCTTCCTGTGGGGTAGTTTCAAGTGAAGATTCAGCAATATTTGTTGCAGGTGTGGACGCAGAGGTTGAGCCAGCTGGCAACTCCTTACAACCCGTGTAAATCAGCACAGTTAAGGATAGGAAAAGAGCAAAGTATTTCATAATTAGTGGAATTTACTTTTTTACTTTTTTAAAATCAATTTTATTGAGTTTTCCTTGTTCCTCCAATTCTTTTCGAATGTTATCCAAAATCCCATTTACAAAATGCCCACTTTGGGCAGTGCTATATTCTTTGGCTAAATCAATGTACTCGTTAAGGGTTACTTTAGGTGGAATAGTTTCAAAATAAAGAAACTCAGCCACACCCATTTTCATCATGATCATGTCAAGGACAGCAATCCGCTCCGGGTCCCAATTTTTCAGTTTAGGCACAATCAGTGAGCCAAGATGTTTATCTTTCTCTACGGCTGTTTTTAATAATTCTCTCGCAAATTTTTCCTTCTCCGGATCTATCAAGGTATCCAGCGATAGTGAATGAGGTTTTTGCAACAAGGTTCCGATTAATTGTACGATCGATTCCCCGTCGTCTTCAAAGTTTCCAAATATTTCATTTATGTGGGAGAGGAAGAGTGGATTAGACAATAGCAGATCATTTAGAATGAATTCCATGATCTTTCTCTCCTCTTTTTTGTCCCTCTTATTGTTAGAGATATAGTCCTTGTACGTAGTAGTTTCCAACAGTTGTAGATGAATTTTCCGAATTAAGTCAGGCTCAGTTTTACTTTCTGGCTTTATACGGTTCACCTGTTTCTTGAAATCTTCTTTTTCTAGGATTTGCCAAAGCAACTCATTGCCAGCCAATTTGGTATTGATATTTAGGTCTGCTTCGGTTGGAAGGTGTTTTGATGCTTTCTTGTGTGCGTATGTTTCTGTGTAGCGAAGTACCTGCGTTAAAAACCAGGTCAAATAGATAAAAAGGTCTCGGGTTTGCTCAAAATGTTGATCTAGCTGTTTTTGTAATCGAGCGGGGGTAGGTGATTCATCGACCGTTGATAAGGTATAGAGAACCTGCATCACTTTAACCCGGATATTTCTTCTGCTAATCATGTTTCAAGGAGCTGTTGCGTCCGCAAATATAGACCATAATTTCATGACTTACAAGGTTTATGCTTTACTGAAAAAATGGCAGAATGCTTAATTAAAACCTTAGCAATGAGCAGTTTTGTCGTTTTGGTACTGACAAAAAATGCAGATGGAATAGTAAAAAAAATAGTGGCATACATTTTAGGGTAACTTCGCCGCCCACCAGCGGGTGGGTATTGAACCATTAACAAACAAAATCAAAACAAGCTATGGCCAAGAAAGTTAACGTAACTCCGCTTCACGATCGAGTGATTGTGAAAGCAGCTGCCGCCGAAGAGAAGACTGCAGGTGGTATCATCATTCCAGACACTGCAAAGGAAAAGCCACAACGTGGAACCGTAATTGCTGCAGGTCCTGGTAAAAAAGATGAACCGGTAACGGTAAAAGCTGGAGACACTGTACTCTATGGCAAATATGCCGGTACAGAAATCCAAATCGAAGGCGAGGACTACCTCATCATGCGTGAATCTGATATTCTCGCAATAGTTTAATTGCGCAAACAACAACAAATTAAATTCAAACTAAAAGTATATGGCAAAGCAGATCTTTTTTGATATTGAAGCGAGAAACAAAATGAAGCGAGGTGTTGATACACTCGCCAACGCTGTAAAGGTTACATTAGGACCTAAGGGAAGAAATGTAGTTATTGAGAAAAAATTTGGAGCTCCACAGGTTACCAAGGATGGGGTAACTGTTGCAAAAGAAATTGAGTTGGAAGACCCTATTGAGAACATGGGTGCACAAATGGTAAAAGAAGTTGCTTCCAAAACAGCCGATATTGCTGGTGATGGAACTACCACTGCTACCGTTTTGGCACAAGCTATTATTGGGGAGGGCCTCAAAATGGTTGCTGCTGGTGCTAATCCAATGGATCTGAAGAGAGGTATTGACAAAGCTGTTAGTATTGTTGTTGAGAGCTTGAAGGATCAGAGTCAAGCAGTAGGAAGCGATGGTAAAAAAATTCAACAAGTTGCTACTATCTCTGCTAACAACGACGAAACTGTTGGTAAGTTGATTGCTGAGGCATTTGCAAAAGTTGGAAAAGAGGGTGTGATTACTGTAGAAGAAGCAAAGGGTACTGATACCACTGTAGATGTGGTAGAAGGTATGCAGTTTGATCGCGGATATATTTCTCCTTATTTCGTTACAAACAGCGAAAAAATGGAGGCGGAATTGCAAAATCCTTACATCCTGATCTATGATAAAAAGATCAGCAATATGAAGGATATCCTTCATATCCTTGAAAAAGTGGCACAGGGTGGACGTCCCTTGTTGATCATTGCAGAGGATTTAGAAGGAGAGGCACTTGCAACATTGGTGGTAAACAAATTACGTGGCACCCTTAAAGTTGCTGCTGTTAAGGCTCCAGGATTTGGTGATCGTCGTAAGGAAATGTTGCAGGACATTGCAATTCTTACAAAGGGTATTGTAGTGAGTGAAGAACAAGGTTTCAAATTAGAAAATGCTGATATCAGCTACCTTGGTCAAGCAGCTTCTGTTACGATTGACAAAGACAACACTACTATCGTAGGTGGTAAAGGAAAGAAAGAAGATATCACAGCGCGCGTAAATCAGATCAAGGCGCAAATCGAAACAACCACTTCTGATTATGATAAGGAGAAATTACAAGAGCGTTTAGCTAAGTTAAGCGGTGGTGTGGCTGTATTGTACGTTGGAGCTGCTACTGAGGTTGAAATGAAAGAAAAGAAAGACCGTGTTGACGATGCTTTACATGCTACACGTGCAGCAGTAGAAGAAGGCATTGTTCCAGGTGGCGGTGTTGCTTTTATCCGTGCAATCGAAAAACTCGAAGCAAAGGTGAAAGGTCAAATTGAAGATGAGCAAACTGGAATGGCTATAGTTCGTCGTGCGTTGGAAGAACCTGTTCGTATCCTGACTGCTAATGCTGGAATCGACGGATCCATCGTAGTGCAAAAAATTAAAGATGGTAAGGGTGATTTTGGTTTCAATGCCCGCACCGAGACTTATGACAATATGTTCAAGGCTGGTGTCATTGATCCAACAAAGGTTAGCCGCGTAGCCCTGGAGAACGCTGCTTCTATAGCTGCCATGTTGCTGACCACTGAATGTGTGGTGGCAGACAAGCCAAAAAAGGAGGAGCCTCATGCTCACCCAGCCCCTGATATGGGTGGAATGGGAGGGTACTAAGCCTGCCGTAAAGCTTCAAAATCAATTTAGAGTCCCGTTTCAGACAGAAACGGGACTTTTTTTGTTAAATCCTGCGCAAACGGACTGTTAAAATCCTTATTTTTAAGCCGCAGGTAGGGGGTCTAATGCCTCTGCCTGACATTCATTTATTAAAACAAACCACTTCACATGCGCAATTTTTACTCGAATTTGCTCATCCTTTTGTTCGCTGGTTTATTCAGCCTACCTGCTTTTGCTCAGGAACAGTACTGGACATCACGCTCCAGTAAAGAAGGAATTGTAACACACAAATCTGTTGCAAGACAATCTTTTCCCAAAGAGTTCAAACTTTATGACCTGAACCTAGCTCCGTTGCGCCAGCAATTGCTTTCTATTGTTGGTGAAAATCCACAACGTAGAACAACTGTAATTTCTGTTCCCAATGCTGCTGGGAAACTAGAGCAGTTTGAGGTGGTTGAGGCCTCGAATTTTGATCCTGCTCTTCAGCGTCAATTCCCCAATATTCGTGCTTACTCTGGCAAGGGGATAGAGGATCCTGCTGCTTTACTTAAAATCAGTTATTCACCAGAAGGTATTCAAACAACTGTATTTCGTGCTGATGCTTCAAACGAATACGTTGAAAAATATTCTCAAGAAGGAAACACGTATGCTGTGTTTCAGACTACTCGTCGCAAAGGTGATTTACCATGGTTATGCTCCACACCTGACCAGCAACTGGCTTTGGGTGTAAATCGTCAAGTTTATTTACAACGAATTGAAGCTAATACCGGTGAACTTAAAACCATGCGTCTTGCTCAATCTGTTACTGCAGAATATTCTAACTATTTCGGTGCAACCAGTGCTGCTCAAGTAAATCTTGTGTTAGCTGCTGTTAATGCAACCATGACCCGTACTAACGGTTGCTATGAAAAAGACCTGGCTCTTCACTTAAATTTAGTTCCTAATACAACCAGCGTATTTTATTATGACCCTGCCACCGATCCATATGCGCCTGCTGCACAAATGAATCTTTGGAATAATCAGTTACAGGCAACACTGACCTCTGTTATTGGTGAAGCAAACTACGACATTGGTCACCTATTTGGCGCTACTGGTGGTGGTGGTAATGCGGGATGTATCGGTTGTGTATGTGTGGACGGACAGAAGGGGCGTGGTATTACTTCTCCTGCAGATGGTATTCCGCAGGGTGACAATTTTGATATTGATTACGTAGCCCACGAGATTGGACACCAGTTGGGGGCTAACCACACTTTCTCTATGAGCATTGAAGCAGGTGGGGTAAACAATAAAGAGGTTGGATCAGGTATCACCATCATGGGATACGCCGGTATCACATCGCAAGATGTGGCTCCACATTCAATTGATATTTTTCATGCAAACTCAATTCAGCAGGTGCAAGTTAATATGGGCACCAAAACTTGTCCTATTACTACCTCATTGGCTGGTACAAATGCTACTCCAGTTGTAGCTCCTCTTACCCCCTACACAATACCTATTTCAACTCCTTTTGAGTTAACTGGATCAGCAACTGATGCTAACCCCGGAGATGTTCTTACATATTGCTGGGAGCAGGATGATGCGGCTAATTCTACAGTTACAGGAATTAATAGCGTGGCTAGCCCAACCAAGTTGGTGGGACCAAACTGGTTAACTTTCCCTGCTACCACAAGTCCAACTCGTATTTTCCCTCGCTTATCAACTATTCTAGCTGGACAGTCTGTTACTGGTCCTTTGCCTGGAGGTGATGCAATAGCTAATACCGAAGCACTAAGCAGTGTTGCGAGGGTGCTCAATTTCAGATTAACAGTTCGTGATAATGCTCCTTACAGTTCTACAGCCCCTATTCGAGTTGGTCAAACTGCTTTTGCGGATGTAGCGATCACTGTTTCTGCAGCTGTCGGCCCGTTCTTAATTACTTCCCATAATACTGCAGCTACATTAACTGCAGGTACTACCGAAACCATCACTTGGTCGGTAAACGGTACCACAGGTGCTCCCACCAATACGGCTAACGTGGACATCTTTATCTCAACTAACGGCGGTACAACCTTTACTCTTTTAGTGCCAAATACACCTAACGATGGTACGGAGAGTTTCACAGTTCCAAACACGCCATCTAGCACTGTACGTTTCAAAGTAAAAGCAACAAACAACGTTTACTTTGATATCAACAATGCCAACCTTACTATTATTCCGCCTCCATTTGGATTTAGTTTCAACCCAACAGTTCCCGCCACCGCTTCTTGTCCAGCACCATCTACCATGTCAATTTCATTAGCTACTGCTTCTAATGGAGGATTTACTGGTAATGTTACCTTGAGTGCAACAGGAAACCCAGCTGGAACTACTGTTAGCTTCTCACCTGCAACTGTTGCAGTTGGTGGAAGCACAACGGTTACCTTGAGCGGAACAAATACACTTAATGCAGGCACCTATACAATTGTGGTTACTGGTGTAACAACCGGGGCGCCAAACCAGACAGCAAATCTTTCCTTTACTGTGAATCCTGGAAGTGGTCCTGCAATAACAACACAGCCCACTAACCAAACAGCATGCGTAGGAGGTAATGCAACATTTACTATCGCTTCAACCGGAACATACCAATGGCAAGTCAACACTGGAGCTGGGTTTACCAATATATCTGGTGCTACTGCAGCTACCTATACTGCTAACGGTGTAACAGCTTCTATGTCTGGAAACACATATCGTTGTATTGTGAGTGGTCAGTGTGGGGCAAGTACCTCTTCAGCTGTAACACTTACAGTAAATACTTTGCCTTCGGTAGTGACGAACCCTTCTAATGTTGCGCAGTGTACAGGAACTTCAGTTTCGTTCTCCGTTGGAGCAACCGGAACTGCATTGACGTATCAGTGGCAAGTAAGCACGGATGGAGGTTCTACCTACTCTAATATCACTGGAGAAACTGCGGCTACTTATACTATTGCTTCTACAGTTCTTTCACAAAATAATAATCGTTATCGTTGTGTAGTATCAGGTGCATGTAGTCCTGCTGCTACTTCTACCGCCGCATTATTAACTTTAAGCGCTGCCCCAGTAATTACAGCACAGCCTGCTCCATCTGCAGTGATTTGTGAAGGCGCTTCTACAAGTTTTGTAGTGGCCGCAACAACACCAGTGGGAACTCTAACTTACCAATGGCAAGCAAGTGCCAATGGTGGTACTACTTGGGCTCCGGTAAATGGTGCAACAACAGGTACATTTAATCAAACAAATGTTCCTGCTACACAAAATGGATATTTGTTCCGTTGTGCAGTTACCACCAGTTGTGGAACAATTTTCTCAACCAATGTTGCATTGACTGTTAATACATTCCCAGTTATTGGATTTAATACTGTCAGTGAGCTTTGCTTGTCTGATAGACCAGTAGCTTTATCTGCCACTCCTGCGGGTGGTGCCTTTAGTGGTTCAGGCGTATCGGGAGCTGCTTTCAACCCACGCACGGCTGGATTGGGTGTGAAAACTGTAACATATACAGCTTCCAATGCAGGATGTCAATCTACACTGTCTCGCACTATTATAGTTGAGCAGTGTGCAGAGCGTCAAATTCCTTTGTCAAATCCTGCGTCTTTGACACTCTATCCAAATCCAAATACTGGTAAATTTGGAATTCGTGTCAATACGGATCTTTATACCCGATTCTCCGTTAAGATTTTCAATAATCTAGGACAATTGGTTCGTACGCAAGAGATTTCAAATGTATTCTTTGGACAAGTTGTAAATATGGACATGACTTCACTTCCTTCCGGAACCTTCCATCTGTTGTTTATCAATGATGAGGTTACTCCAGTAGAAAGCAGAACTATCAGCATGGTTATTTACAAATAAAAAATACCTGGTCTTACTCAAATCCCGTTCGGTACTCCGGACGGGATTTTTTTTGGTACCTTCGCCGCCGCAATCAATGTATATATGATTAGTGTTCGTGATTTAAAATTAGCCTATGGTAAGAGGGTTCTTTTTGAGGAGGTTAACCTCAATTTTACCAAGGGAAATTGTTATGGAGTAATCGGTGCCAATGGTGCTGGAAAGAGTACGTTTTTAAAGATATTAAGTGGTGAAATTGAGCCAAATAAAGGAAAGGTAGAGTTCACTCCCGGGGAGAGAATGGCCGTATTGAAGCAGAATCATTTTGCATTTGATGAGGAGACCGTTCTAAATACGGTATTGATGGGGCATTCTAAATTATGGCAGGTGGCTAAGGAGCGCGAAAAGATTTATGCGCTTGCAGAATTTACAGAGGAGGATGGTATCAGAGCTGGGGAGTTAGAAGCAGAGTATGGTGAGATGGGCGGTTACACTGCCGATAGTGACGCGGCAACATTATTAGGCGAATTAGGGGTAAAGGAGGATTTGCATCAATCACTTATGAAGGACATCCCCACCAACTTAAAAGTGCGGGTGCTCTTAGCGCAGGCATTGTTTGGGAATCCAGACATATTATTATTGGATGAGCCTACCAACGGTCTTGATATTGAAACTATCTCATGGCTTGAGAATTTCCTAGCCGACTATGAAAATATAGTGTTGGTGGTGAGCCACGACCGTCACTTTTTAGACGCGGTATGTACGCATATTGCGGATGTTGACAGGCAAAAGATTAAAATTTTTACAGGTAACTACACGTTTTGGTATGAATCTTCCCAATTAATGGCTCGTCAATTGGGGGATAAGAACAAAAAGATAGAAGAAAAAAGACAGGCTCTTTTAGATTTCATTGCACGATTTAGTGCAAATGCATCCAAGAGCCGACAAGCCACTTCTCGTAAAAAAGCGCTGGAGAAACTTACTATAGAGGAAATTGAGCCCAGTTACCGCAAATACCCCGGTATCATTTTTCAACCCCTGCGCGAAGTAGGTAATCAAATCTTGTCTGTAGAAAAGCTTAGAAAAGAAATAGATGGCAGAGTTTTATTTGATCAAGTTAGTTTCACTGTAAACAAAGGCGATAAAATAGCAATCCTAAGTCAGGATCCTTTAGCGGTTACCGCATTTTACAATATTATCGCTGGAGAATTACAGGCTGATCGAGGATCTTTTGAGTGGGGTACCACCATCACCTGGGCCTATCTGCCGCAGGAAAACTCAAAATATTTTATGGGCGAACTAAATCTTATGGATTGGTTACGCCAATATGTTCCCGAGCATGTGAAAGATGTGGATGAGCCATTTTTAAGAGGTTTTTTAGGGAAAATGTTGTTTAGCGGAGAAGATGTTATGAAGAAAACCACGGTGCTAAGTGGGGGGGAGAAGGTTCGTTGTATGCTAAGCCGAATGATGTTGCAAAATCCCAATGTGATTTTGCTTGATCAGCCCACCGATCACCTGGATCTTGAGAGTATTCAGAGTTTTAACGAACAGTGCACCGATTATAAGAGCGTAGTGTTGTTGAGCAGCCATGACCATACTTTTATGCAAACTGTTGCTAATCGGGTCATTGAGCTTACTCCTAAAGGGGTTATTGATCGTTTGATGACGTTTGATGAATATTTGGCGGATGAACGAGTAAAATCACTTAAAAACGAAATGTATTGTTAAATTACAGGGGTGGATTGTTGAGTTTTCCTTCAACATCTACATTCGAATTGCTGTATTTAAACACGCAGTCCCTGTAAAATGAGAGAAATCCTACAATTGAATTTGTCAGATCCAACCAAGCTTGAAAGTTTGTATAGATCGGATAAATCCGGCTTTAGAAAAGCCTTTTTTGAATTATTTCCCAGCAAGCCTGTTGATCCAATTGCAATATGTTGGTATGAGCGATTACAAGAGGAATCCACCGCTATATCTTGGGGTAAGGGTGCTGATCTCTTGGTTATTTTAATTGCCACTATACTTGCTACCTCTATTGCAAAAATTCCAGATTTTTTCTCGCTGAAGCCAGAAGAGTTTTTTCCAAGAAATATCAGTTTTATTGTATTACCAGTTTTGACTGGTTATTTTATGTGGTTACATCAGCTTAAAAAGCAAACCATTTTAACGGTCTTTTTCATTTTCATGGCTTGTGCTGTATATATCAATTGGCTACCTGGAAATTTTAATAATGATACATTAATACTCAGTTGCATCCATCTTCCATTGGTGGGTTGGTCTTTACTAGGCTTTATTTATAGTAAGGGTCAGTTAAGAGATTGGAGAGCGCGTCCCGCTTTTTTACGATTTAATGGGGATCTGATTGTGATGGGATCTTTAATTGTCAGCGGAGTCATGTTGCTCACTGGGATCACCTTAGGACTTTTTAGTTTGATTGGACTCTCCATCGAAGAGTTTTATACACAATGGATATTAATTGCTGAATTATCAGCTTCTCCATTGATAGCAACATATATCATTCGCTATAATCCTCAACTAGTGAACAAAGTATCCCCGGTTATTGCCAGGATTTTTAGTCCACTAGTTTTGGTCACTTTGGTGGCATACTTGATTGGCATTTTAATTGCTGGCAAAGATCCTTACACGGATCGCGATTTTCTTATGTTATTCAATGCCTTGTTGATCGGTGTCTTGGCTATCATTTTTTTCTCTGTAGTCGAAATGAAGCGTACTACAGAGAATAAATTATCGCATTGGATCATTTTTCTTTTAGCGCTTGTTACAATTGTAGTCAATGGGATTGCGCTTTCTGCTATTATCTATCGTATTGGATCCTGGGGCTTTACTCCAAACCGGTTGGCGGTGTTGGGTGGAAATTTATTATTCTTTATTAATTTGATTTTACTGGCAAGGCAACTTTTTAGACAACTTCGAGGTCAGGTTGCAACCCACTCTTTAGAAGAGGTTATTGCTCGCTATTTACCCGTTTACTTTATATGGGCTGTCTTGGTCACCTTTATGTTCCCGCTTATCTTTAGGTTTCAGTGACAATTAACCATGCTACAAGAAAATATTAAAGGGCAGCTTTCCGGAAAGGCTGCCCTTTCTCTAATTGTAGGATCAATCATAGGGGCAGGGCTATTTATGAAACCGGCTTCCATGGCTGCTCAACTTGGATCGCCAGTGGCTATGACCATTACTTGGGTAGTTGCTGGTTTTTTTACACTTTGTGGGGCGCTTGTAATTGCGGAGCTGGGTGTTCGTATGCCCACTACGGGTGGTTTATTTGTACATTTTACAAGCTGCTATGGCCCAAAGACGGGCTTTTTATATGGCTGGTCAGCTTTTTCTGTGATTAATACTGCTTCTGTGGCTGCAGTTGCCTTTATCTGTGCCACCTATCTCAATACGCTTTTAGGTTTTCCTGCCTTAGCAAACCAACAACTTAGTTCTTTTTCAATTGCTGTTTACCCCTTGGGAAATTTATATCCATTCAAAGACTTAACGGTTAAATTAATTGCCATTGTGTTGGTAGCGCTAATTACTTGGCTCAATACAATGAGTTTGCAAGCTGGTGGTCGTTTGCAGTTTTTTTCAACAGCATTGAATCTTTTCATTTTGATCTTACTTTCTTTCTTGCTGTTCATATCGGCAAAAGGTAATGTGAACAACTTATTAAACCCTTCTATTGATGTTGCCTTAAATCGAGGACTGTCAGCCTGGATTCCTGCTCTGACTGGTGCTTTTTTTGCTCTGGATGGGTGGATTAATATTATATCAATGGCGGGAGAAGTACAAACACCTTCCCGTAACATTCCTCGTACATTATTTCTGGGTGTTATTATTTGCTTACTATTGTATCTCTTTTTAAATCAGGCATATTTGTATGTGTTGCCAGTTGATCAAATAGCCACTACTCAGGTTGTTGCTACAGAGGCATTAAGCCAGGCCTGGGGGTCATTCGCTGGGATGGTAATTTCCTTTCTTATTGTATGTTGTACGATAGGGTCGTTGAATGGTAATATCATGGCTACCGCTAGGGTTACCTATGCAATGGGGAGGGATCGTGTTTTTCCCGCATGGGTCGGTTCTCTTGATGGCAGAAGAAAACTTCCAGTTGCTGCACTTTGTTTACATGGTTTTTGGGTGACAATTTTGATACTATCTGGCTCATTTGATATGCTAGCTGACATGTATGTTTTTGTTACATGGATAGCCTATGGACTAGCTGCGTTTGCCGTTTTACGTCTATCCTACTCCAAATCGGTGGAAAAAACTAAGTATCGTGCTTGGGGCCATCCTTATTCATTAATACTTTTTCTGAGCTTCTGTTTGTTTTATTTAATAGCAACCCTATACACAGATATTGAATCCTTTTTAAGCGGTAAGCAGCCAATTGTACATGCAGGAGCTGGATTATTGTTAGTGTTAGCTGGATTACCTTTGTATCATTGGCAACGAAAAAAGCACCGCCTATAAATGATTGATTATGCATATTAGAATTCAGCAAATATTATCTCTACTTCCAGGATTGTTATTGGCTATAGCTTGTTGGATGCCTTGGGTTGAGATTTCTTCTCCATCACTACAATTAACTGGAATGAACACAGAGGGAACCAGTTTTGGTAAGCCCGGTTTTTTCCATTTGATATTTTTATTTTTCTATGTTCTTTTTGTTCTAATTCCCAAGGATTGGGCAAAACGTTTCAATCTTTTGATAACGGCGTTAAATTTTTCCTGGTTGATTCGAAATTTTTTTTTGATGGCTCTTTGTAGAGGAGGGGAGTGCCCTTCCAGACAACTAGGATTTTATTTGGTTGCTATCGCTAGCTTGGGAATGCTTGTCGCAAGCTTATTTCCACCTGCCCAGCAAACTAAACAATTGTAAGGCGGAGTATTCTTTACTAAGGAGGTATTGACTCATTCGGATTCCATTAGTATACTTATGGTGTGCTGACCTTCTATCACACCGGATCTGTACTTGTTGCGCTTCTTTTTCCCTTTTTTCATGCTGCCCAAACTGTATTTTCTATTTCATGGAACATGCAACAACCAGCTCCTTCCTATATTTCTACTCCGCTTGTTGCAGCGAGTGACATTGTGCAGGGATTAAATTATGGATCCACCGTATTTCTCTCTTCAAATTCCTCTTCACAGTATGCCTATCCTGGTGCTTCTGGAGCTAATAATGCAGCATTAGCTTGTCGTACGGGCCCCTTAATTAAAGGAATTACTGGCTCATCTTACTATAGTTTTTCCATCTCAGCAAGTTCAGGTAGTAAGTTTTTATTGCAGACACTCCAGGTGGGTTTAAGATCCACGTTTACAGGCCCGCAATCTTGGTCGCTTTTCTCTAGTATTGATAATTTTAGTACTCCGATAGTGAGTGGTTCGCTGGTAAATAATAGTAGCTGGCATTTCCAGACGCTCACTCTAAATACAGTTTACCAAACTACAGTTGAATATCGTCTCTATGGCTTTGACGGTGTAGGTGTGGCTGCTATAAATATTGCTAATTGGCGTATTGATGATTTGCAGATAACGGGATTGGTAGTACCAGCTTCTCTACCAGTTGTTTGGTTGTACACGCATGTATCTCAGGTTGGCAGTGCGGTTAAAGTAGAGTGGGCAACAACACGCGAAGAAAATAATAATCGTTTTTATATTGAAAGATCAAAAGACGGACATTTGTTTTCAACTATTGGTGAGCTTAAACCACATTCAAACCTTGGATCTACAGTACAACAGGTTTATGAATTTTGGGATCACACACCCCTTCAGGGAAGAACTTTTTATCGAATTGCACAGCAGGACTTGGATGGCACCTTAACGCATGGAACAATTAAGTCAATTTTCCTATCGGCTATTCAATCTTTTTCAATTGTTGGTAGTGTAATTGATTTTTCATCATGCCAATTGCGGCTTTTATGCAGGGGGTCAGGACAAACTACATTTAAGGTTCTCGCTTTAAGTGGCCAGCTATTGACTCAGGAGACAAGAATGTTGGTGAGTGGCCAACTCAATATCACATCTATTCAGATCCCTTCAGTAGGAATAAATAAAATGAATCTTTTGCTTGTAGTTCTGCAGGGAAATAAGAATGTTTTGTCAAAAATTATTGTCAGTAATTAAGTACAAGCAAGCTTTTGTTTATTATTTCTAATGCTTCATCAATTTGTTCACAGTTTATCACTAGGGGAGGGGCAAGCCTGATTTTATCACCATGCGTAGGCTTGGCTAAAAGTCCGTTCTTCTTCATTTCTAAACACAAATTCCAAGCTGCAGCAGTGTCCTGATGCGCAATAACTATGGCATTGAGCAAGCCCTTTCCTCTTACCAATTTAACATAGGGCGAATTAATTTTTTTGATTCCCTCTCGCAATTGATTCCCTCTTTTGCATGCGTTTTCAGCCATTTGTTCTTCTTCAATTACCTCAAGTGCTGTTCTTGCAATGGCACAAGCAAGGGGATTGCCGCCATACGTGGAGCCGTGCTGACCAGGTTGAATCGTAAGCATTATTTCGTCATCCGCCAATACTGCGCTGATAGGCAGGAGACCCCCACTTAGTGCTTTACCCAGTATAAGTATATCCGGTCTTACATTCTCATGATCACAGGCCAGTCTTTTTCCAGTTCGTCCTAAGCCAGTTTGAATTTCATCTGCAATTAGAAGTACTCCCTTTTCTTGACATAGTTTGGCAGCTTTTGATAGATAGCCCTCTGTGGGAACTACTACACCTGCTTCGCCCTGTATGGGCTCAACTAAAAATCCGGCTACATGGGGGTCGGACAACGCCATTTCCAGGGACTCCATATTATCGTAAGGTATTGTAATAAATCCAGGCAGATAAGGCCCAAAATTTCGAGTAGATTCTTGATCGGTGCTGAATGAAATTACCCCTGATGTTCTGCCATGAAAATTGCCTTCACAAACAACTATTTTGGCTTGATTACTGGGTAATGATTTTTTCTCGTAGGCCCATTTTCGGCATAATTTAATAGCAGTTTCAACAGCCTCCACGCCTGTATTCATAGGCAGTATTTTTTGGTAACCAAAAAGGGAAGTTATGTAAGCTGCATAGGATCCTAGCAGGTGATGATGGAAGGCTCTGCTGGTGAGAGTTAATTCCTGTACCTGTTTTATGCAGCTTGCCACTATCTTGGGATGGCAGTGGCCTTGGTTCACCGAGGAATAGCCACTTAAAAAATCGTAATATCGATTTCCCTCTACATCCCACATGTAAACGTTTTCTGCTCTTTGTATTACCACTGGTAAGGGGTGATAATTGTGTGCACTAAACTTTTCTTCTTGTTCTATATAATGTGTAGTATAGGCGCCAATAGGTGCTTGATTCATACTATAAACTTGATAAGGTGAATTAAAAGGGGAAAGAAAAAGCGAATGAATACACGTTAGTGATTCAACAAATCCAGGTGCTGTTGAAGAAGGGAAAGCGGTTGGTTGACGATATGTCTAGCCATTTCCATGTGTCAATAAAGTTATGGAATTTTTCTCCATTGAATCCAGGGGTATTTATTCAATTGGGGTTTATTTACTCCTGGAGGAAAAATGCCATAAAGGGTGCTTCCACTTCCACTCATTGAGGCATATATCGCTCCCGCATCGTAAAGTTCATTTTTTATTCTCGCTAATTCCGGGTGTCTTAAAAAAACAGTTTCTTCGAATTGGTTGACAATTACGTCTTTCCATTCTTCAATTGGGCAAAAAATTGATTCCCTAAGAGATGTTCCGTTTATGACAGGTTTTACGCCTTGAAAGGCTGCTACAGTTGAAATTGAAAAGCCCGGGTGTATTAATAAAATTTGGTAGCCTGATAATGAAATTGGTAATGGAGAAAGTTTCTCGCCTCGTCCCTCACCAAGCGCAGGTTTTTGTAAAAGAAAATAGGGGCAATCGCTTCCTAGTTGAAGAGCTAATTCCATTAATTGTTCCTTAGAAAGGGGCAGTTGAAATATCTCTTGTAGTGTTTGTAAGACAAAAGCGCCATCCGCACTTCCTCCCCCCAGGCCTGCACCCGTTGGAATATTTTTTTGAAGGTGTAAATAGATTGAGGGTAAATCTGGGATTTTATCTTGTAGCAATCTGTATGCTTTAACACAGAGATTTTGCTCAATTTGCCCTTGTATTACTACTCCTGTTTGTTTGAATTTTATAGTTCCTTTTTTTTCACTTTCTATGGGTAATATTTCTAACACATCTACCACAGGAATTGGGTAGAAAATAGTTTCTAAATCATGAAATCCATCCGGTCGCTTGCGTAGGATACGAAGCCCAAGATTGATTTTACAATTTGGAAAAACAAGCATAGGGAGGGGGGTACTTATTTATTTCGACTGTTAATCTCGTCGCGAATAGCAATAGCGCGAATATAGTCCTCGCTTTCAAGAACTTCAGTTAAAAGGTGGTTTAGCTCCTCCAGCGTCATTTTTTTCAAGTCCTCGTGCCCCGTGGTTCTTATTTCTTCCTCCAGGCTCTCGCTCTCTGTTTTTTTGCGTTTTGATTCCTCTGTTTCCTCAAGTAAAATGCCCGCGTTTTGTAAGATATGCTCATAGGTGTAAATAGGGCAACCAAAACGAACGGCCATCGCAATGGCATCAGAGGTCCTGGAATCAATTTCTATGGTGTCTTGCTCATTTGAGCATACCAGCTTTGAATAAAAGACACCTTCCTGTAAATCATTAATTATCACTTCATGCAAATCAATTCCAAAAGCAATCAAGAAGTTTTTCATTAAATCGTGTGTCAATGGTCTTGATGGGTTCATCTTTTCAAGTGCTACGGCAATTGCTTGTGCTTCAAACCCACCTATGACAATGGGTAACCTACGAGATCCATTGGCTTCTCCTAACACTACCGCATAGGAGTGTGTTTGCGTAATGCTATGGGAAATAGCAATAATTTCTAATTCAATTTTTTTCATTCCGCCTACAAATATAAACCAGGAGTCAGGCGTAATCCTAACTTGCTTTTACTTTTTTAAGTGCAGCTGTGAGTTGGGGAACTACCTCAAATGCATCTCCAACAATTCCGTAGTCCGCCGCTTTGAAGAAGGGCGCTTCGGGGTCTTTATTAATTACAACAATTACTTTACTCCGGTTAACCCCAGCTAAATGTTGAATAGCGCCGGAAATACCAATTGCTACATACAGGTTTGGGGCAATTGCCACTCCAGTTTGACCAACATGCTCATGATGAGGACGCCAGTGTGCATCGGCAACGGGTCTACTGCAAGCAAGTGCTGCATTCAGTTCTCCAGCTAATTCTTCCACCATTCCCCAATTTTCAGGCCCTTTTAATCCTCTTCCGGCACTTACCACTATCCCAGCTTCAGTAAGGGAAAGTTCTCCTGATGTCTTCTCTGCATTAATTACTCTGATTCTTGATTGAGGGCTCTCAAGTGTAATATTTGTAATGGTTGCAACACCGCCCCTTTGTTTGACAGGGTAGGAGTTAGGGTTGATGGTGAGTACTCGAGTTTCTGTTTTTACTGCAATTTTCGCAAAGGCTTTACCAGAGAATACTGCTTTTTTTACACTAAATCCATTGGTTAGATCAGGAAGTGAGACAACTCCGGATACTATACCAGCTTGTAATTGACAAGCTGTGAGTGGAGCCAATAATTTACCACTTATTGAGTGTGAAAAGAGTAGTGTGCTGGCTTTTTTTTCTTTAGCTATTTTAGTGAGGAAAACCGCATCTGTTTCTACAGGCGAATTTCGAGTTAAGTCCTTTCCAGCATGTATTACTTCCTGTAATCCCCAGTTGCCAAGTTCTTCCAGCTGATCTTGACAACTACCGATAGCAACGCCGATTAGTGTTTCTCCAGTCACGGCAGCCAGATCAGCACCGTAGGATATAACCTCAAATGTTGACTTCTTGATTTTTCCGTTGGCGATATCAATGTATACTAAAATACTCATGTTGTGTAATTCTATTTTTAAATAACTTTTGCTTCTTCGTGTAAGAGACGTACTAATTCGTCCACCTGATCCGGTGCTACTAGCTTAACTCCTGATTTAGGGGCAGGCAACTCAAACTGTAAAACTTCTGTATAATCAGGAGTTGATTTAGGATCTACCACTTTTAGTGGCTTGGTTCTGGCAGCCATAATTCCTCTCATATTAGGAATTCTTGCCTCAGCCATTCCTTTTTGTGCACTGACCACTACGGGTAATTCTACTTCACAAATCTCCTGACCGCCTTCTATTTCCCTGGTAATTGTCAAGGTATTACCCTGGCGATCTAATTTTGTGGCAAGACTGATATAGGGCAAGTTAGTTTCACCAGCCACCAATCCACCTACGGTTGATCCATTGTGATCGATGGTTTCTTTTCCTGTTAGCACTAGATCGTAGTTTCCCTCTTTTACTATTGCAGCAATTTGATGGGCTACAAACTGGCTCTCAGCGGGTGCAGCGTTAATACGAATCGCTTCATCACCCCCAAGGGCTAAAGCCTTTCTAATTATGGGATCAGTATCTGCTTCTCCAACGGTTATCAAGTGTAGGGTAACACTAGGGTCAGCCTCTTTTAACTCAATGGCTCTTACTAAAGCAAACCATTCATCCCACGGATTTACAATCCATTGAACACCGTTTGTGTCGAATTTCGTGTTGTTGTCTGTGAAGGCTATTTTTGCCGTTGTGTCGGGTGTTTTACTGATACAAACCAGGATCTTCATAATAATGTTAATGTAGCTTAAAAGTTGTTAATGCAACTATGCAAAGATAAGTTTTGCTGCATGTCTGGCGAAGTGCCTGATGGCATTTTTTAATTCTTTTGACGAATAATTATGGATAGAATTTCCAGGCTTAAGGAATTGCTCGTGGATAGCCCCGATGACTGTTTCTTACTGCACGCGCTAGGGTTGGAGTATGCCAAAAAAGGTGATTTTTTAACGGCAAGGACCTTTTTTGAAAAGGTACTACTGGCTGACCCAACCTATGTAGGAACTTATTATCATTTGGCAAAGCTCCAAGTGGAGATGGGAGATGCTGTAAATGCAATCAGCACCTATGAAAAGGGGATGGAGCAGGCAAAGTTATCCAATGATATGCATGCTTATAACGAACTTCGTTCTGCATGGGAGGAGTTAACTTTTTAGCAAATGATTGCGCTATCTATTAAACAAAATCTTGAAAGGATTGCGCCGGTTTTACCGGGGGATGTTTTATTGATTGCAATCAGTGGAGGGCTTGATTCGGTGGTATTGGCTTATTTGTGCAAGCTTGAGGGGTATCAGTTTGAGTTGGCACATTGTAATTTTCAACTGCGGGGTGAAGAGAGTGACAGGGATGAAAATTTTGTACGTGCCTTAGCTCTCTCATGGGGTGTTCCTGTTCATGTGCAACGATTCGACACTACATCATTTGCAACACAGCAGCGTCTTTCCATCCAGGAATCAGCACGAGTTCTTCGCTATGAATGGTTTCATTCTTTGACGCGTGAATTCAAAACTCTTAAATGGATATTGACTGCTCATCACAAAGATGATCAAGCAGAAACTTTGCTGATGAATTTTTTAAGAGGGACAGGTATGAATGGGTTGATGGGTATACCGGCCCGCCACGGCAGGATTCTACGACCTTTGCTCTCATATAGCAGAGATAACTTAGAGCAATTTGCCCTTCATAATCACATAAATTATGTTACGGATTCCTCGAATCAAAAAGAGGACTATACTCGAAATTATTTTCGGCACTCCATTATGCCAGCTATTAAGAAAGTGTATCCAGCCGTGGTTGACAATCTATATGATAATCAAGTTCGATTTACGAAAATTGAAAAACTGTATAGACAGTTAGTAGCTTACAAAACAAGGCAGTTATTAAAGCAAAAAAATGATGAATATTCCGTGTCGGTGGCTACGCTTAAACGATTTCAGGATACATCTTTGTTGTATGAATTATTTTACCCATTTGGATTCTCAGCTGGACAAACATTGGAAGCGGAAAAATTATTGGATGCCAGGACAGGAGCGCAATTGGTTGCTAGTGACGGCAAGTGGCGTTTAGTAAAACATCGCAAGTTTTTAATTCTCTCTAAACAGCAAGAATTGAATCACGATTTTTTATTAATCCATTCAATTAGTCAGCCTGTTGATTTTCCTGGTGGTAAACTGGAGTTTAAAGAAATAAAAAAATACGACTTTGATTCTTCTACTTCTCAAGCAGTTGCTGTATTTGAGCGTCAAGCCTTGGAATTTCCTTTAATCCTACGTCGTTGGCGGGCGGGGGACTATTTTTATCCTTTAGGGATGTCTAAAAAGAAAAAGGTTGCTCGATTGTTGATTGATCGTAAGCTTTCTGTTATTGAAAAAGAGCGAGTCTGGGTGTTAACAGCTGGTGAGAAAATTATCTGGGTTATCGGTGTTCAAATTGATGATCGTTTTAAAGTAAGGGATAATAGCAGAGGGGCTATTCAGGTTGATTTTACACCATTACTCTAATCCTAATTTTTTACGGACCACAGCTAAGAAGATGCTCATGGGTTGTAGACTGGTATTTCCCAGATAGGCTAACAAACCTGTAAATATCCATCCGTAGATAGCTCCAAAAATATGAGCAGCATGGTTAATATTATCCCTTCCTTTTTTGCTCATCCACGCTGAAAGCAATATGAAAAGTGGTCCAAAAATATATCCTGGGATAATTGGCGGTAAAATGAATAATCCAATTTTAATTGTAGGATCAATGAGAATGGCTGAAAAAATAATAGCACTAACACCTCCTGATGCTCCCAGGCTGGCATAATTTTTATTATTGTAGTTTTTTATATAACTGTAGACTAGAGAGCACGGAATGGCAGAGATGAAGAGTAGAACAAAAATAACAGCACCATCTTTACCAAATAGTTGATTTGATTGAAACGAGTTTTCAACAATTGTTCCAAAAAGGTATAGGGATAGTAAGTTAAAAAGTAAATGCTCCCAATCTGCGTGTATAAATCCACTACTAAAAAAACGATACCACTCCCGCTTACTTTTAATGGTTGCTGGTTTAAATAATAGCGACTTTTTAAGGCCTGGAAAATTATTAGCAAGTAAGGTAACGACCGCTATTGTGAGTAGAAGTAGCTGGGTGGCTGTCATCTATTGATGATGGTATTTTTCGTTTTTTAAAATGGTTCCTGCTCGATATAATTGCTCTGAAATAATTAAACGTACTAGTTGGTGTGGAAAAACAAGTTTTGAAAGACTCCAAGTGAACTGTGCCCTTTGTTGAATTGTGGCTTCTACTCCAAACGCACCTCCAATTAGGAATACCATTTTTTTTATTCCAGCGTTTGCTTTTTTTTGAAGAAAAACAGCCAGCTCGGTGGAGGTAAGTTCCTTTCCTCTTTCATCTAGTAAAACCAGAAAATCATCTGGATTAAGCCATTCCAAGACAACTGCAGCTTCCTTTTTTTTAAGGTCCATCTCACTCAACATGCCCGTATTTTTTGGAGTGGGGATTAGGACCCATTCAGTTTTGAAATAATGATTTAAGCGCTTGGTAAATTCTTCAATTCCAGGCTTAACGTAGGGCTCATGCGCTTTTCCAATGGACCACAGTTCAATTCGCATAGTTTAAAAATATTAAATATCCCCTAACTTTCGGGTATGTTCAAGCCATTTTATCTGATCGCTATTATTCCGTTCTTGTTTTTTTCTGCTACTCTCAAGGCGCAACAAGGCCCTATTGGTGTCTTCGATTCTGGGACTGGGGGGTTAACTGTTTTAGAAGCTATGCTCTCGCTGGATGTATTCAATAATAAAACTGGAGAGCAAAAGCCAGATGGGGTTCCCGATTTTAAAGGAGAATATTTTCATTACCTGGCTGATCAAGCAAATATGCCCTATGGAAATTATGCATCAGAAGGGAAAACTCTCTTTTTAAAAGAGCAAATACTTCGGTGCATGACTTTTCTATCAGCCGACACT
This sequence comes from uncultured Chitinophaga sp., assembly GCA_964576375.1. Classification (GTDB taxonomy): domain Bacteria; phylum Bacteroidota; class Bacteroidia; order Chitinophagales; family Chitinophagaceae; genus JJ008. The sequence goes on from CAZNUR010000010.1 coordinate 57,540, forward strand.
ATGTTTGCCTCTCGCATCAAGCAAACTTTTCAATTCTACCCAAAAGAGACTGCTAAAATGATTGTGGTAGCTTGTAATACAGCTACAGCTTATGCATTGCCTGAAATCAAAAAGTCTGTTGGTGATCATACACCGGTGGTAGGGGTGATAGACGCTGGCTGTAAGGCTGCACTTCAATACCAGCAAAAAGAGCGAGGCACTATTGGCGTATTTGCTACCGTTGGTACCGTTGCTTCTGATGGATATCCCAAAACGCTTCATCGAATGGCAACCGCTGCCGGTATTAACAATTTATCTATTATTAGCCAAGGTGGATTTGGCTTAGCTGAAAGTATTGACCGGGATTGGAGTTTTTTAGCTGATCAGGTAAATAAAATTCGTCCAGACTATAAAGGGCCTTCTTTGACCCATTTACAATATCGAATTGATACCTCACTAACCGACGTTTATGGATTTATTAAAACAGGCAATAGCTTACTGTGTGAATATGATGAAAAGGGGAATTGTACTGAAATGCAATTAAATGATCCAGTTAATTATGTGCGATATCATTTGGTCAGTTTACTGGAAAAAATGAAACGAGAGCAGTATAAAGAGCCATTGAATACTTTAATTCTTGGGTGTACGCATTACCCCTATATGCGCGATACCATTTCGCAAGTACTGCTAGAGCTCTATAATTACCAGGAAAGGGGAGTTTACCGTTACCGTTCTGTTCTATCAAAAAATGTTTGCCTGATTGATCCTGCGGTGGAGACAGCTAAGGAGGCATATATTGCCTTACGGCAGTTAAATTCAATGAGGGGTAAGATAAGTAAGGCGGGGAATCATAGTAAACAGGATGCCTTTTTTATAGCTGTTCCTAATTTGGACTTACCAGAAGTGCAGTTGCAATCCGATGGTTGGTTTACTTACGCCTATAAATATGGAAGACCCCTTGGTTCCAATAAAAGCTATGTTCAATTTGTCCCATTTGATACCAAGAATATTGCTCCTGCAACGTATGATCGGTTTAGAAGAGCGTTGCCCTTATCATATGAGAGAATTAGCAGGGTAGCGGCGTTAAATCAAATCCGTTGAGAAAAATTCAATTGTTCGGATTTTTTATTGAAAGTAGTACAAATTGCATCTTCTAAATCAATGTCTAAAAGTGAAGCTAATAAATCAAGGTAGATTGCAATTCCGCCAATTTCTTCTTTGAGCATATTTTTATCAATATCGCTGGCTTTGTAACTGCTTCCGCTATCAATACCCCCTTTTTCTACGCGTTGCAGTTTTTTTATCATATTACATAATTCACCCACCTCTCCAGCTAAAGCCGTAGTCCAATAAGTTATTGGCTGGTTATTATAGCAGTTGAATCCGTTTATGGCGCGATCCACATTGGTTGTTCTAAGGGTTTGAAGGTTTAGTGACATAAAAAGCTCAATATTTTATTCTAATTTAGTCCATCTGCTTAATTTATCAAATGCGTATTTTTTTTCTCGTATTCTATACTCTTTTCTGTGCAATCAAGCTTTCTGCTCAACCCATACGGTCTGCTCTTTTGTATAAACTTTTTTCAGCCAAGGGGCCAATTCCTCAAGTTTTTGCACCTGAGTTGAGAAACCTGTTTTCAGCACAAGTTGATAAAGTATATGCAGACAATAGACAATATCTGATAAAAACCACTGATAAGCTTTTTCTCGGCGTCGATGGAACTGGCCAGTTGTTTGAGATAAAGGAATCACAGCCTGGAATTTTAGAAGCGGTGCGTATTGATTCGACACTCTATGCTGGCAATAATTTCTGTGCTGCTACCTTTTCTATTGACTCCTCTGTTTTTTCGCTAGGTGGATATGGTTTTTGGAAAACAAACGGAACCTTAAAACAATATAATTTTTATTCCGGAGAATGGGATGTGGTGCCCCTGCTAGAAGAGCGCCCCTCCATCTTTTGTCAAAAACCCTCTGGTGTTTATTGGAAAGGTAATTTGGATGAAGCAAGAAAACTCGAGGATATCAATACAGCTTTTGCTCCTTCCTTTTACTGGGTAGATCAAGAGAACAAGCTTTTTTATGCAGGTATTCAACACCAGATTAATCAATCACTTTCAGACAGTGCGCTTTCTCTTAAAACCCAGTATAATGCTTCCTTAAGTGTGTTGGATCTAAATTCTAAAAAGTGGACTGTGAAAGGGGATTTACTCAATTACGGGTGGCATTATACTGTTCATCTCCCTTGGGGTTTACTTGTGGTAGAGTCGCCTGAATCCATGTACTACACTGATTTCAATACAAATCAGCTTTTGTTTTGTAAAAGTGAGCGTATCTCTGAGTATCGAAAGTTATTCCGTAACAAGGTGCCTAATCTTTTGTTTTATGCGGATGGATATATTTATTTTGGAGAAATTGCAGTCAATTCCATTGATAGTATTTCCGTCTCAAAAAATGATTTTGAGGTAAGAAATGCTGCCTTGTTCTCGCCCATAAAAAGTAAAACATCGGATTTTTTTTCTGATAACATAACAGCATGGGTAATTTCACTTGCTTTCTTTTTTGTAGCAATTGCTATTTCACTTTTTTTTCTTGTAAAGAAAAAGAGAGGCGTTTCTACTGTTAACAGTATGTTCTCTCCATCAATACACACGCAATTACCCCTGG
>CAZNUR010000010.1:60281-62305 GCA_964576375.1 uncultured Chitinophaga sp.
TAAATGAAATGGAACGACAGCTTATACTTTACTTATTTAACCAATCTTTACAGGGAAAAAGGACCTCTATTGAGGAGGTTAACAAGTTGGCTGGCGTTGCTCTAAAAAATGAGCCTATACGTCGTCGTACTCGAAGTGAGTTGATCAATGCGGTAAATGATAAGTGGTTAATAATATCGGGTAGTCGAGAGCGTTTTATCCTATCTGAGAAGTCTGATTTTGATGGACGAACCAGAGAATATTACATCAATGAAAAAGTCTTAGCGGCTGCATTGGCGCAGCAACTTGTTAAAATTATCAAGTCCGCTTAGGTCAATAAGCAGTCCAGCCTCCATCGATCGTAAGAATAGCGCCATTTATAAAACTACTTTGGTCCGAAACTAAAAAAACTGCTGCTTTTGCTATTTCTGACGCCTCACCATAGCGTGGGTTTGTCTGCGTTCCTCCCATTATTCTCTCCTTAATTTTTGGAGATAAGGTGTCTAGGTTAAAGCCCTCTAGTATATTGGTTGTAACTGCCCCGGGTGCAATTGCGTTACAGCGGATACCATCCTTGGCGTAAAAATACCCTGTATTTTTTGTAAGGCCTATCAGTCCATGTTTGCTTGTGGTGTATGCTGCACCCGCCCTGCATCCATATAGACCCCCAATTGAGGCAATGTTAAGTATTACACCGTTTCCTTGTTTTAGGAACAATCTACATGCACTTCTCATGGCTTTCATGGGGCCTTCAAGATTTACTTTTATTATCTTTTCCCATTGTAGATTACTAATATCCCCCACTGCTTCAAAATGATCCATAATTCCGGCATTATTGATAAGGATATCTAGTTTTCCGTAGTGCGTCAATGCCGTGGAAATCATGTGTTCTATCTGATCTTCATTGCTCATGTCCGTGAGACAGGTGTGAAGTTGGTGGGTGGATTGGCTTGGCAGTGATAAAGGAAGTTCAGAAAGCCTTTCTTGGTTATTGTCAGCTGCAATAACATTACACTCCTCCGCAACTAGCGATTGAACTATGGCTTTGCCAATGCCAGAGGCAGCGCCGGTTACAATGGCTACTTTATTTTTTAATTGGGTCATAGGAGAGCAAAACTCTTTTCCTATCTGCTCCCAATTACTGATTTTGATATGAGCGTGCTTGTTTTTAATCACTCCAATGTTTTGCTGGTTGTTTATTTAATCTTATTTTGGTGTCAAATATTACTTACCAAATAACCGCTAATTATGAAACATTATCTGTTTGCACTGCTCATTTGTTTTACCGCTTTACTGCTGGTTCAAACTTCGGTCTATGCTCAAAACAAGTCTAAGGGAGTCAACATTTACCTGGGTGGGGGAGTAAACCTGTCCAGCGCCGCTGTAGCGGGTTATTATGATCAAACCAGTGAGTCTACATATCGGTTTTCTTTTGGTTTTTTTGCCGATAAGAAAATCAAAGGTGGTCTTTCTGCACGATCTGGTCTCTTTTATAATGGCCTAGGAAGGGCCTATACGGAAGGAGAAAAGACCATGCAGGATGAGTTTAGCTATTTCACTATCCCTGTTCAAGCAAAATATTCTTTTAAAGGTTCTCCATTTAGTTTATACGCCGGGCCTCAATTTTCCTACTTGCTCAATGCAACTTGGAAGCCAGATTCAGATACCAGATCTCTCATGACAGATCAGTTTCAACGCATTAACATGTCCGCTGCTGGTGGTTTACTTTGTGCCTTCACCAGCCGATTCTCTATGGGATTTGAATACCAAAGTAGTATTGGAAGCAACCTAGACAAAGAATACGCGGATAATTTACCAAATGATACCAAGTATCAACCTAACGCGTACTCATTACGAGCGTTCTATAAACTTTCTAAGTAATCTATCTTTTTCAGCATTAGCCCTCGGAATTCCGGGGGCTTTTTTTTATCAAGACGTTACTTTGATTGTAAAGCATGTCGTACTAAAAATTTAAAAGCCCTCAACACAGCGTGCTGAGGGCTTTGTGACCCCGTCAGGATTCAAACCTGAAACCTTTTGATCCG
>CAZNUR010000011.1:0-41148 GCA_964576375.1 uncultured Chitinophaga sp.
TTATAAGCGATGTACTTGACTACCTCTTTTGGCATCTCCAAGCCGTCATTACGCATTTTCTTCTCCAAAATCTCAATACGCGTTTCGTAATCGGGTACCTGCAAATCAGCACTCAAGCCCCAACGGAAACGACTTAATAACCGGTCTTGTACACCCTCTAAATCCTTGGGGGATTTATCAGAGGTCAGTACCAACTGCTTTTGCGACTGGTGCAAATGATTGAAGATGGCAAAGAAGGCATCCTGAGAACGTTCAGCTTTTGCAAAAAACTGAACATCATCCAAGATTAACACATCAATGAGCTGATAGAAATGAATAAAATCATTGATAGCGTTGTTACGGCTATGATCCATGAACTGGTTTATGAACTTTTCAGAGCTCACATATAAAACCACTTTATTAGGATGGAGTCGCTTGACCTCATTTCCGATTGCCTGGGCCAGATGGGTTTTACCCAAACCGGTTCCACCATATATAACTAGTGGATTGAAAGAATTGGCGCCTGGTTTTTCCGCTACTGTTTTTCCAGCACGACGGGCTACCCGATTACAATCCCCCTCAATGAATGAATCAAATGTGTAGATTGGATTAAGCTGCGGGTCGATCTGCATTTTTTTCAGACCAGGAATAACAAAAGGATTTTTAACTGGGTTGTTGATCACCAGTGGGAAATCCATTTCATTATTGGAGAATGATTTGAAACCCTGCCCACTGACGTCAACAGTCATGGGCTTTGTACGGCTACTGCCGCTATCAACCATAATACGGTATTCCAATCTGGCTTCCTTTCCCAACTCGCGTTTTAAGGTCTTTGCCAGCAGATTGACATAATGTTCTTCGAGGTATTCAAAAAAGAATTGGCTGGGAACTTGAATGACTAAAACATTTTGTTTTAGAGATACCGGCTGTATGGGTTCAAACCAAGTTTTGAAATGCTGCCATTCAACTATATCCTTGATGATCTTTAAGCAATTTCCCCAGACTTTTTCCGCGTTCTTATCCATCTTTACTACAAGCAGGTTTATGTCGATTTAATAGGAGTTATTCACATTTCCACGCAGGTTTCAATGCTTTTCCACAATTGTCAATAAAAAAACTTGCGCAGGGGAACGAATATCATTAAACCCCACCAAACAAAAAAAAATTTTGGGACTCTTTTTTTGGAAAAATTTATTTCTCTCAAATTATAAAAAAATCAGTTGGAAAATTTGGAAATATCACGCTCTACCCCATCCCCTATTTTACTGAATAATTACCCCAAAAATGTTTGACATTTGTACCTGTTTCAGGATAAAAACCTGACCTATGCAAGATACCATTCAACTCCGCGTAAAGCCAGCTGAGGCATCCTCCTCTGATTTAATTAAACAACTCATTGCGCAGTCTAAAAATCTGCCTGTATCTACTATTCAAGGCTTTACAATTATCAAAAAATCAATAGATGCCCGTGGAAGAACCCCATGGGTGAACCTAACCCTTCTACCGTTTATAAATGAACCCGTAGAAAAAAGGCTACTACGGACATTTTCGTTTCAAGATGTTTCCAACGCACCTAAACGAGTTATAATAATAGGAGCCGGGCCAGCTGGTTTGTTTGCGGCACTCCGACTCATAGAGGCGGGAATCAAGCCCGTTCTGTTAGAAAGAGGTAAAGATGTTAGAGCCAGACGTCGTGATCTGGCTGCCTTAAACCGAGAGGGAGTGGTGAATCCCGAAAGCAATTACTGTTTCGGCGAGGGAGGTGCGGGTACCTACAGCGACGGTAAACTCTACACCCGAAGTCAAAAAAGAGGAGACGTAAACAGGATATTGGAGCTTTTTGTCCGTTTTGGGGCCGATGAACAAATTCTTTACGAATCCCACCCCCACATCGGCACAAATAAATTACCCCATGTTATCACGCATATGCGTGAGGCTATTTTGGGCTATGGAGGAGAAATTCATTTTGAGCAATGTGTGAATGAGCTGAAAATAGTTGGCAATAAGCTAACAGCTGTTCGGACAAAGCAAGGCGACTGCTTTTCAGCCGATGCGTTCATACTGGCAACGGGCCATTCTGCTCGTGATATTTTTGAATTACTCCACCATAATAAGTTAAGTATAGAGGCCAAGCCTTTTGCACTGGGAGTTCGCGTAGAGCATCCTCAGCAACTAGTTGACAAGACACAATACCATTGTGAGGTGAGAGACCCCTTTCTACCACCGGCTGCCTACAGCTGGGTTGAGCAAGTAAATGGCAAGGGAGTATTTTCCTTTTGTATGTGTCCAGGAGGAATCATTGCACCAGCAGCTACTGCACCGGGAGAATTAGTGGTAAATGGATGGAGCCCCTCCAAAAGAAATAATCCTTTTGCTAACAGTGGAATTGTAGTAAGCGTGGAGTTAGCTGATCTGAAAACAAAAAATAAAACATCCGACCCACTTGCCTTATTGAGATTTCAACAAGAAGTGGAGCAAATTGCATTCAAGGCGGGAGGAGGAAATTTACAAGCCCCAGCTCAACGCCTAGTGGACTTCTGCGAAAACCGGACGAGCGCCAATTTGCCCTCCTGCTCCTACTTACCTGGAATAGTCCCTGTCAATTTGAAAGATGTTCTACCCTCTTTCATTCAAGAAAGATTACAACTTGGCTTTAAGCAGGTCGCAAAAAAAATGAGGAATTACTACACCAACGAAGCTGTGCTTGTTGCCACTGAATCTCGTACCTCATCGCCTGTAAGAATTCCCCGTGACGCAACAACATTACAACACCCTCAAGTTTCAACGCTATATCCTTGCGGGGAAGGCGCTGGATACGCTGGGGGCATAGTCAGTGCAGCAATGGATGGAGAACGAGTGGTAGTTGCCATTCTCCAGCAATGGGGCTTAGCAACCACTCTCCCCCTCTTCAAACCATCGGTGTAGTACAACTCTTCTAACGCTGAGACGAACGTAAATTTGAAAGTAACCCACAACTATGGATTCTATTTTATCACTTAAGCATCTGAGAAAACACTTTGAATCACAGAAAGCTGTTGATGACATCAGCCTTGAGATCGAGCGCGGTCAAATTTTTGGTTTACTGGGTCCTAACGGGGCTGGTAAAACAACTTTAATTCGAATGATCACAGGTATCTTCTACCCTGATCAAGGAGAGATAATCTTTGAGGGAAAAAAGTTTGACCCGCTGGTGGATGTAGCTAAGATTGGTTACATGCCAGAGGAAAGAGGACTCTATAAAAAAATGAAAGTGGGTGAGCAGGCATTGTACCTGGCACAGCTAAAAGGACTTAGCAGACAAGACGCCAAACAAAAGATCGAAAATTGGTTTGGAAGATTTGGAATGGAAAGCTGGTGGGATAAAAAAGTAGAAGATCTATCAAAAGGAATGGGGCAAAAATTACAATTTGTAACCACGGTGTTACATGATCCCAGTTTAATTATTCTGGACGAACCATTCAGCGGACTAGACCCCGTAAATAGTAATTTAATCAAAGACGAAATATTTCGGTTAGCACAGAACGGGTCTACTATTATTTTCAGCACACACCGAATGGAGCAAGTGGAAGAAATCTGCAATCATATCGCATTGGTCAATAAAGGACAAAAAATTCTGGATGGCACTGTTCAAGCCGTAAAACAGCAATACAAAAAACATCAATACAGTATAACAGGAATTGGGTTGGACAAACTAAGTCTGGAGCAGGCTCCGTTTACCATCGTAAACCAAAAGGACAATTCATTGACCATACAGATTGCCGCCCAACACAATTCATCTACCGTATTACGCTATCTTTTGGATCAACACGTTGAAATCAATGCCTTTCAAGAGCTATTACCAAGTCTGAATGATATTTTCATTCAACTGGTAGGAAATACTCCCACCGCACGCACATTCGAAAAAAATTAAGCACATGAAAAAGACTTGGATTATTATAGAGCGAGAGTACCTAACAAGAGTTCGCAAAAAAACATTTGTGATCTCTACCCTACTGTTTCCCCTCCTATACGTAGCCTTAATTGGTGGAATGGGTTTTATTGCTGAAAAAAGCAAAGAAACACTAACAGTAGCCGTGATAGACTCCTCTGGTTATTTTACCAAAGAAGCTATTGATACTGAAAATAATGTTGACCCCAGTTCAACACTTGTATTAGTAAATAATGCCCCGAAGGAAAGTAATAAAGAAGAAGAAAACGGATATGATGGATATATTGAAATTCCTTCGCTGAATTGGCAACAAGGCACTGACTCGTTAATCTTCAAAACCTATAAATCCTACGGAAGCGCCTCAACAGCCGTGGTGGAAGCCAAACTAAATAGAATTTGGAGACGCTTATTGAATGACAGTTTACAATTAGACGTAAGCAAACAAACGGTGTTGGCACAAAGTAAAATAGGGCTTGTTACAAAAAATATTAGTGACGAACAAGCCAACAGTGCAACGGCAGAGGGAATCGGCTATTTCGCAGGATTCCTGGTGTACTTTATTTTATTGATCTATGGTTCCCAAGTGATGATGGGCGTAATGGAGGAGAAAACAAATCGAATTGCGGAAGTAATTGTCTCTTCGGTTCGTCCCTTTCAAATGATGTTAGGCAAAATTTTAGGAATCGGTGCCGTAGCGCTTACACAATTTCTAATCTGGATTGTATTTGTTTTTGTAGTGTACAACGTGGGAGTCAAATCAGGCACTTCCATGGGATTCATGACAGAAGCAGTAGGTGGAATACAACGCATGATTGGTTCTGTTAATGTGCCACTGATTCTTGGCTGCTTTGCGTTTTACTTTTTAGGGGGCTTCTTTTTTTATGCATCACTCTATGGTGCAATAGGTAGTGCAGTGAACGAGGATATGCGCGAGGCGCAATCATTGAGTTTTCCTGTGACCATGTTGGTAATTTTATCGATTGCTGTTATGACGGCTGCGGTAGCCAATCCTACTGGACCCATTGCAGTTTGGGGAAGTATCATTCCCTTCTCTTCTCCTATTGTAATGATGGCGCGTATTCCATATGGCGTACCTGGAACAGTTCCCTTGTGGCAATTAGGACTTTCCATGGCCTTGCTGATTGTAGGCTTTTTCTTCACCGTATGGTTTGCCGGTAAAATTTACAGAACTGGAATTTTAATGTATGGCAAAAAAGTAACCTGGAAGGAAATGATTCGATGGGCTTTTACCAAAGGGTAATTAGGACCTGAAAACGAAGGGTTCTTTCATGGCTGCAATGAATTCTCTCCAAACTTCATTGACTATTTCACCGGCTGGCAATATCGTATCTAGCAAGGCGCTGACTTGACCAATTTCAAGTTCGCCTTCTTCCAAGTCGCCTTCAAACATGCCTTTTTTTGCACGGCCTTTTCCCAGCAGCTGAGATAATTCTTCCTCCGACGCCCCACGTTCCTCAGCCTCTTGAACTTGTTCAAAAAATTTATTATGCAACAGACGAACAGGAGTCAGTTTTTTCAAACTCAACAATGTTTCACCCTCACCCGCTTGGATCACGCGATTTTTGAAATTAAGATGGTTGGAAGCTTCCTCACTCACCACAAAGCGTGTGCCCAATTGTGCTCCCTCCGCTCCTAGCACCATACAAGCAAATAACTGACGACCTGTTGCAATTCCACCCGCTGCAATAACTGGTATTTTTACAGCTTTACAAACAGCAGGAATCAATACCAATGTAGTGGTTTCTTCACGACCATTATGACCTCCGGCTTCAAAACCCTCAGCAATAACCGCATCGCATCCCGCTGCTTCAGCTTTGCGCGCGAACTTGCTAGAGCTAACCACATGCGCAACTATTATTCCTTTTGATTTTAAATAAGGTGTCCACGCGGCAGGATTACCTGCTGATGTAATAACAATAGGGACTTTTTGCTCCTCAACAACTTCAATCTGCTCTTGAATGCCTGAATACAATAAAGGAAGATTAACTGCAAAAGGTTTATTTGTAGCAGCTTTGCATTTTTGAATGTGCTCACGCAACAAGACTGGTGTCATGGAACCCGCTCCAATTACGCCTAAGCCACCGGCATTACTGACTGCAGCTGCCAAACGCCATCCGCTGGTCCAAATCATACCCGCTTGAATAATGGGGTATTCGATCCCCAACAAATTTGTAACGCGATTAGAAAATGATTGCATACGATTTAACCCAAATCAATACTGGTGTTGTCACCTACATTCAAGGAACGAATTTCCCCTTGCAATAACGTATCACTACCAATAACAGAATCACTGACCACAATATCTTGTAGCGTGGTGTAAGAACCAATAATAGACTCTTTCACTACACTGGACTGAATAGCGGTATTTTCCCCGATAGCAACATTAGGTCCGATTACCGAATTACGAATCAAACAACCAGCACCAACAACCACCGGAGGAATGAATACTGTATTTTCAAAATGATCGGTAGGGATTTCACCCGCAAACTTTTTAAGCAATAATGCATTGGATTCTAACAAAGTTTCCTTTCTACCACAATCAAACCAATTATCTACTTTAAAAGACTTTAATGCAACACCCTGTCCAATCATACAATCCAAAGCATCCGTTAGGCTGTATTCTCCATGAGAACGTAAACCCTGACTAATATTGTTTTCCAAACAACGGAATAACTGCTCACTTTCTTTGATTCGATAAATCCCCACCAAAGCTAAATTGGACTTAGGGATCTGTGGCTTCTCCACCAACCGTTCAATAAAGCCACTATTATCAATTTCAGCAACCCCAAAATCACGTGGATCCTCCACTTTTCGTAGACCAATCATAGAACGAGACTCAGCCATTACAGCTTTGATATCGTATTCACAGATGGTATCACCCAGCACAATAAAAATATCATCCCCCTGTACCAGCTCGCGGGTTAAGAGAATAGCTTGACCAACACCTTGCCGATCGGTCTGGTGTACGTAATGTGCGTTTAACGTTGGGTAGTGTTGTTGGACAAAATCTTCAATTTTTTCGCCTAAATACCCTACTACAAAAATAAAATCCTGGATACCGGCCGCCTGTAGTTGCTCAATGATAATGCCCAAGATGGTCTTACCCGCCAGCGGAATCAATGCCTTAGGCTGGGTATAGCTGTGAGGGCGCAATTTGGTGCCAGCCCCGGCAACAGGTATAATCGCTTTCATGCTTACCACGAATGTAGTTCTTTTGAGGAAAACTATATTGCCATAGTTCACTACCCTTTCCGGAGAGCTCGTACTTTTGTGAAAATTTTTATCATTCTATGGCTGCGCAAGACACCGTACTTTTTGATCTACTCAACCAAGAACTTAAAAGACAACGCGAAGGAATTGAGCTGATTGCCTCTGAAAATTTCACTTCACTTGCAGTGATGCAAGCAATGGGTTCCGTTGCCACCAATAAATATGCAGAAGGCTATCCTGGAAAAAGATATTATGGGGGTTGCGAGATTGTAGATCAAATTGAAGCGCTGGCCATCGACCGACTAAAAAAAGTTTTCAATGCAAGTTGGGCAAACGTTCAGCCGCACAGTGGAGCCCAAGCTAATACGGCCGTTTTTCTGGCTTGCTTAAAACCAGGAGACAAAATTTTAGGACTTGATTTAAGCATGGGAGGACACCTCACGCATGGAAGTCCTGCTAATTTCAGTGGAAAAAATTATCAAGCTTTTTTCTATGGTGTGGACCGCGAAACAGGGCTTGTTGATTACAATCAGCTTGAAGAAGTTGCCAGAAGAGAAAAACCAAAGATGATCATTTGTGGCGCTTCCGCCTACAGCCGTGACTGGGATTATAAACGCATTCGTGCGGTGGCGGACGAGATCGGTGCATTGGTATTAGCTGACATTGCTCACCCCGCAGGGTTAATTGCTGCAGGATTACTTAATGATCCCTTATTACATTGTCACATCGTAACTTCTACTACACATAAAACATTACGGGGCCCTCGTGGAGGCATCATCATGATGCGCGATGATTTTGACAACCCCATGGGTGTAAAAGATCCCAAAGGAAATATTCGCTCCATGAGTGCTTTATTGGACTTGGCTGTATTTCCGGGAATGCAAGGCGGACCACTGGAACACGTGATTGCCGCAAAAGCAGTGGCCTTCGGCGAAATTCTGGATCCCTCTTTTAAAGAATATGGAAAGCAAGTTATTGCCAACGCACAAGCCATGGCTAAAGCCTTTGTTAGCAAAGGATACCATTTGATCAGCGGAGGCACGGAGAATCATTTGATGTTGATCGATCTGCGTAACAAAAATATTACTGGCAAAAAAGCACAGGAAACCTTAGACCGAGCGCATATCACACTCAATAAAAATGCTGTTCCCTTTGACGATAAGTCTCCTTTTGTTACCTCTGGCATCCGTGTAGGAGTGCCGGCTGTTACAACAAGAGGTCTTCGTGAAAAAGAAATGGAAGAAATTGTAACACTCATCGATCAGGTACTGATGCAGGCGGACAACGAAGTTGTGATTTCACAAACCCGTGAAGAAGTAAAAGCACTGATGAAACAATTTCCGTTGTATCCGGAGCTTTCTTAAGTTGTCTTAAGATACTGTGCCGTAAAACTTTTTTTTGCTCGCTTTAATTCTTGCGGTGTTCCGGCAAATACAATTTGGCCGCCACCATCCCCTGCTTCTGGCCCCATATCAATGATCCAATCAGCAGCACTAAGTACATCCGTATTATGCTCGATCACTACCACAGAGTGACCTTGCTCAATTAGCGCCTGTAGGGATTGTAACAGTTTTCCTATATCATGAAAGTGCAAACCTGTGGTTGGCTCGTCAAAAATGAATAAGATTTTTTGTGAGGCCCGCCGATTACCTAGGAAAGAAGCCAATTTAACACGCTGCGCTTCTCCACCCGAAAGTGTGGTAGCAGACTGACCCAATTTAATATAGCCCAGCCCCACTTCCTGTAGCGGTAGTAAAGCTTTAACCAAAGCACTTTCGTTCGCAAAAAACTCAAGGGCCTGATCAACACTCATCTCTAATACCTGATAGATTGATTTTTCTTTATAAGTCACTTCCAACACTTCCTCTTTGAATCGTTTTCCGCCACAGGACTCACAGGTTAGATGAACATCCGCCAAAAACTGCATTTCAATCAATTGTTCGCCTTCTCCCTTGCAAGTATCACAACGACCACCATCTACATTAAATGAAAAATGACGAGGCTGCATACCTCTCATTTTACTTAACGGTTGACTAGCGAATAAATCACGAATGGCATCGTAGGCTTTGATATACGTAACCGGATTGCTTCGAGAGGATTTCCCAATGGGATTTTGATCAACCCACTCCAACTGTGTGATCATATCAAGATCACCTCCTATGCTAGTAAAAGCCCCCGGCTGTAGTGAGTAATCTCCTAAGTGTCTAAGGAGTGCGGGATATAGGATCTGTTTTACTAAAGTGGTTTTACCACTTCCACTTACCCCACTGATGGCACAAAAAACCTGAAGCGGTATTTTGATGTCGATATTCTTTAAGTTATGCTGTCGGGCTCCTTTGATTTCGATACTGTGTTTCCAGGTACGAGGCTTACGAGCTACTGCTGCCACCAGCTCCCCACGGAGATATTTGGCAGTTAAACTAGACTCCTTCAACAAAGATTTATAGTCGCCCTGCGCTACTACTTCACCTCCCAAATGAGAGGCTAGCGGTCCCATATCAATTATGTAATCTGCCTGTTGCATGATCATCGCATCATGCTCAACTACAATCACTGTATTTCCCAACTCACGTAATTCTTTCAACACCTTTATTAGGTTATCAGTATCCCGGGGATGTAATCCAATGGAAGGTTCATCCAAGATATAGAGTGAATCCGTCAGGTTACTTCCCAAGTGACGGGTTAACTGAATACGTTGACTCTCTCCACCACTGAGGGTATTGGCCAAACGATCCAATGTTAAATAACCCAACCCCACTTTACAGAGTGTAGACAACCGCGTTTTTAATTCAATAAAAATTCGAGTTGCAATTTTTTGTTCAGCAGCGGTCAACTTTGTTGCGGTTTGATTTACCCAATCGAGCAAAAGATGAACAGGCATCCGGCAACACTCACCAATATGTTTTCCCAGCACTTTTACATACAAAGCCTCTTTTCTTAATCGATAACCTTCGCAAGTGGGACATGTAGTTCGCCCCCGGTAACGACTTAATAGTACACGAAATTGCACTTTGTACAAATGCGCCTCCACATCTTTAAAAAAGTCATCAATCCCATATACGCCTTCTCCCCCTTTCCAAAGCGCATTCAACTGCTTAGCGGATAAATCTGCAATTGGTTTGTGTATTGGGAAATCAAGTTTTTTGGCACCTTTCACAAATTGTTGCCGCCACCAATCCATCTTTTCTCCTTTCCAGGGGGCCACTGCCCCATCGTACACACTCAACTTTTTATTGGGAAGCACCAACTCAGCATCGATACCCAATACTTGGGAGAATCCCTCACAAGTTGGACAAGCCCCGAAAGGATTATTAAAAGAAAATAAATTAGGAACCGGTTCTTCAAACACAAGCCCATCTCGTTCAAACCGATTAGAGAAAAGATGCCAGTGCTTGTCATTTTGTAATAATGCAGAAGTTCCTTCCCCTTCGTAAAAGGCGGTAGCAATAGAGTCGCTAAGTCGATGCCAGTCGTCCTCTTCAAAATCCTTTACGATAATACGATCAACCAATAAATGGGTAGGTTGATACTTCTTTAAATCTTTATCAGTTCGCTCTAATAAAGAATCAATTGTTTGTAGCGGCTCCTCTGGATGGGCTTCCAAATAAACACGAGAGAATCCTTTTTGCTGCAGCACGCTTAACTCCTCACGCAAGGAACGTTTGGATTTAAAATGTAGCGGAGCAACAATATAAAGTCGATCTCCTGATTTACATTTTTTAATAGCCGCCAAAACGTCTTCGATATCGTCTTTTCGAACTTCTTGTCCTGAAATTGGCGATATCGTATGCCCCACTCGTGCAAATAATAATCGGAGGTAATCATAAATTTCAGTTAGACTACCCACCGTGCTTCGAGGCGTTCTGGTAATTACTTTTTGTTCAATCGCAATGGCAGGACTTAATCCTTTAATGGTGTCCACATCAGGCTTATCCATTCGATTCAAAAATTGCCGCGCATAAGAATTTAAACTTTCTGCATAACGGCGTTGCCCTTCTGCATACAACGTGTCAATAGCTAATGAAGATTTACCGGAACCGGATACACCCGTAATCACCACTAACTTGCGACGAGGTATTTCTACGGTCACATTTTTTAAGTTGTGCATACGTGCACCCTTGATCAAAATGGGAGAAAGGTCCATACGGGGAGGGCAAAGGTACTGGCAATTAACATTTTTTTGGCGAGCCCAAGCTGGCAATTCCTGCCTAGAACTGCTAGTTTCGAAAAAGTAAGTATATTTATCCTCCGCTATTGCGGACAAACCAAACAAACGCCTATCGCTACACTTCTACGCAAACCTGGTCGCTAAGCGGCCCTTTATTGAGAACCAGCTGTTTCCAAACAGCACAATGCGTAAAAGTTATGCAAGTACTCTCCAAGTTGACCGATCTTGAATTGATCCAGCTTTTTTGTGCTGGCAATCAACAAGCCATGGAGTCATTGGTACTCCGTCATAAAGACAAGCTCTATACTTCAATTTATTTCTTGGTCAAGGATAAATACCTGGCGGAGGACATTTTTCAGGATGTGTTTATCAAAATAATTGATACGGTTCGCGCCGGTCGTTACACAGAAGAAGGAAAATTTCTTCCTTGGGCTATGCGTATTGCACACAATTGCTGCGTAGACCATTTCCGCCGAGTAAAAAGAAGTCCGGTTATTCGTACTGCAGAAAATCAGGATGTATTTGAGACGCTGAGTTTTACAGAAGAAAACGCCGAAACCCGCATTATGCGTCAGCAAAGACAAGATCGTGTACAGGCACTTTTACAGCAACTTCCCGAAGATCAGCGTGAGGTAATCATATTGCGTCACTATGCCGATATGAGTTTTAAGGAAATTGCAGCTTTAACTAATTGCAGCATCAACACCGCATTAGGAAGAATGCGCTATGGATTGATTAACCTGCGCAAAATGATGACACAGCGTCAAATTTCGCTGTGATTCTACTTTCCTTTTAGTGATTCGTAAGCGTTAAGTCCACACTGCAACCAATCCAAGAATGCTGCAGGATCAGGTGTATAGAATTTAGGCAGGTTCAACAATTTTTCATTGGGAGTAAGCAGGGCATATTGTGGTTGTGATGTAGCCCCAAAATTTTGAATCTGAAAGCTTGCCCATTTATCGCCGACTGTTTCAATTTGTTTGCTGGAGCCATCCGGCATTGTAATTATTTGTTGTGCTGCTAAAGGGAGCTTCACGCGTTCGTCCACATACAGCGAAACCACCACAAAAGCATTTCGTAAAAGACTATCAACGCGAGGATCAGTCCATACTTTTTCTTCCATTCGTCTACAATTCACACAAGCCCACCCGGTAAAATCTATTAATACTGGCTTGTCGGCAGCAGCAGCCAATTCCAATGCTTTTTCATATTCATTATGCAAAGGCTTGAAAACAGATTGTGACTTGCCCTGGTTTTTATATAAAGAGTAAGTCATGGGTGGCGGAAATCCGCTGATTAAATCTAGTTCTGCATATTTTGTTTTAGTAATACCGGGCACCAAATACAAGGTGAAAGAACCAAATAACAACAAAAAGAAATACCGAATAAAACTACTTGCGCCGCCCACCCGTTGTTGACCGATACGCAAAAAGCCTGCTAAATACAAGGTGATCAAGGTTCCAATCACTATCCAGCTTCCAATAAAGATTTCTCGTTTTAGAAAACCCCACTGTTCTACTAAATCAGCATTGGATAAAAACTTAACAGCTAACCCCAATTCAATAAATCCCAACACAATCTTTACATCGGTCATCCATCCACCCGAACGGGGTAAGGATTGCAACCAGTTTGGAAACAATGCAAAAAGTCCAAAAGGTAATCCTAAGGCTAAACCAAAACCAGCAGCACCCACCGTCAATGGCCATGCACCTTGCTCAGCTACACCTACTAGTAAAGTTCCCAGTATGGGACCTGTACAAGAGAAGGAGACAATCGCTAAGGTGGACGCCATAAAAAAGATACCGCCTACATTACCCAGCCCCGCACGGGAGTCCATGCGGTTTGCAAGCCCTGCAGGAAGTCCAATTTCAAACAAACCAAAGAATGAAAGTGCAAATACAACAAAGACGGTAAAAAATAAAAGATTCAACCAAATATTGGTTGAGATATTATTGAATATCTCAGGACTAATTGCCTTTCCTGCCACATGAAATGGAACAGTCAATAATACATAGATCAATAAAATGAAAGTACCATATAGCAACGCATTAATAATTCCTTGTTTGCGGTCGTTTGATTTTTTTGTAAAAAAAGTTACCGTTACAGGAACCATTGGAAAAACACAGGGCGTGAGCAAGGCAATCAACCCCCCTAGGACACCGAGTAAAAAAATACTCCATAAACTTTTTTGTGAAGCGCCCTGATCACCACAAGGGGCAACAGGCGCATTCAGTTGAATGCTGGAACGTCGAATATTCTCCTGTGCCTGCCCACCTTCTAAAGGAACCACAAAAACAGCAGGAGTGGCAGGATAAATTTCAGCATCACGACCATAGGTATATAGCAAGGTGCCTTGAATAGCAGCTGGTACTACTCCCTTAATCTCTATTAAGGTACTCCAGGTAATTTCTCCTTCCTGCCATTCAACTTCCTGTGACAACAATTCACTGTTGATCCGCTGTGTTCTTCCCTCATGCTTCAAGGATTCTACTAGTTGAATGGAAGAGTCCCCAAATTGAATTTGTGCTGCCGGTTGATCAAAAACTAATTGCTGAGGAGTATATAGTGTCCACCCCTTATCGAGTGTAGTCGTAAAAACTAATCGATACTGTTGTGCACCCACCTTCTCTGCACGCGTTTTCCAAGTGGGATTACCAAGGTTTTCAGTTTGTCCAAAAACATCGGTAGTCAGGTAATTAAATACTAAAAAACAAAGCAGGAAATAACGAAACTGCATCGGTTATTTTAAAGATATGGTAAAAGGCACCTTTTTAGGAGGTAGGCATTTTTCGTCGTCACAGGTCTGGTATTCTACAGTACCCGATAAAGCCGTTTTAACTTTTGCTTTTAACTCCACTGTTTGAACAAAAGTAACCTGCCCTGAATATTGATGAGCCGTTACACCTAGTGTTGCATCCTTATACCGCTCCATTTTACCTACTTCACGAATTTTACCCTTTAACTGCACTAAGGGATTTTGATTCCAAATAAATTCGGTTGGAATTGCAATAGCATCTGCAGGTTGTTGCTGAGAATAGAGATGCCAACCTGGTATGATAGTTGCTTTCATTTCCACCTCAAACGTTTTATCGCCAGTTTTCTTGGCGCTAAAGGTCCAACTTACCGGATTTGGTTGGGCCATAACTTGTAACTGAAAAAACAGCGCAACTATTGAAATAAATAATTTCATGTGTTTCATTTTATTTAACTAACTCCCCAGCCATTAGTAGTTCTTGAAAAATGGCTCTTCCATCGGTATTACCCAAGGCAGCAGAGCAAGCACGTTCAGGGTGAGGCATCATTCCAAATACATTTCGAGTTTCATTACAGATACCCGCAATATTTAGGATGGAGCCATTGGGATTGGCCGCATCCGTTATTTCGCCCTCCTCTGTACAATAGGTGAAAATAATCTGATTATTTTGTTGCAATTGACCTAATAATGCTGGAGACCCATGATACCTGCCTTCCCCGTGCGCAATAGGAATTTTGTACACCTGACCAGCAGCATCTTTAATGAATGTATTTTGACAAATAAACTGCTGATTAGCGTTACGAAGCAGCGCACCTGGTAATAGATGCGATTCACATAATATTTGAAATCCATTACAAACGCCAAATACTTTTCCTCCTTTTTGCGCAAAGGCAACCACCGATTGCATCATAGGACTGAAACGAGCGATGGCACCACAACGGAGATAATCGCCGTAAGAAAAACCACCCGGCAAGACTATGCAATCGTCTGTACTAAAAGCAGAAAGATCTCTGTCCTTATGCCATAACATGATTACTTCTTGTCCTAGGTCCTCTTGCAAGGCATCACGCATATCTGCGTCACAATTAGAACCCGGAAAAACAACCACTCCAAATTTCATACAGATTATAATTAAAGCCCAAAGATAACCTTTCCTCCTGAGCCAGTATACTGGTTAAGAAGCACAAATAAAAAGCTGATCCAGAAAAACAAAAGGGGAAAAATTCTAAATGAGGTGTAATAATAGAAGGATGCGTGATAGGTAGACAAGGGGATTAGCACAATCATCCAACCCATGAAGGGGGCTAACGAGAAAAGGGGCATCAAAAATCCTGCAAGTAAAAGTATAAAAATGACCGTCCATCCTCTACGAACTTGAATTAGCATTTTACGAACCTGGTCTTGCACGTGATAAAATCCAACCAAAAAAGGAATGAACAAAATGAATAGCAATCCCCCTATCCATACTGGAGGTAAGGTGGAGGGAAATGAAAAAGGAAGCGTAAATAAAGTAGTCAGCTGGTTAAGCCGATCCGTCCAAAAAAGTACAATGACTAAAAAATAAAATGGAGTTAACAAACCGAGTAAAGCAATCAAGATTTCTTGCAAACGAACAGGACGGATGATAGCAACAGCAACCACAAACCAGATAGCGAGCAACAAAGAGGGTGGATATACAAATACCCCCAGCCCAATAGCCAAACCTCTATTAAAAAGCGGCTTACGAATATCAGCCAGCGAATAACTCTCAAACAGATGAGCGAGCAGAAATAAAATCAATGAATTAATCAATAAGGGTGCACTCCAAGATGACCAAGCTGGTAAAAGAGAAGTACTTAATAAATAAGCCATCCCTGGTAAATCGGTGGGTCTACTTGTCATCCTATGACGATTAAAGAAATGATTGAGGTAAACCGCTTGCCCAAAAAGAATCAGAAAAGTAAGTATCGAAAACAACAAAGGAGCTGCCGGCGTTTGCGCAATCAGCCACCGGGTAATTAAAACAAATAACGGACCCTCACTTTTATCAATTGCGGGTATCCCCGGTGATAAAAAAAGTGGAAGTTTAACTATTACAGCAAAAATCAGTAAGAGTATAGTTGTGTAAGGGCTTTTCTTGTAAAATAAAGCGATCAAGAAGGCAAGGTTTAATTGTACTCAACTTTAGCAAAGCAAATATAGCCTCGATAAACAGTTGGAATAATCATGATTCGACTACTAACTTGCTTACCTCTGGATGGCATAAACTGATGACCATTATCTAAATTTTTTAAAGCAGGGTTTCTTGCGGCTTGTCCATTAGCACGAATACTAATGTCATTTAATAATTTATCTCTGCGCTCTTGCTGGTTATAAAGAACATGTAATTCACCGCCCGTATTCATCAATTGAAAGGAGAGTAAATCGTCGGTCTCATCATCAAATTGCGTTTTATTAATCACATAATTCCATTCCAAATCACCCGAGGGACTATAGGACTGAATTAATATGTTGTCGGCATGATACCGAACTGCCTGTTGATTTCTGGGCATACTCCCCCACCACATTCTGTTGGAGTAAGGCGAAACATAAAAATTATTCATTCCCCAAAATGGCGAGCCGTACAAATAGTCCCATCGATTCCACGTATTTGCCCTAGAGGTGGTATAGTAAGACTCACTACCAATTAATACCCCACCATCTCTACGGGTAATAAGATGTCTGATAAAATAATCGTTGAATGCGGTTTTAGTAGTAGCATTACCCTTTGCCTCCTGGCGTATTTCATCTGAGAATGGATGCAGCCGTTCAAAAACCGGAGTGGATTTTGCTTTATCAAAAACCAAAAAATAATACCCATCAATTCCCCCTCTTCGTTCACGGCTGTAAAGTGAGGTGAGCACATAACGCTTGTTGAAATTGTCAATTTTAAGTCGAATGTTATCAAGCCAATTCCCAGCTATAGATAGTGGTTGCTCAATCAAGGTATCAACACCAGGCTTCAAAAAAAGTAAAGATGCTTTTGAAATGTTATCATTAAAAGTTCGCTGGAAGCGTGTTAAAACCAGGGATCCTTCATTATCAACCTCAATATCACCGATCTGTTCACTGCGATCTTCCATGGGTATAAATAACTCATCCTTTCTGATTAAATCCATTTTGTCATTAAAAAGCAGTGAGGTCATCCGGTAAAGCCCTCTTTCCCGGGTGTTTATTTTGATTACCGCAATTTTCCGCTTATCCTCACTTCCAGAAACAGCATACAAGCGATTGTCAGAGGCAAACCCAACTTGCGTGGTGTCCAATTCAATCAATTCCCCCATACGCTTTCCAAGCCGATCCAATTTGGCAGCCACACAATGAACAACATTGCGTCGTTCGTACTGGTAAATCATCCAAACATGTTCTGGGAAGGCAAAAAAATCAACATTTATTGTTTTGTCGGCGTTCGGAAGATACCCAAGCTCCTCCTTACCGGTCACCATCATTTCCTCGTCCATGACCGTAATCCAACTTCTGGCACGGTTATTCTTAAATACTAAAAAATTTCCGCCCACTCTACCTATTATTTCAAAGTTTAAGCGGCGGTTATCATCCTTTTCAGGGTCAGAATAAATAATACGTTGTCCGAACGACTGTTCGTGCAAAAGCGTGAAAGCCATGAGCACGCCAAGGGCAAAGAATTTTGCTAGTTTTTGCATAGCACTGTAAAGTTACCTCGAATTGATTAACATTTTTGCCTATACCTTTGTTGTGTGAAAGTTTCGACCAACAAGGTAACGGGCGCTGGCCTGCTTGTAGCATTAGGTATCATTTTTGGAGATATTGGCACCTCCCCGCTCTACGTTTTCAACGCAATTATTGATAACCGTATTATTACAAGAGAGTTAATTCTGGGGACTCTATCCTGCATTATTTGGACCTTAACCCTGCAAACCACTTTCAAGTACGTTTTGATGGTCCTTCGGGCAGACAACCGGGGTGAAGGTGGAGTATTTTCGCTCTATGCACTTGTAAGGCGCAGAAGAAAATGGTTGGTTTTCCCTGCCATGGTCGGAGGTGCGGCATTGCTAGCAGATGGGATTATCACTCCCCCCATCTCAATCACCTCAGCCATTGAAGGATTGAAAGAATTACCGTCACTCGGAATCAGGGAGGGTAGCAACACCGTTGTGATTATAGTAATATCGATACTTGCCCTTTTCTTTTTTCTTCAACAGTTTGGTACCGCCTCCATCGGGCAATTTTTTGGTCCTGTGATGTTTGTTTGGTTTACTATGCTTTTAGTCTTGGGAACAATACACATATTTGACGATCTGTCTATTCTCAAGGCCATTAGTCCTCATTATGCAATCGAATTCTTGCGAACTTATCCAAATGGATTTTGGTTATTAGGTGCTGTTTTTCTTTGTACAACAGGAGCTGAGGCCCTATACAGTGACCTTGGACATTGTGGAAGAGACAATATCAGAATATCATGGATCTACGTAAAAATATGCCTGCTGATAAACTACTTTGGCCAAGGGGCTTCACTGCTTGCACAAGAGTACAATTTGAATGGTAAACTCACAACACTTGTTGATCTGAACACCCCTATCACCGGAGTAATAAAAACACAATTACGGATTAATGCCTTTTATGATTTAATGCCACAATGGTTTATTATTCCCGGTGTAATAGTAGCTACCTCTGCTGCCATCATCGCGAGTCAGGCAATGGTTTCGGGTGCCTTTACTCTTATCAGTGAATCAATGCGGTTAAACTTATGGCCAAAACTAAAGATTCGCTATCCCTCAGAGGAAAAAGGTCAACTATTTATTCCAACCATTAACTTCCTCATGTTCCTGGGCTGTATAGGGGTAGTGTTGTATTTCAGAAAGTCATCAAACATGGAAGCTGCATATGGACTAGCCATTATTGTGACCATGCTGAGCACCACCATACTTTTTGCGAACTACCTGGTTATTCATCGCATAAAAGCTATTTGGATCTATGTTTTCCTTTTAGGTTACTTAACCGTAGAAATCGCATACCTGATTGCACTCCTGGTTAAATTCACGCATGGGGGCTATATCACACTTGTAATTGGCACACTGATATTCCTGGTAATGTATGTTTGGTATCGTGCCCGAAAAATCAAAAATCGTTATGTGGAATTTGTTCGACTGGATCATTACTTAAATAAAATTCAAGAACTGAGCCAAGACACCACTGTTCCAAAGTATGCAACGCACTTGGTCTACATGACTAGTGCCAATAACCCAAAGGAAATTGAACATAAAATAATTTATTCAATCCTGAACCGAAAACCAAAACGAGCGGATTTGTATTGGTTTGTCCATGTTGATACAGTTGATGACCCCTACACCTGCGAGTACAAGGTGACTCATATTATTCCTAACGATATTATTCGGGTGGACATTCGTCTTGGCTTTAGAATGGAACCTCGTATCAATCTCATGTTTAAAAAAGTGGTGGAAGAGTTGGTAGCCAATCAAGAAGTTAGTATCACTTCACGCTATGAAAGTCTTTCACAAAGTAAAGTAGTGGGTGATTTTCAATTCATGGTCATGGAAAAGTACCTCAGCCAGGACAACGAGCTTCCATTTATTGAGCGAGTAGTGATGAAATTTTACTTTTGGCTAAAGGACCACAGCTTGTCAGAGGAAAAAGGATTCGGATTGGACCAGGCCAACGTAACAGTAGAGAAGTTCCCATTGATAGTAGCCCCCGTTACCAACCTTCGTCTCAAACGCGTTGAAAAGTAAATTATGATACCCACATTCTTGTGGTATGTATTGGGAGGCATCCTGTTACTTTCGGTGCTTGCATACTTGCTACAAGAAAAATTTATTTTTCGACCAGAAATTTTATCAGCAGACTTCAAATTCAACTACCAAATCCCATTTCGGGAATATTTTTTTGATAGTGCCCCTGGCGTTCGAATCAATGGACTGCATTTCTACAGAGACAATCCAAAAGGACTGATTCTTTATTTTCATGGCAATACACGCAGCATCAAAGGTTGGGCTCGTTATGCCAAAGATTTTTATCGCTACGATTATGATGTGGTGTTAGTAGACTACCGTGGCTTTGGCAAAAGCACTGGAAAAAGAAGTGAAAAAGAGATGCTCAATGACATGCAGTATGTGTATGACCAGCTAAAACAAAAATATCCAGAAGATCATTTAATTATCTACGGCAGAAGTTTAGGTAGTGGCTTTGCTACAAAGCTGGCTTCCGACAATAATCCACGCTATCTGATATTGGATGCGCCCTATTTTAACTTCAAAAAGGTAATTGAGCGATTCTTACCATTTCTACCGGTACAGTGGGTACTTCGATATCAGCTTCGATCAGATAAATGGCTTCCCCATGTAAAATGTCACACCTATATTATACACGGCACAAAAGACAGACTTATCCCTATACGTCACAGCATTGCCTTACAAGAACAAAATCCACGAAAAACTACCCTGATACGAATTCAGGGAGGAGGACATAATAATCTGCCTTCTTTTGATGAGTACCACAATTTTGTAAGAGACATCTTAAAATACTAACACAAACCAATAAACGATATTGCAACATGCAAAATTGGAGAAAATCAATTGGATGGTGCCTGTTAGGATATCTTTTACTGGGATGGATTTTTTATGCTAATCAGGAACGATTTATTTTCAGAGCTCACGTAATTGACTCCGCTAAAAAATTAGCGATTAAAGCTTCGCATGAGGAAATTACTATTCCCATTGATCATGCAGATACGCTACATCTTGTTCTATTTAAAACAGGACATCCAATTAAACGTGGAGTGGTTCTATATTTTCATGGTAATCGTGAAAATGTAGAGTGGTATGCTGCACAAGCAACATTATTTACTGAGGAGGGATACGAAGTAATGATGATGGATTATCCGGGATATGGGAAGAGCAGAGGTGAAAGATCGGAGGAGAAAATTTATAAGTGGGCAACCTGGGTTTATCAATTAGCAAGAAAAAAATACGAGCCTTCTAAAATTGTCATATACGGGAAAAGCCTCGGCACTGGCGTAGCCTCTTACCTGGCTGCAAAAAAAGATTGCAGACAGGTAATTCTAGAAACACCTTATAGAAATTTCGCAGCAGTATTTTCTTATTATGTGCCAATTTATCCGTTTAAAGCCCTACTCCATTACCAATTCCCAACAGATCAGTATTTACAGCAAGTTGATGTACCCATACATATAATACATGGAACGAACGATTTTGTAATTGCGCATCGTCAGTCGGTTGCTTTAAAAGAATCAAAGAAAGAAATTGAACTACTCACCATTGAAGGCGGAGCTCACAATAACCTTTTTGATTTTCAGAAAGCAAGATCAGGTTTGAAAAAATGGCTGCTGTAAAACTACTCAGCCAATAGAGAACCAGTAGCATCTACCCGCAAGCTATAAGTGGCTCCCACTTTTAAGGCAATATTACGCTCCGTATGACTCACAGGGAAATCATAACAAACAGGAAAAGCGTACTCAGCTACTGCCTCTTGTATAATTTCATAAGCTGTTTTACCAAAAGGTCTCTCCGTATCCTTACAATCAGTAAAGCCTCCAACAATTAACCCAGCAAGGCAGCGCAACTTTCCGCTACGCTTGTATTGAAAAAGCATCCGATCGATATTATATAATTGCTCTCCAACATCCTCGATAAATAAAATCTTGCCTTCCGTATTCAAATCAGAGGAAGTGCCCACTAAATGGGCTAACAATGCCAGATTCCCTCCCACTAATGGTGCTGTTACTGACCCCAAGCGATTAAATGGATGATCAGGTCCTGAGCATGCTGAACTGATTCCTTCTAGCGCTTCCCGCAAAGAATGGACATAGTCGCTTTTCCAACCATCTCCATTAAAGGCAGTGGCCATTGGTGCATGAAGCGTAACAATATCATGATGACGATGGATATGTGCATGAAGAACAGTTATGTCGCTGTAGCCAATAATCCATTTTGGAGACTGGAGAAATTTTGTAAAATCTAGCTGCTCTATGATTCGACCTGTACCATAACCACCTCGACCACATAAAATAGCTTTCACTCCTGGGTCGTCCAACATTCGCTGTAGATCAGTCAAACGTTCTTGATCAGTTCCAGAAAAATAGGTTTGAGAAGTACCGCCAATGGTAGAACCCTGAATTACCCGATACCCCCATTCAGCAAGTACAGCCACACAGGTTTGAACATTTGCTGCAGGCAAAAAGCCAGCTGGACAGACCAAACCAATAGTATCTCCAGGCTTTAAATAGGAAGGTGTTGTCATGGGATCAATACTGTAAAGGTAATACCTGCATTGTATTTTGGGCAAGCGTAGGTTTCCGGTATTTTTGCAAGACATGTCTACACCCAAGCGATATTTAGTTACGTCCGCATTACCCTACGCAAATGGATTAAAGCATATTGGACACTTGGCTGGCGCCTATATCCCAGCTGATATTTACGTGCGCTACCTTCGGGCGCAGAAAAGAGATGTAGTTTTTGTTTGTGGAAGTGATGAACATGGAACAGCAATTCCAATTCAAGCAAAAAAAGAAGGGTCAACTCCGCAGGAAATTATTGATAAATATCACCAGGCGCTTAAAGAGGACTTTGAAGCCCTTTCGGTTAGTTTCGATATCTACCACAGGACAAGTGAGCCGCTACATCATGAAACTGCGGCTGCATTTTTTTCAAACTTATATGAGAAAGGGGCCCTGGTAACAAAAGAGAGTGAACAATTTTATGATGAAGCCTCCAATACGTTTCTGGCGGATCGTTACATCAAAGGCACTTGTCCGCATTGCAAAAGCGATCGCGCGTTTGGAGACCAGTGTGAAACCTGCGGACGAACATTAAGCCCTGACGAATTAATCAATCCACTTAGTACACTCAGTGGTAAAACACCTCAAAAGAAAAAAACAACACACTGGTATCTGCCACTAGATCAGCACGAGTCATTTTTGCGGGAATGGATTCTTGGGCAGCATGCAAAAGACTGGCGCCCGACAGTAGTAGGACAATGCAAAAGCTGGATCGAAGGCGGTCTACAACCACGTGCGGTGACCAGAGATTTAGACTGGGGGGTAAAATTACCCGACTCGGTACAGGGTGGGGAGGGAAAAGTACTTTATGTTTGGTTTGATGCTCCTATTGGATACATCAGCGCTACAAAACAATGGGCACTGGAACATGGAAAGGACTGGACTCCTTACTGGCAGGACAAGGATACAAAGCTTGTACATTTTATAGGAAAGGATAATATTGTTTTTCACTGTATTATTTTTCCGGTGATGTTAAAATTGCATGGTTATATTTTACCAGAGCAAGTACCTGCCAATGAATTTCTTAACCTAGAGGGTGATAAAATGAGCACCAGCCGAAACTGGAAGCTCGACATGCGAGATTATATCAATGACTTCGTGAAGGCCGAAAATGGAGGTGGACAGTGTGTTGATATGCTTCGCTACTATTTGACACAAATTGCACCTGAAACAAAGGATAGTGAGTTTACCTGGAAAGGTTTTCAAGATGCCGTAAACAGCGAACTAGTTGCCATCTTTGGAAATTTTGTGAATAGAACTTGGGTACTCATGCATAAACTATGCAATGGAAAAGTACCTCATCTGGATCCAGCTTTGTTTGATGAAAACGAAAACACACTCATTCAGGAAATTCAAACTACGCCTGCTCGCATAAGCGAGCTGATTGAGCAATATAAATTCCGGGAAGCCTTATTTGAAGTCATGGACTTGGCCCGAAAAGGGAATCAGTACATGCAGAAAAAAGAACCCTGGATGCTAGCTAAAAAAATTGATACAGACCCCCTTGCACAAAAACAGATTGACAATTGCCTGCACCTCTGCCTGCAACTCACTGCCAACCTAACCATACTTATCAATCCCTTTTTACCAAACACAGCGCGTACACTTTTACACATGATGAAAGTAGTAGACCGCATGCTGGATTGGGAAAACGCGGGAAATCTTAAATTATTAAATGCTGGTTACCCATTACGTGCACCTCAACTGCTGTTTAGGAAAATAGAAGAGCAGGAAGTTGCTACACAAACTGAAAAACTGCAAAAAGGAATGACAAATCCCCCCACTCCCCCAGCCCCTTCTGAAAAAAGTAACCAAGCAGTCAGCAAGTCGGTAATTCAATATGAAGATTTTGCAAAACTTGACTTAAGATCTGGCATTATTCGAAAAGCTGAAAAGGTTGAAAAGGCCGATAAACTTTTGAAATTAGAAGTTGAATTAGACGCTGAAACGCGCACCATCGTGAGTGGCATAGCTGAACATTATCAACCTGCTGATATTATTGATAAACAGGTCACCGTCGTATGCAACTTGGCTCCTCGAAAAATGCGAGGCATTGAAAGTAACGGAATGATATTAATGGCAACCGATAAAAACGGAAAACTACATTTTGTTCATCCGGAGAATCGGATTGAACCAGGTTCCCAAATTAGCTGATCAATAAAATTTTTGTCTCTACTGAAATGGGCTAACTTCGAAAGAGTAAATTAGTTGCATAACTAACTATTTAGCTATGAAGAAGCGTACAATCAAAAAAATAGCTGTATTGGGAAGTGGAGTCATGGGCTCACGTATTGCTTGTCATTTTGCTGGCACAGGACATCAAGTATTGTTGTTGGATATTACGCCCAAGAACTTGCCAGCTGATGCCACTACAGCGCAGAAAAATAAAATTGTAAACGACTCTTTACAAGCTGCCATTCAATCCTCCCCTGCCCCATTATATGAAAAGCAGCTTGTAAAAAATATTCAAACTGGCAATTTTGAGGACAACCTCTCTGAAATTGCGCAAGCAGATTGGATTATTGAGGTAGTGGTAGAGCAACTTGAAATTAAAAAGCAACTCTTTGAAAAAGTAGAACAGTTTAGAAAAGCAGGCACCTTAATTAGTTCCAATACATCGGGAATTCCTATCCAGTCCATGCTTGAAGGTCGAAGTGAGGATTTCAAAAAACATTTTTGTGGCACACACTTTTTCAATCCCCCTCGCTATTTACGATTATTAGAAATAATTCCTACGCCGTATACCGATCCAGCAATAGTTGATTTTCTAATGGCCTATGGCGATAAACAATTAGGAAAGACAACGGTGCTTTGTAAAGACACGCCAGCTTTTATTGCCAACCGAATAGGTGTTTTTAGTATGATGGCCATCATGCACATAAAGGAAAAATTAAACTTAAGTGTAGATGAGATAGATGCATTAACTGGCCCCATCATTGGAAGACCCAAGTCAGCAACATTTCGAACAGCAGATGTAGTGGGTATTGATACACTTGTTAAAGTGGCTCGAGGTGTTGCTGAAAATTGTCCAACAGACGAGTCCCGTGCTTTATTTAAAATACCTACCTGGCTGGAGAAAATGGTCGCCAATAACTGGCTGGGTGACAAAACGGGTAAGGGCTTTTTCCAAAAGACAAAAACCAAAGAGGGTAAAAAAGAAATTCTCACCCTTGATCTGCAAACACTAGAATATAAACCACGTCAAAAGCCAAAGTTTCCCTCACTCGATGCGGCAAAATCTATCGAAGATTTGCACAGCCGAATTAAACTGCTAAATCAAGCTCCTGATAAGGCGGGCGAGTTTTTTCAACAACTACACGCGCATCTATTCTCTTACATTTCACTTCGTATTCCGGAAATAAGTGATGAGGTTTATCGTGTTGATGATGCAATGAAAGCTGGATTTGGCTGGGAAATTGGCGCGTTTGAAACCTGGGATTTATTAGGTGTTGAGACCATCATCCACACCATCGAAAAATATCAACTTCCTGTAGCTGACTGGGTTAAAAAAATGGTCGAAGCAGGAAATAAGCAATTTTATAAAACCGAAAACGGCCAGCGCTATTGTTACGATCCAAGTAGCAACTGCTATAAACCATTGCCAGGTGGTGACGAATTTTTGCTACTTAGCCACCGGAGTGATAAGCTTGTTTGGAAAAATACAAGCTGTAAACTAGTTGACTTGGGAGATGAGGTATTGGGATTGCAATGGAATACTAAAATGGGCAGTATTGGCGGTGACGTTTTAGCTGGCATTCAAACAGCAATTGAAAAAGCGGAGTCTAATTACAAAGGACTGGTCATCGCTAACGAAGGAGCTAATTTTTCAGCAGGAGCCAATGTGGGAATGATATTTATGTTAGCCGTCGAACAAGAATATGATGAGCTGAACGTAGCCATTCGATACTTCCAACAAACCATGATGCGTGTTCGTTATTCAACTATTCCTGTTGTAGTAGCCCCGCATGGTTTAACATTAGGAGGGGGCTGCGAGTTAAATTTACATGCGGACAAATGTTTTCCGGCTGCGGAAACTTACACGGGTCTGGTTGAGCTAGGTGTGGGACTTATACCGGGTGGCGGCGGAACAAAAGAATTTGTATTACGCGCCGCTAAGGAAATACATTCGGATGAACCAGAAATGAATACATTGAAAAATAGGTTCATGACCATTGCTACTGCAAAAGTGGGAACCTCCGCTCATGAAGCATTTTCACTTGGCATCTATAGAAAAGGTATTGACGAAATAGTATTAAATCCAAACCGAAGAATTGCCAACGCCAAGCAAGCGGTATTACAATTACACCAGGCAGGCTACACAAGACCACTGGAGGAAACAGCTATTCCCGTGCTAGGGCGAGCAGGGCTTGGACCATTACTTGCTGGTATTCACGCCATGAAAACAGCCGGCTATGCAACTGAACACGATGCCCTGGTTGCAAAAAAACTAGCGACTGTAATGTGTGGAGGTGATTTAAGTGAGCCCACTACTGTTGACGAACAATATTTGCTTGACCTAGAGAGGGAAGCATTTCTGTCTTTGTGTGGAGAGAAGAAAACACTGGAGCGCATTCAAAGTGTGCTGACCAGCGGCAGACCCATACGAAACTAATTAAAAGAGGTAAGTGCTGGCTTGATAGTAGCGTAACGAAATTTAAACCCTGTTTTCAAGATCTTCTTTGCACTTACTGTAGTACTTTTTAATACCTCTATGCTCATCTCACCCATGATTAGCTTAAGTAAGAGTGCAGGAACAGGTACTACTAAAAAAAAACGTTGACGAACACTGGCCAGTGTTTGAATTAATGTGCGATTGGAGACAGGTTCAGGAGCTACTGCATTATAGATTCCTTTTAGAGCACTTTCACTGAGGGCAAATTCAAATAAGGAAATCAAATCCTCAATATGAATCCAGCTGATACGCTGTTTTCCGCTACCTAAAATGGTAGCAATACCCCACCTAAGCGGCTTTAAAAATTCACGCAAAGCTCCTCCTGCCGGTGTCAATACAATACCAATTCGAAAAGTAACAACTCTAATATTAGTTTCACCAAGTACAGCGGTACTGTTTTCCCAAGCTTTACAAGTGGAACCCAAAAAGTCTGGGTAAGCTGGGTGTTCCTCAGTAAACCCCTCCGTATCACTACTCGAGTCTGGACCGTACCAACCAATTGCAGAAGCATTCACCAGCGTTTTGACACGATGCGGATACTGTTGAAGTACATGAACAAGACAAGCGCCTGCTTTTACTCGACTATCTCTAATTTCTTTTTTACGTGCAGCGCTCCAACGTTTATCCGCTACACCCGCGCCTGCAAGATTAATAATATGATCGGCAGCTGACAGTACAATGGGGTCAATGAACTTTTGTTCAGGATCCCAAAAAGAGTATGTCAGATTAGGTGTTTGCGTGTTCACAGATTTAGCTGTAGAGGGATTTCGAGATAATACAACAACACCATACCCTTTCTGAAGCAAGAAGGAAGTCAATGCTTTACCAACTAATCCCGTTCCACCCGTAATTAAAACAGTTTCCATAATTACATGCAAAGTTACAATGCTTACGTAAGCATTAAATAAAAACCTCCCGGACAAGTCCGGGAGGAACAACTAAAAACAGATCTACTTACTTCATTTTACCATTACTGGTAAAATGAGCCTCTTTAATCAGGTTTTTTACCATTCAAGAAACTATTCAATGTGCTGATAGGTCCTTGTTTAGAAGGATCGTCTTTCACCTCATAGTTACTATAAAAATTTTCAATCTGTGTCTTAGAATTATACATCTCCATATTTCTACGGATGTATGCAGGAATTGTTTCAAACTCATTGTTAGGATCAGCTGCGTTTACATTAAAAGATAGATTCCGGAGTTTTTGTAAACGCTCTGCCGCCCTACGCTGCTGCGCAATCGAATCATCAACTTCGGGTAAATTCATAGATTCTTCAGGAATTGCGCGGTGTAATTCAAATAACATAGGTGTTACAGGAGCAGGATCTTCTTCCTTTTCAACGAGCTTCATCTCTATAGCCTCAGAAACTTCCTCGACTACTG
Source organism: uncultured Chitinophaga sp. (assembly GCA_964576375.1). Lineage (GTDB taxonomy): Bacteria > Bacteroidota > Bacteroidia > Chitinophagales > Chitinophagaceae > JJ008. The sequence goes on from CAZNUR010000011.1 coordinate 28,428, forward strand.
GAGGAGTGCTGGGGGGTTGAGTAGCTGGCGCTACCTCTTCATCAAACTGAATCGCTACCGGCTGAACAGCTGTAGCTGGCATGACCGCCTCCACAAGAGCAGTAGTATTTGCAGGCACTGGTGCTTCTGCATAAATATTTACTGGACGTGCCAGATACCCACCTGAATTAAGGGAAGTAGTAGGAGTAGGCTCTGGCATAATCACTGCAGCTGCTAAAAAGCTTGCTTCAGTTTCCTTTACTTCCAAAACCTCTTCAAGTTCCGCAGTTTGATTTACCAACTCTTCCTCTACTAGTTTAGGCATTAAATCAGGCAGCGGTGTTAGTTCAACAGCAACAGGTAGCTCCTGTTCAACAACTGGAGCATCAGAGGTTGATGCTGTTAGATCAGCAACTGGATCTTGTACGCTCGGTAAGGCTGGAGCCTCCGGTTGTCCCAATACCATTACAATTTTTTCCTCCTCCTGCACTTTTGCACGTGCAGGTGAGGGTTTTGTAATACCATCCTTATGCTCAAAGCCAGTTGCGATCAAGGTAATGGCTAACTTATCACCCAGATTATCATCATAGCCCATTCCCAATATGACATCGGTATTTTCGCCAGCTCTTGTCAATAATAACTGTTGAATAATTTCAACCTCGTCCATGGTGTATTCATGCTCCCCACGTGCTGAGTTGATGTTAATTAATATCCACTTTGCACCTAATATATCATTATCGCTCAATAATGGAGAACTTAATGCCTCTTCCAAAGCAAGTTGAGCACGATTTTGACCAGCCACTTGTGCGTGACCAAGTATAGCTCTTCCCCCATTACGCATTACCGTACACACATCTGCAAAGTCAACATTAATCTGACCAGTACTATTGATTACATCAGTAATACATCGTGCCGCAGTAGCTAACACATTATCAGCTTTTTCAAATGCTTCCCGCATTTTTAAATTTCCAAATTGATGTCTCAACTTGTCATTACTGATAATTAACAAGGTGTCAACCTGCGAACGCAATTGACGAATACCTTCCTCAGCTTGCTGTAATCGCTTTTTTCCCTCATAGGCAAATGGAGTGGTAACGATTCCCACGGTCAGAATTCCCATTTCCTTACAAATTTTTGCAATGATAGGAGCACCACCTGTACCAGTGCCACCTCCCATACCTGCAGTGATAAATACCATTTTAGTATTTACCTCTAGGATGCGACGCACTTCCTCCAGGGATTCCTCCGTAGCCTGTCGTCCAATCTCAGGATTAGCACCGGCTCCAAGCCCCTGCGTCAACAAGGGCCCAAGCTGGATACGATTAGGAACGCCACTGATAGCAAGTGCCTGTGCATCGGTATTACAGATCACAAAATTTACACTATCAATGTGCTGATTAAACATGTAGTTGACGGCGTTGCTTCCACCACCGCCCACTCCAATCACTTTAATGATGGAGGATTTTTCAGTAGGAAGATCAAATTGAATCATTGAAAGTTGTTTTTCGAATTAATAGTGGGTTAGTTTAGTTCAGTTGAATTAGAGATGGCGATCTTCTTCTTCTTTGAAGAGATCAATAATGCGGTCTTTGAACTTACTCCAGAATCCAGTTAGATTTCTTCGCTTACGCATTTGCTCTTCACTAACGGTTTCGGGTTCGATAGTATCCACCACTTCACCAGTAGCCGTTTTACGTAAAGTAGTAGGTACATCAACTTTACGATACCCTTTATCAAACTCTTTACGATTATGTTCAAAATCGTCATAACCTTTTAAGATCAAACCAATACAAGTTGAATAAGTTGGCTTAGACAGTTCTTCAATATGCCCCGCTGCCAAATGCTCATTGGGAAAACCAATACGCGCATTAAGTCCTGTTACGTATTCGGTCAATTGTATCAAGTGTTTGAGCTGAGAACCTCCACCGGTCAGAACAATTCCACCATTCAAGGCCTTATTATCAAGTCCAACCTGTTTTAAATGATAAGTAACAAAATCCATAATCTCACTCATACGAGCCTGAATTATGTTTGCTAGATTTTTTACACTGATTTCTTTAGCAGGCATACCTCGTAATCCAGGAATAGTAATGTAGGCGTTCGACTTTGCCTCATTCGCTAATGCAGATCCAAACTGAACTTTCATTTGCTCAGCTTGAGTACGCAATACGCCAAGTCCTGACTTAATATCATTGGTAATATTTTCGCCAGCAAAAGGAATTACGGCTGTATGTTTGAGAATACCTTCATTGAATACTGCTAAATCGGTAGTACCTCCGCCGATATCCACAATGGCCACTCCAGCCTCCAAATCCTCCTGGGCCATTACCGCAGCAGAGGAAGCGAGTGGTTGCAATACTAGATCCTTGGTGTGTAGACCCGCTTTTTCTACACTTCGATTTATATTACGAATAGCATTCTTATCACCGGTGATGATGTGGAAATTTGCTCCAATTTTTACACCTCCGTATCCAATAGGATTAGCAATGTTTGGAATATTATCCACTGTAAATTCCTGCGGGATTACATCAATAATCTGATCTCCGGCTGGGATATATGTTTTGTACTGATCATCTATCAGCTTATCAATTTCGTGCTGACTAACTTCTTCATCCGTGCGGTGACGGACCATATCACCCCGCGTTTGTAGGCTTTTTATATGATGGCCAGCAATACCAACATAGACTTCACCAATCTCCAGATTGGGATTTGAGGCAAAACAATTGTCTAATGCTGTGCGAATGGCCTTTATGGTCTCATCAATGTTGAGTACTTGCCCATGTTTTACGCCATTGGAGTTTGCCTTGCCAAATCCTAAAATTTCGAGTTTGCCATACTCGTTTTTACGACCGGCAATCACAGCGATCTTGGTGGTACCGATGTCCAGACCGACAATGATAGGGTTTTCGTTGTTCATAGAGCTGTTGTTTTTAGTTGTTTATTTTTTTAAGAGGTTTTTGAGATATTGAAGCAGAATCAACCGGTAAACTATTTTTCAACTCGGCCGTAACAGAGACTGTATCATCGGGTAATAAGGGTTGTAATGGTTTAGGTAAATAACGAATTACCGTATCCAACTCCGCAGCACGAGATTGCGCTAGTAACTGTTCTACACTGCGACGCAGCCGAATAGAATCTACACGCGTACTAGCACCATACGAAGCAACAACCTGGTTATTAAACCGTAAGTCAATTACTCGATAATGATCAAATCCTGTCTTCACTAATACTTGCTTATAAAACAGCATTAACTTCTTTAGCTGTAGCTGAAAATCTTTACCATCCTGTAATCGAACAATATGGTTACCAACAACAGGAATCATTTCCCAACTACCATCAGGTAAGTAATCGAAATGAGCAGCTTGGGCAGACCAAAAGCTGTCCAGTACAATATGCTGCGCCATATCACGAACACGCAGGTAGAATAAACTATCCTTAACCTTACTACCTAATCCCTCGGGGAGACCCGTAAACACAGGCACTTTTACCGTTCGATGTGTAGCCAAAGGCATAGGATGTCCCACTTCATCTAAATAGAAAGACTGCCCAGAGAGCGTAAACAATCTAGCCACTGGAGTCTTTTCTGTTATGCCCACATGGAGTATGTCTTTATTATCGAAATAAAGTTGAGCAGTTCTAATCCAAGGATGCTGCATCAATCCCTCCTCTACTTTTCTCAATTTGAAAACCGACAGTAGTTCCCCCTTTACCCCTTCCGTGTTTTGTCGAAGTAGTCGCTCAACAGAATCCTCATTTAAAAACGAACCATCGTATTGTCCTTTTATTTCAATGGTAAAATCACGAAACCGCTCTTGATTTCTTCGACCAATAGCAGCCCCTAATAGTAAAATCATTCCTGTTCCGATTCCTGTCCAAAACAGAATGAATAAAATACGTTGTATGGTCTTTTTTAGTTGCACGATATGCTAAATAATTGACGCAAGGAGGGTAAAACCTGATCTATATCCCCTGCCCCAGCGGTTATATATATTCTTTTTTGTTCTTCATTTTTCTTCAAATCGGTCTTTATCCAAGTTGTAAGCTGTTCTTTAGGAAGAATACACACTGCAGCTTTTTTGACATGAGCAGCAATCAATTCACTCTGTACACCAGCTATTGGAGTTTCGCGTGCAGGATAAATAGGCAATAAAACAACTTGATCAGCCGCATCTAATGCAGCTCCAAATTCTGTTGCTAGATCACGAGTACGTGTATACAGGTGTGGCTGAAAGAATATAGTGCAAGGCGTATCCCCGTAGAGTGAACGTACCCCCTCTAATAATGCCTTTAATTCTGCTGGATGATGTGCGTAATCATCAATAATTATAGCTTGTTCATTTTTCCCAATTAGTTCAAAACGACGCTGTACTCCCTTGAAATTGGCGATAGCTTCCTTAATTTTTTCTTCTTTTACACCTAACAGAAAGGCAATAGAGATAGCAGCGACTGCATTTTCAACATTGTGCAAACCACCCATATGTAATTGGAAACCGGTTAGCAAATCTTCGCCTACTGCAACGTCAAATTGGTATGCGCCATTTTGTACGCGTAAGCCAACTGATCGACAATCAGCTGTTGTATCCTGCAAGTGATAACTCCATTTTTGAGATGCCCGTAACTCAGCTGCTCGCTTTAATCCTTTTTTATATAATAATAATCCTTCCGGTGCAACCAATGCGCTGAATGAGAGAAAAGCCTCTTCCATTGCCTCCGGAGTTCCATAGATATCTAAATGATCAGGATCCATGGAAGTAATCAATGCAATATGAGGACGCAGTTTCAAAAAACTTCTATCGTATTCATCTGCTTCTACTACACAACAATTGGTAGTACTACTCCAATAGTTAGTTCCATAATTACTGGCAATCCCTCCCAAAAATGCATTACAACCCATTCCGCTATAACGAAGAATATGAGCTACCAGCGTACTAGTAGTTGTTTTTCCATGCGTTCCAGCAATACATATATTCAAGGAACTATCTGTAATTCGCTGTAACAGATCACTTCGCTTACAAACTGTATACCCATTGTCTCGATACCAATTCAATTCTTTGTGATCAGCTGGTATAGCAGGAGTATACACGACTATATCGGCACCTCGTGACAAATAATCCAAACTGTCTTCATAATGAATTTGCATCCCGGCTTCCTCTAATTGTGTAGTAAGTACCGTGCGTGTTTTGTCATAGCCGCTTACCGCTACTCCCTGCTCCAGGAAGAAACGAGCTAATGCACTCATTCCTATTCCACCAATACCAATAAAGCATACCTCCTTGATACCGGCTGCCCCTGCAAAAGGAACAGTCATTAAACTAGTATCGAGTAAAGGTTTTCTCATGCTTTTATCCATTTCATTAGTTCAGTAGCAACTCGTTGATCTGCATCCCTTATTCCCAATGGCCTCAATTGCTCCTGCATATGCAGTAACTTATTTTTATCGTTAATCAAATCCAACAACACGTTAACTAATTTTTGTTGCGCCTCGCTATCTGGTACTATTTCAGCAGCTTGTTGCGCAACCAGCTGCCTGGCGTTAGCCGTCTGATGATCTTCTGCAGCCAATGGAAAAGGAACAAAAACTGCAGGTTTCCCAACCACAGCTAATTCAGCTACAGTGAGTGCACCCGCTCTGGCTACTACTAAATCGGCGGCTGCATAAGCAAATTCCATTTCCTGAATAAACGTCCCAATCCAAACTCCCTTGTAACGTTGCATCAGTGTAGATAAACGTGCTGCATCATGCTTGCCCGTTTGCCATATAACTTGAATACCTGCTTCGATCAATTGACTCAATCCTGCTTCAATTGCTTTGTTGATTGAACGGGCACCTAAACTCCCCCCTACCACTAATAAAGTTTTAATAGCGGGATCTAACCCAAAGTGCAAACGCCCCATTTCAACGGTAGCCTTAGACTGTACAATAGACGTACGAACTGGGTTACCTGTATAACAAACTTTGGAGGGCGGAAAAAATTTTTCTAACCCTTTTACTCCAGCAAAAACTTTGGTTGCTTTTTTTGCCAAGAGTTGGTTGGATCGACCGGCATATGAATTGGCTTCGTGCAAAAAATTTGGTATTCCAGTAGCCTGCGCATAGCGTACCACAGGAAAACTAGAATATCCGCCCACACCTAATACAGCATGCGGACGAAATTGCCTAAATACTTGTCGCACTTGCCAGAAACTTTTCAAAAGCTTCCAAGGCAATCCTATATTTTTTATCAATGAACTTCTGTCAAATCCTGCGATATCTAACCCAACGATAGTGTAACCAGCTTGGGGAATTTTCTCCATCTCCATTCTTCCCTTTGCACCAACAAATAGCAGCTCGAGTGAGGCATCCATTCTTTTCAAGGCACCCGCAATTGCTAATGCCGGAAAAATATGCCCTCCCGTTCCACCTCCTGCTATGATCATTCGTTTACTCATGCAACTGCTGCATTTGCTTGTTCTTCTTTATTTTTTCCTTCTAATTGCTCCACATTTCGTGCTACACTCAAAATGATTCCAATGGCCAAACAAGTAAAAATGAAACTACTTCCTCCCATGCTCACCAATGGTAGTGTTACACCCGTAACAGGGAATAGGTTGACCGTAACAGCCATATTGGCCAGTGCTTGTATCACCAGTGTAAAACTTAACCCAAGTGCCAGAAAAGCACCAAACGCAAACGGACAACGTTTGAAAATGCGAATACAACGATATAGAAATACTAAGTAAATAAATACCATAAAAGCCCCTCCCACTAATCCATACTCCTCAATGATAATCGCATAAATAAAATCGTTATAAGCTTGTGGCAAGAAATCCCGGGTGGTGCTATTGCCGGGTCCTACTCCCAATAAACCTCCTTTAGAAACTGCAATTTTTGCTTGATTAACCTGGTAAGCATCAGTGTTGATATCATCACTTCCATAAATAAAACTCTCCACTCGGTTAATCCAGGTATCGACCCTACGTGTGAGTGCTCCTTCTTCTTTTTTTACAGACGTCACCACATCTTCAGGCTCTTCTTTTTGATGTTGATAAACGGCAGCACCAATTAGCATCAAGATGGGAATCATAGCTAGGCCTATCGTAAGCAACAAATGCTTAGTATTGGCTCTTCCAATGAATAAGAGTAATAGACAACTAGCCCCTAACAGCAATGCGGTTGATAAATTAGCCGGAGCAATTAATAAACAAGTAACTGCCACCGGCCAGATTACCATGAGATAACCTTTACGAAAATCCTTAATCATATCTTGACGCTTACTGAGCAAACGTGCCAAGTACATGAACAGTGCTAATTTGGCCAAATCAGAGGTTTGCATGGTCATATTAATCAATGGCAGACGTATCCATCGACTCCCCTCATTCATTTTTACCCCAAAAAATAAAGTATAAATCAATAGAGGAATGGAGAGAAGAAATACTATTCGAGCCGCTTTGGAATAAAAGGTATAATTAACCAGATGAGCGAAATAAATAACCAATAATCCGCCCAGTATAAAAGCCACTTGTTTAAACAAATAAACTTCAGTGTTGCCTTTGTAAAACTTATAAGCTAAGGATCCAGTAGCACTATAAACGGCTAAGAGTGAAACTAGGGTTAGCACAACCACTAATGCCCAAATCACCTTATCACCCCGTGTTTTTTGTAATAACCGGTCTGTAGTGAAACTGTTTCTCAACTCGCCAAATCGTATATCCTTAGTTGCTTCCATTCTTATAAATCGCGTACTGCGTTTTTAAATTGTTGACCACGATCTTCGTAATTCTTAAATAGATCAAAGCTTGCGCAGGCTGGACTCAATAACACAGTATCCCCTTTTGTAGCCAACCGAAATGCTAATTGCACGGCCTCCGCTGCATCCTGCGTATCTACTAAAACAGGTACAACTCCTTCAAAAGCCTCATGAATTTTTTTAGTATCTACTCCAAGACAAATAATTGCTTTTACTTTTTCTTTTACACCTTCCAAGAGCAACGAATAATCATTTCCCTTGTCAACTCCACCTAAAATCAGTACCGTAGGACGTGTCATGCTCTCCAGGGCATACCAAGTTGAATTGATATTGGTTGCCTTACTATCATTGATAAACTCAACGCCCCGTACCGTAGCGACATACTCCATACGATGCTCGAGCTGTTCAAAATTTTGAACAGCATCCCGAATTTTATCTTTTCGAATAGTCAGGGTAGCCGCAGCCACACAAGCAGCCATTGTATTATATTGGTTATGCTTGCCCTTAAGTGCAAAATCAAAAACACTCATAGACATCACTTCATTACCTGTACGTACGTACATGTCGCCATCTTTGATAAACCCTCCGTTTGGTACTTCTCTTTTCATGCTAATGGGCAGTTGTGTTGATTGAATTGAAAAATTTTTTAAATGTGATTCGGTAACGGCATCATCTGCGCAATAGATAAAGTAATCTTCAGGCTTTTGATTGCTTGTTATCCGAAACTTGCTTTTTATATAGTTCAGAAAAACATAATCGTAACGATCTAGATGATCTTCGGTGATATTGGTAAGAATCGCAATGTTGGGTCTGAATGTCTGGATATCATCCAGCTGAAAGCTGCTTACTTCCAACACATAGAGTGGCCGTGGATCAGTTGCAACTTGTCGGGCAAATGAATACCCGATATTACCCACGAGTGCTACATCAAGCCCCCCTCGTTTGCATAGCTGGTAGACCAATGATGTAGTGGTAGTCTTACCATTACTACCTGTGATGGCAACAATGCGGCTATCCCCTTTGTGGCGATAAGCTAACTCCACTTCACTGATCACCGAAATCCCCTGCGCACGAATCGATTTCATCACAGCTGATTTTTCGGGTATACCCGGACTTTTGACCACTTCATCAGCTGCTAAGATTTTATCGAGCGTGTGCCTCCCTTCCTCGAAAGGAATGGCTGCGTCGCTGAGCTCCTTACGATAGTTTTCCTTCAAAGAACTTCCGTCGGACAAAAACACGTCATAGCCTTTTTTCTTCGCCAACAGTGCGGCCCCAACTCCGCTCTCTCCTCCACCAACAATGACAAGTTTCATCTCAACTTTAATGTTACAATACTCAATACCACCAGCAATACGGTTATAATCCAAAACCGGGTAACAATTTTTACTTCATGCAACCCCTGCACCTGGTAATGATGATGCAATGGCGCCTTGAGAAAAATACGTCTACCTTCTCCGTATTTGCGTTTAGTATATTTGAAATACCCTACTTGTAAAATCACACTCAACGACTCCACCAGAAATACGCCACAGAAAATAGGGATCAATAACTCCTTGTGTACAATAATGGAAAGCGAGGCAATGATGCCACCCAGCATCAAACTACCCGTATCACCCATGAATAATTGGGCTGGAAATGAATTATACCATAAAAATCCAACGCAGGCACCAATCATAGCCGCGATATATACTGAGAGCTCACCAAGATTGGGGATATACATGATGTTCAGATAATCTGCGAACACCAGGTTACCACTTGCGTAAGCAAAAATTCCGAGTAAAACGCCAATCAATGCTGCAGTACCCGTTGCAAGGCCATCTAATCCATCCGTAAGATTGGCTCCATTAGAAACTGCCGTAATAATAAAAATTACAATCAGGATATAGAGCAACCAGGTATATTCTCTCCAGGAAGCAGGCAACAGCTTCGCGTAGTTAAACTCATGATTCTTTACAAAAGGAATGGTTGTAATTGGTGTTTTTGTTTCGACGTAATAATGTGTTTTTCCATTGAATGTTTTTGCAAATACCGCCGGATCAGCAGCAGGATTCTTACCACGATACTCTCTCCAGATTACCGTTTCTGCATTGAAATAAAGTGTAGCCCCCACGGTTAGTCCTAATCCAACTTGTCCAAGAATCTTAAACCATCCTGCCAATCCGTCTGCATTAGTTTTTTTATACTCCTCTCCTTTCTCCTGGGCTAATCTTTTGCTTCTCAATTTGAGATAATCATCTATGAAGCCGATAATTCCCATCCAAATAGTACTAACAATCATCAACTGTACATATACCTTTGTTAAATCGGCCAGCAGTAAGGTGGGAATTAAAATGGCCAGAATGATGATGATACCCCCCATGGTGGGTGTTCCTTTTTTGCTAGCTTGTCCTGCTAATCCCTCTTCACGAATACTTTCGCCAATTTGATGACGCTGCAAGAAGAGAATTAGCTTTTTACCATAGACAAGGGTAATAAAGAGTGAGAGTAAAATAGCCAGGGCTGTACGAAATGTGATAAAGTCAAAGACACGACTACCAGGAAAGCGAATCCCTTCTTCGTTCAGCCAATCAAACAAATGGTAGAGCATTTTACTTCTTTTACTTACTCAGTTTATTAATCCAGTTTCGAACGGTTTCTCGGTCATCAAAATATTCCCTTACTCCTTTTACCTCCTGATAAGTCTCATGCCCTTTGCCCGCAACCAATACGATGTCATGGGGCCGGGATAAGACCAAAGCAGTTTTAATCGCTTCCTCCCTATTCAAAATGGGGATATACTTTCTTCGATCGGCTGCAGGAATTCCCTGCTCCATATCCAGCAAGATGGCTGCAGGATCTTCACTACGTGGGTTATCGCTTGTAAAAATCACACGATCACTATGAGCACATACAACCGCAGCCATTAAAGGACGTTTGGTTTTATCACGATCTCCTCCGCAGCCTGTAACAGTAGTAATTTGCTGGTCCGGATTTCTGAATTGCTTGATGGTACTCAATACATTCAGTAAAGCATCCGGTGTGTGCGCATAGTCTACAATCACCATTACTTTCTCTATGGGAGAAACAATACACTCAAAACGTCCTGCCGCTCCAGTCAACTCACTTAAAGAAGTTAATACAGCAGTTTTGTCTAAACCAAGTGCACGAGCCGTTGCATAAACAGCCAGTAGGTTATAAGCATTAAAACTGCCGATCAACCTAAAATGCACCTGTATATCATCTATGTCTAATTGCAATCCCGCTAACGTGTTCTCCAAGATCTTGCCTTTGTGATCAGCAATGGTTTTGAGTGCATAGTAGATTTTCTTGGCTGGTGTATTTTGAAGCATCACTTTACCACGCTTGTCATCGGCGTTGCTTATTGCAAAAGCATGAGCATCCAAATGATCAAAGAATGATTTCTTGACTTCCAGATAGGCTTCAAATGTTTGGTGATAATCCAAATGATCATGGGTAATATTACTAAAGACACCCCCCGCAAATGCTAACCCAGCAATACGATGCTGATGAATAGCATGGGAACTGACTTCCATGAATACATGTGTACAACCAGCCTGCCTCATTTCACGTAGCAATGACTGAAGCGCAATCGGATCTGGCGTAGTATGTGTGGAAGGAATACTAATCTCCCCGATCTTGTTCTCGACTGTGCTAATCAACCCACAGGTATATCCCCGACTTGTAAAGAGCTTGTATAGCAAGGTTGCTATCGTTGTTTTTCCGTTGGTACCCGTTACACCAATCACTTTCATGAATGTGCTAGGTTCCCCAAAAAAACGGGCGGCAAGTTTTCCAACCAGTACTGTTGTGTTTTGAACCTGTACCCAAGCCAAATTCGTTGCTCGGTTGGGTTTTTCTTCACACAGTACTGCTGCAGCTCCTGCCTCAACTGCCTTTTCAATGAACGCATGTCCATCTTGCTTTGTTCCACGCACCGCAATGAACAATGTCCCTTCTTTCACTTGCCGCGAATCAGTAGTAATCGAACGGATGATACAATCCATCGATCCTTGCACTGCTATAGTGCCGATTCCTTGCAGCAATTCACTCAGCTTCATGTCAATTTTTATATCAACTTAACTCCAGTACTACCTGCAGCGGTCTGTCTAATGCAGTCCCCGGCGGAATTGACTGAGTCATAATTCTTCCTTTTCCTTTTACCGATACACGCACACCCATATTCTCTAGTAAATACAACGCATCGCGTAATGCCATGCCTTTTACATTTGGCATTACCTTATTCCTAATTGGCTGTGCTTTCAATACAGATTGTCCATTCTCAGCATAAGCTCTACCCCAAACCTGCTGTTGAACCGAGTCGGTATACCCCATGGAGAGCGTACGATAGATTTTTTGAATATCAGGAGCGTACCCGGCATAGTAATACACTGAACTATCCCGCTTGGCCGCAAACTGCGAAGCATCTTTTCGCTCTACATACAATGCATAAGTCTTAAGTGCAATTTCGCGGAACACGGGTGCGGCTACAGTACCGCCGTAATGAGAAGCTGCAAAGGGTTTAGTACGAACTACTACAATGCAAGAATATTGAGGACGCTCAGCGGGAAAATATCCAACAAATGAAGCTTGATATACACGATCACTATACTTTATTGGACCATCAGCCACTAAGGCTGTACCAGTTTTACCAGCCACTGCAAAGGGCATTCCTTCAAAGGCACGTCTTGCCGTTCCTTCTGTAACTACAGATTCCATAGAAGCTCTTGCGGCCATAATTACATCGGGTCTGCAAAGCCTACTCTCCAATACGGTGGGCGTATACTCCCTGAATATGATACCTCCTTGTTGGATTCGACTCACCAAATAAGGCTTCATCATTTTCCCTTCATTTGCCACCGCATTATATAAAGTGAGTGTATGTAAGGGGCTAACCTGTAGCGCGTATCCAAAACTCATCCATAACATATTACCGAGTGAGCTTCCTTTCTCATTCAAAGGCGCCATTCGTGGACGAGGCACATTACTCAAGTCAATAGGAGATCGAGTATCTA
>CAZNUR010000011.1:41248-62273 GCA_964576375.1 uncultured Chitinophaga sp.
GGCGCCATTCGTGGACGAGGCACATTACTCAAGTCAATAGGAGATCGAGTATCTAATTGATAACGATGTAAATATTCTTTTAATTCGATTGGATTTTTTCCAAAAGCCTTCAGTGCCAACTTGCTCATCCCAACATTAGAGCTATGAGCAAAACATTCTTGTACGCTTAAAAATGGCTTAGGAGAACGCTCTGCATCATATACAAGTTTGGGGCCCACCATGGCCTTTCCCGCACTTCCAATTTCTACCTGATCTGAAATTTTACTGGTACCCTTTTCCAACACCGCTAACAAGGTGGCTAATTTGATTGTTGAACCAGGCTCCGTAGTACGCAAAGCATAATTATCATCCTCCCAATAGCTCCCATCCGGACGACGACCCAAATTGGCAATTGCTTTGATCTTACCTGTAGCAGTTTCCATGACAATAGCCGTTCCGTACAATGCCTCACTTTGCAACATCATCCGCATCAGTGCGGTTTCAGTAATATCCTGTAAGCGTAAATCCAATGTGGTATACACATCTTTTCCATGCTCAGGCTCGGTTTCATATCCAGCAATTGGTATGGCAGCTCCGCCAGCAACAAATCGTACTAATTTTTGACCTTCTCTTCCACTGAGAATAGTATCGAAACTTTTCTCAATACCCACATTTTGCTTTTTCACTTTACCATCGCTTGCAATATGTTCTCTGGAAAGCCCAATGGTACGACCTGCCAGAAGTCCAAACGGAACTAACCGCTTGCTATTAGTCTCTACAATTACCCCACTTCTGTTAGGACCTAACCGAACTAACGGCAACTCCCGAAACAGCTTATACTGTGCAAAACTTAATTTCTTCTTGAGTGGATAGTACCTGGATTTTTTATCCCAGGCTTTTACGATATCTTCTTTATAGGCAGCTGCTGTTTTATCCCGGAAAAGTCCAGACAAGGCAATTGAAAAAGAATCGATATTTTCTTTGAATCGTTTACCCTTTTTCTCTCGTAAACCATCTGCGCAGAGATCCAGATAGATATCAAAAGTGGGAACAGAGGTGCTAAGAAATTGTCCATCCTCACTATAAATAGTTCCACGCTGTGCATCGAGTGTTACAAAACGCTGGTGAAGACTGTCACTCATATTGCGCCAGTAAGCACCCTCAACTCGCTGAATATAAAAAGCCCTTCCCATCACCAGCACGCCCAGTAGCGCTAGTCCGATGAATGAGAGATAAACTCTCCATAATATATCGCGTTTTACTTCCACTTGCTTTATTCTGCTTTAGCTTGACCACTATCCACTAACACAACTGGCGAGACAACCAGCTCTTTCAACCCCAATGGCTCTACCGCTTTTATTAATTCACTTTGTTTACTACTTGCAATCAGTTCGCCCTTTACTGTTTTATATTCATAACTCAACTCCTTCACTGCACGCTCTGTTCGGTTAATATCCCGAATCGTTTTGTTTGCATGATGCCCATTATAGATATAGCAAACCGCCAAAAATGCCAGAAACAATAGGAATGGAACTTGCTGTACAATGGAATGATAATTCAGCCAGCGCTTCCAATCCTGTTTGTTTGTTTCTATTTTTTTTTCTGTCGACATACTTTTTTATCTATGCTCAACATTTTTCTGCTACCCGCAACTTAGCGCTGCGAGAGCGAGGATTTTGTTGCTGCTCCTGCTCGCTGGCTACCAGCGGTTTTTTATACACCCATTTCCATTGCTGTTGCACAGGAATAGAGATAAAAGGATTATCGGGCAGCTCCTCTAGCGAACCACGTTTAAAAAATTGTTTCACAACTCGATCTTCTCCTGAATGAAAAGTGATAATCACAGCACGACCACCGGTTTTGATTAGGGCAGGTAATTGCGTCAATAGATCCTGGAGCGCTCCTATCTCGTCATTGACTACCATGCGTAGAGCCTGAAATACCTGGGCAAAGTATTTGTTTGGATTCCCTTTTACTGCTTCGTGTATGGCTTGCTTAAAACCTTCAATGGTGCGTAGCGATTGTGTTTGTCTGACCTGCACAATGGTGCGTGCTAGTGTTTTTGCGTTGGTCACTTCACCAAATTGTTCGAATAGTTTATGCAAGGCCTGCTCACTATAGGTTTCCACAATTTCCCATGCTGTTAAGGACGAACGACGATCCATTCGCATATCCAGTGCCGCATCGTACCGAGTAGAAAACCCACGCTCGCCTTGATCAAGCTGGTGACTACTTACACCTAGATCAGCCAGCAACCCATCTACTGCTTGGATTTTATGCAATCGAAGAAAACGCTGAACATGGCGAAAGTTTTCTGGCACAAATAGCAATCGATTGTCGGCAGGAAGATTATTTCGCGCATCCTCATCCTGGTCAAAGGCAATCAACCTGCCATGGGGGCCAAGTTTTTCAAGAATGGCTTTTGAATGTCCGCCACCACCAAATGTGCAATCCACATACACACCATCGGGTCGGATGTCAAGCGCTTCAATTACTTCGCGGAGCAGAACGGGTATGTGATACGCTGACTGCACCGCTTCCAATCAATTCAAGTTTCCACCTCCCATCACATCCCTTCCCAAATCACTGAAAGCATCAGAAGAAAAGGAGTCAAAGAACTTTTTGTACTTATTACTATCCCAGATTTCCATTTTGTTACCGGCAGATGCAATGACAATGTCCTTCTCCAACCCTGCATATGCCTTTAGGTTTGGCGGAAGTAGAATTCTTCCGGCCGTGTCAGGTTCCACAAACGTGGCCCCATTTAAAAAAGCTCTTCTGAATTCACGCTGTTTGGGATCGAATTCATTCAAACCTTTTATTTTCTCGAAGAGAGGCTCCCACTCTTTTAGGGTGTAAAGAGCCAGACACTGTTCAAAACCACGATTAATGACAAAACGGCTCAATTCCTCCTCCGCTACCTGCCTTTTAAACCCGGCAGGAAGAAGAAAACGTCCCTTTGCGTCCAGTGTAGCCTCAAATTCTCCTAGAAAGCCCGTCATTATCAGTGATTTGAAGAGGTTTTTACTCTTATTGACACAAAATAACACTTTTTCCCACCTTGATTCCAAATTTTGGCATTCTATATTTATCCCCAGAATAATTTTGGCTGAAACCCTTACTGAGCAACGATTTCAGGCGGTGGGAGTAGATACACCCATTTTATGATGTTAATTACCTGTGAATAGATGTGGATAACCAGTGAATTGCCCAAAAAACAAGTCTTTTTACGAACTTTGCAGAACACAACAGTTAGTTGTATGCTTACAAACCCCCAACATCTGCAGATTGCAGATTACAACTACGAGCTACCCGTAGAAAAAATAGCGGTCTATCCACTAGAAGAGAGAGATCAGGCAAAGCTCTTACACTACAAAAACAATAAGATTGCTGATCACTTTTTTTATGAACTACCACAGCTATTACCCGCTGACGCTTGGCTTGTATTTAACCAAACCAAAGTAATCCCAGCGCGACTTGTTTTTGAAAAACCAACTGGTGGACATATTGAAGTATTTTGTTTAGAACCAATCAAATCGATTGGGGACATGCATACCGCCTTATCAATTACGCAATCAGTTTCGCTTCATTGCTTGGTGGGCGGTGCCTCTAAATGGAAAAAAGGAACTGTGTTGTCACAGGAAAAAAATGGTATAAAACTAGAGGCACAGCTACGTGAAAAAGTGCAAGATTCTTTTATACTCGACTTTACGTGGTCTCCTGCTTATCATACACTATCTACTATTTTAGACGTATTTGGCCAAACACCTTTACCTCCCTATCTGAAAAGAAAAGCAGCACTTAGTGATTCGAGCCGTTATCAGACTGTATATGCAAAAAAAGAGGGTTCTGTAGCCGCGCCTACAGCAGGACTACATTTTACTCCAACAGTTCTACAACAATTAGAGGAGCGAAACATTTCAAATGCCCAAGTAGTGCTTCATGTTGGGGCTGGAACATTCAGACCCGTTAAAGCAGCCTTTTTAAAAGACCACGAGATGCACCAGGAATGGATTGAGGCATCTGCTGATTTTCTTAAAACATGGTTGCAACGGGTACATCAACCTTTGATCGGAGTTGGAACTACAACTCTTAGAACTCTGGAATCTCTGTATTGGATTGGCGTTAAAATAAAGCTTGAGAATCCATCCACACCTCCTCTTCTGCATCAGTGGGAACCTTATCAATTAGCAGCGCATGAGATATCCCTGGAGGAATCCTTGATTAGTCTGATTCAATGGCTAGAAAAAAAGAAATTGGATCGAATCGTTACGCAAACATCTCTTTTAATTGCGCCAGGTTATTCTATAAAAACAATAAGTGCGTTGATTACCAATTTTCACCAACCAAGTTCCACTTTACTCCTTCTGATTGCGGCACTGGTTGGCGAGGATTGGAAAGATATATATACGCATGCACTAGACCATAACTATCGATTCCTGAGCTATGGAGATAGTAGTTTACTTTGGAAAAAAAATGAATGAGGTTAGTCTTGATGAAGAGGAAGCTCTAGGATAAATACACTACCCTTTCCAGGAGCGCTTTCCGCCTTTATTTTTCCACCCATGGCTTCTGTAACACTTTTTACATAGCTAAGTCCTAATCCAAAACCTTTTACATTGTGTCGATTACCGGTATGCGCTCTGTAAAATTTTTCAAAGATTCGCTTTAATATGTCACGGCTCATTCCAAGCCCATTATCCTCCACCCTCAACTGGATATGCCTTTCCGTACAAAGGGTATCAATTTGAATTTGGGGCGCCACTTGCTCTTTGGCATATTTAACAGCATTATCAATCAAATTGGTGAGTAAGTTTGAAAGGTGCACCTCGTCAGCTTCAACAGTGTCATTGGTAGCACGGAGAAATAAAGTAATATGTCCACCAGCATGCTCAAGTTGTAATTTAAAGTTGTCAACTACTTTTTCTACTGTAGCGTGAACAGAAATTGGTTTCAAATTAAGTTGCACTTCACCCTTATCAAATTGAGAGGCCTTTAAGATTGTTTCTACCTGTCGGTTCATCCTAAGATTTTCCTCCTTAATGATTCCACTGAAGTAACGCATCTTATCCTGATCCTGAATAACCTTTTCGTTTCGCATGGCATCTACAGCCAATGAAATGGTAGCCAGCGGAGTTTTGAACTCATGCGTCATATTGTTGATGAAATCAGTTTTCATCTCACCAATTTTTTTCTGCCTGATCATGGTACGAATAGTAAAGTAGAAAGCAGCTAAAATGGCTAAGGTGAAAAGGATTGAAGCGACAATATTCCATCGAAGTGACTGCAGTACTATGTCCTTAATACCCGGAACGGCCACAAACAATAACTCCGAAACCCCGATAGCTTCGCCCATGAATCCTTGAGCAGCTGGTTGGCGCAAACCACGTATTGTAAAATAGTTATGGGTGGTATCGTTAAATACTTGAAAAAAATGGGGTGATGTTTTTTCAAAAATGTTGTTCCCCATCGGACCAATGGTAGCTATTCCAAATTCAAAAGAAATCCCTTTTAAATCATTTTGCTGAAAGGCCTTGATAAAACGCTTTTGAATTTCTGCAGTTGTGTGACGACTAGCTACAGACGGTGGAGTAAATAGATCCCAACCAAAACCTTCTATTAACCCTCTCTTTTTTAAAGAAGTTCCAGGCGTATAACTGCTGGTACTCTCCACAAGTTGCTCCGCCACCAACATGGCAGTTTCGCCCACACGATGTTTAATTTGTTCTTCCCTTAACATCACCATATTCTTAATCCAGGAAACCTGAATCAGAATTATACCGATCAAGGAGAGACTAATGAGCAGCGTAATTGGAGCAAATACTTTTTTCACAAGCTTTAAAAATACGACCTCTGCGTGCAACAGCCGGAATTTAAATGATGCATTCACATTTTTTTAACGACAAAAAAACCCCTGCCATTTAGCAGGGGTTTCCTAAAAATGTAAACGGGCTTATAGCGCTAAACCACCCTCAACTAGTACTGTAACCCGGTTATTTAATACTTCAACAAAGCCACCTTGTATCGAAAAACGGGCTAGATCACTTTGCTTGTCACGCAATACCTTAATAGTGCCTGCTTGAAGTGCACTGATCAACGGAGCGTGTTTTTCCAATACTTCAAATGATCCAGTGAGACCTGGCATTTGTACACCATAGGCGTCGCCGCTAAATAGTTTTTTTTCAGGTGTCAGAATCTCAACAGTCATGTCCTATACTTTTATGCGTTAGCCTGGGCCAATAATTTCTTACCTTTTTCAATCGCATCATCAATGGTACCTACCAAGTTGAAAGCAGCCTCTGGATACTCATCAACTTCACCATCCATGATCATGTTGAAGCCACGAATAGTTTCTTCAATTGGTACCAGTACTCCCTTCAATCCGGTGAAAGCCTCAGCCACATGGAATGGTTGAGAAAGGAAGCGCTGAACTTTACGAGCACGTGCTACCACCATTTTATCTTCCTCGCTTAGTTCATCCATACCAAGAATTGCAATGATATCTTGTAGTTCCTTATAGCGCTGCAACATGGACTTTACACGGTTTGCGCAATTATAGTGCGCGTCTCCTACTACCTGTGGAGTAAGAATTCGGGATGTTGAATCCAGCGGATCCACCGCAGGATAAATTCCCAAGTCGGCAATTTTACGAGAAAGTACCGTGGTGGCATCTAAGTGGGCAAATGTAGTTGCAGGAGCTGGGTCAGTTAAGTCATCCGCAGGTACGTATACAGCCTGCACTGAAGTAATTGAACCGTTTTTAGTAGAAGTGATTCGCTCTTGCATGATACCCATTTCTGTAGCCAAGGTAGGTTGGTAACCCACGGCTGATGGCATACGTCCAAGAAGGGCGGATACCTCAGATCCTGCCTGTGTAAAACGGAAGATATTGTCTACGAAAAATAAGATATCACGTCCTTTACCTTGACCATCTCCATCGCGGTAATATTCTGCAATTGTCAAACCAGACAGGGCTACACGAGCACGTGCACCAGGAGGTTCGTTCATTTGTCCAAATACGAAAGTAGCTTTAGAATCAGCGAGCTCCTTCATATCCACTTTGCTTAAATCCCATCCACCTTCTTCCATGCTATGCTTGAATGCATCACCATATTTCATGATACCTGCTTCAATCATTTCACGCATTAGGTCATTACCCTCACGCGTACGCTCTCCCACACCAGCAAACACAGATAGACCTGAGTAGGCTTTTGCAATATTGTTGATTAGCTCTTGAATCAATACCGTTTTACCCACTCCGGCACCTCCGAACAATCCAATTTTACCTCCCTTTGCGTAAGGCTCAATCAGGTCAATTACTTTAATACCTGTGTAGAGCACCTCACTGGCCGTGCTCAGGTTCTCGAAAGTAGGTGGTTGACTGTGTATAGGACGACCATTCTCCTTTGTTACGGCAGGCAATCCATCAATAGGATCTCCTGTAACATTGAACAAACGACCTTTGATTCCTTCACCTGTAGGCATCGCAATGGCCTTGCCTGTATCTACTACGGTCATACCACGCACTAATCCCTCTGTACCATCCATAGCGATAGTACGAACACTATCCTCGCCAAGGTGTTGTTGCACCTCAAGCACCAGGGTATCTCCATTTTCTTTCTTTAACTCTAACGCATTGTAGATCTCGGGAAGTTTGCCATCGAATTGTACGTCGATAACGGCTCCGATTACCTGTTTAACTTTACCAGTTATAGCCATTTTTTAAGGTTTTTTGAGGGATCCGGTCGACCCCACGTTTTCAGGGCGCAAAGGTAGGGGCGGAGTAGGAAAAAATGAAAAGAAAAATTGGACGAATGAACCGGGTTGAAAACACGTGAGGCCAACTGGCTTTCCTACATTTGTCCCATGCTTATTAGGGAGGTTAAAAGCCTTAAGGATCAGAAGGATTTTCTCATAGTCAATGTAACCCTGTTCAAAGGGGATCCAAACTACATTCGGCCGCTTGACAAGGATGTGGAGGAAGTGTTCGATCCCGCTAAGAATAAAGCTTTTCGCTTTGGAGAAGCCATACGCTGGATATTAGTGGATGAGCAAGGAAATCTGATAGGCCGGATTGCCGCATTTATCAATAAAAAATACAGGACCAAGGGAGATCGTTTTCCGGTGGGGGGCATTGGTTTTTTTGATTGCATTAATGACCAAAAAGCAGCTAATCTCCTTTTTGACACAGCACGTGATTGGCTGATTTCAAAGGGAATGGGTGCTATGGATGGCCCCATCAATTTTGGAGAAAGAGATCGTTGGTGGGGATTAATTGTAGAGGGATTTCAGCCCCCACTCTATTGCATGAGTTATAGCAAACCTTACTATCGGGGCTTATTTGAACAGTATGGGTTTCAACCCTTCTTTAACCAGTTTTGCTACGGATTGGATCCTACTCGAGAGATCAGTCAAAAATTATTGGATCGTCATGCTGAGGTAAAAAAAGATCCCGGCTTCAGAGCTGTACACGCCACCAAAAAAGAGCTGGACAAGTTTGCCGTTGATTTTTCAATTGTATACAACAAGGCATGGGCAGGACATGGAGGGTTGAAGGAGATCAGCCAAGATTTGGCCATTTCCATGTTTAGAAAGATGAAACCTGTAATGGACGAAAAAATTGTATGGTTTACCTATTATTATGATCAACCCATTGGGATTTTTATAAATATTCCGGATTTAAATCAATGGTTTAAATACTTAAATGGCCAATTTGACCTCTTTCACAAGCTTAAGTTTTTATGGATCAAGCGCACAAAACCCAACAAGAGATTTACTGGAATCATTTTTGGCGTTGTGCCTGAATTTCAGGGAAAGGGGGTTGATGCATTTATGATTAATGAGGCCAAATTTGTGGTGCAAGCACTAAATAGATACAATTACTACGAACTGCAGTGGATAGGAGACTTCAATCCCAAAATGATCAATGTTGCTGAGGGCTTGGGTGATACATACCTCACTAGAAAATTAATAACTTGGCGCTATCAGTTTGACAGAAGTATCCCTTTTGAGAGACATCCAAGTTTATAGCTTCGCATTTGAATGTTGAGTTTCTTATCTTGCGACCATGGACCGTTTTATTGTTTCCGCCCGTAAATACAGACCGCAGCTTTTTGATTCCGTTGTCGGGCAGGAGCATATTACTACAACACTAAAAAATGCAATTCGAAACCAGCAACTAGCTCATGCATTTTTATTCTGTGGACCCAGAGGAGTGGGTAAAACAACCTGTGCCCGAATACTCGCCAAAACAATCAATTGCGAAAAACCTACCAAGGAAGGCGAGGCATGCGATCAATGTAATAGCTGCGTTTCTTTTAGAGAAGGTGGCTCAATTAATTATTTTGAATTAGATGCGGCTTCGAACAACTCCGTGGACGATATCCGAACACTTACAGAGCAAGTACGATTTGCTCCACAAGGTGGTCGCTACAAAGTGTACGTTATTGATGAGGTACACATGCTATCCACTGCGGCCTTTAATGCCTTTCTAAAAACATTAGAAGAGCCCCCACCCTATGCAATTTTTATTCTGGCTACTACTGAAAAACACAAGATTCTTCCCACTATTTTAAGTCGCTGTCAGATTTTTGATTTTAAAAGAATAACTACTGCCGATACGGTAGCACACTTGGAATCTATTTGCAAAAAAGAAAAGATAAAAGCGGATAAACCCGCATTGCAAGTGATTGCCCAAAAAAGCGAGGGATGCATGCGAGACGCCCTCAGTTTACTCGATAAAATTGTGAGTTTCACCAACGGATCAGTGGAGTATACACAAACACTGGAGCATTTAAACATATTGGACGAGGACTATTTTTTTCGCTTTGTTCATTGCATGCAAACCCAGGATCTTGCACAAGCACTTTTGCTATATGACCAAATTAATAGCAAAGGATTTGATGGAGATATCTTTTTAAATGGGTTAGCGGAGTTCACTAGAAATCTCCTTGTATGCCAGGACGAAAAAGCGGTAGCCTTACTGGATGTAGTTGAATCTTTTAAAGAAAAATATAAGGAAACTGCTAAAGCCATTCAAACGGCCAGTCTAATCAGCCTCTTGAGTATCCTAAGTGAAGCAGAATTAAATTACAAGGCTGCTAGGAACAAAAGATTATTTGTTGAGCTGGTGCTGATAAAAATCTGTTATCTAGAGCAGGCATTACGGATCACAACAGGAGACTCCAATCTCTCAAAAAAAAAAATAACTGAGTCGGGAATTGGTTTTCGTAGTGCTACCATTCGTCCGTATGGACAAATAGCTACAAAAAAGATAGCACCTACCGCTCCATTGCCTTCCATACCCAGCGCCAAGTTGATTATCGATACTCCTGCTGAAAAACAAGTACCAAAAACCAAGGAGACTACTTCCGCAAACCAGATTCCTAAACTAAGTGCGCTATCAAAAATCCGGGAGCAGTTCAAACAAATAAACGGCAACGAGACGGTACAAGAAAAAGTACTGGATGAATCTTCCCTGCAGGAAACATGGAATCAGTACACAAATCATCTCAGAGAGGCTAAAAATCCCGCTGCGCAACCTTTTGCTTCAGCCAGCCTACGAATTATCGATCCCACTACATTTGAAGTGGTAACAGCCAACAATATTGAACAACGTTTTATAGAACAAGAAAGAAATAAGTTATATGCTTTCCTGCAAGAACGGCTGTTTAACAAAAATCTTCAGTTCAGTGTAGTCACGGATGAACAGAAGGGGGTGGCCCTTTCAACGGAGGGAGTGCTCAGTTCCAAAGAGCGGTACCAGGAAATGGTAAAGCGATATCCCTTGATCCAAGAATTGAAAGAACGATTGAAGCTCGACTTGGATTACTAATCCCTTATTTTATCTTAATTTCGGCCCCAAATTCATTTGGGAATGGCCGAAGTGATCCTCATGCCGAGACTTAGTGATACGATGACCGAAGGAGTTATCGCTGCCTGGCATAAAAAGGTTGGAGACCGAGTTAAGAAAGGTGATCTACTTGCAGAAGTGGAAACTGATAAAGCCACCATGGAGCTGGAGAGCTACAAGGATGGCGTGCTTTTACACCTGGGTGGAGAAAAAGGATCTAAAATTCAAGTCAATGACCTCTTGGCCATCATCGGAAATGAGGGCGAGGATATTTCCTCCCTATTAAATAATGCTGCAGCCACCCCTACTCCCAATTCCGCAGCTTTGTCCGCTGCTGCTGCTACTCCTACTACAACTAGTACCCCTGCTATTGAGGCAAACACATCATCCGCCGCGGCCCCTGGTTTGGATCTATCTAAAATGGATGAGGTGGTGTTAATGCCACGATTGAGTGACACAATGGAAGTGGGCGTAATTGCTGGCTGGCATAAACAAGTTGGCGATATTGTAAAGAAAGGAGATGTCCTTGCAGATATTGAAACAGATAAAGCTACGATGGAGTTGGAAAGCTATAAGAATGGCACCCTTCTTTACATCGGCGCTGAGAAAGGAGAGAAAATTCCCGTTAACGGATTGCTTTGTGTCATTGGTGAAAAAGGCAAGGTGGATATTGATGCCATTGTGGCTGCTGCAAAAACAGGCACCTCTTCACCTGCACAAGTAAATACAGCAACAGCTCCAACAACCTCAACTCCCTCTGCTGCAGCTCCTGTTATTTCCTCCACAGCAATTACCCCCGCCCTCAATACCTCAGCGGTAAATGGAAGAATCAAAGCTTCACCATTGGCCAAAAAAATTGCGCAAGAGAAAGGGGTTGACTTATCCTCACTTCGTGGAAGTGGGGACGGCGGTAGGATCATCAAGGCTGATCTTGATAACTTACCAACCGGAGCTAAATCCACTACATCATTTGGCGTGGCACCAACCTACACGGGCCAAACAACAGAAGGATATACAGACATACCCAACTCACAAATGCGTGGTGTTATTGCCCGCAGGTTAGCTGAAAGCAAATTTTCTGCTCCTCATTTCTATCTCAAAATGGAGATAAATATGGATCAGGCCATTGCTGCCAGAACCCAACTCAATGAAGTAAGCCCTGTCAAGGTTAGTTTCAATGATTTTGTAATCAAAGCTGTAGCCCTTGCCCTTCGTCAACATCCTGCAGTCAATGCCTCCTGGCTTGGCGACAAAATCAGACGTTACCAACATGTTCACGTTGGTGTAGCTGTTGCGATTGAGGATGGACTCATTGTTCCTGTTGTACGATTTGCGGATAACAAAACACTTCCTCAGATTGCTGCTGAAGCAAAAGAGTTAGCGGCAAAGGCTAAGAGTAAAAAACTTCAACCCAACGAATTCACAGGAAATACGTTCACTATTTCCAATTTGGGAATGATGGATATCGATGAATTTACCGCTATCATCAATCCTCCGGATAGCTGTATTTTGGCGGTAGGACGGATCAGTGAAAAAATTGTACGCAAAGCTGATGGATTTGCTGCAACACAAGTCATGAAAGTAACCTTGAGTTGCGATCATCGAAGTGTAGATGGAGCATCAGGAGCAGCTTTCCTGCAGACAGTTAAGAAATTCTTAGAGAATCCGATTCAACTCTTTCTATAATCCTAATACTGCAGCAAGGATAATTTGCCGTCCATAGTAGCAACTACTACTCGGTTTTTCCCAATAGGCCTGACTGTATTAACCATAGAGTTATCCAGTTTATGCGCCCATTTAACTTTTTGAAGTATTGGATCAACAGCATATACCACTCCATTCCGGGTACCAAAGAGAAGCAGCCCATCTTGCTCCACGATCATTGAGGGCACATGTTCGTAGCCAAATCCCACATGCATTTTCCAGGAAGCAAGCTGTGGATTAGTACTCGCTTGATAAGCTACAAGCGTATCCTGCATAGACTTACCATAAATCCAATTACCATCATTTGATATTCCAATAGATTCTCTTACTCCCCCGTCTTTAGCTCGCCAAAGAGTTTGACCTGTTGCCAAATCAATTGCAGTGGTATAACGATCAGGAGCCATAATAAAAACAGCGCCGTTCGATGCCACAGGAATACAAGATGCCGGAGAGAAATTCCTAACCATACTTCCATTATTCCACTTCCACACCAATTTTCCCGTACTGGAAGAGAGGGCATATAAATGCCGATCCCAGGCACCGATTAATATTTTTCCATCTGTCAGTAGTGGCGTACTAACCACGGGGCCCTCAAGTCCCTCAAATTGCCAGATTAAGTTTCCTGTATTGATTTGTAATGCCACCACTCGATGATCACTAGTACCAATAAAAACAGTATCTCCTGCTATAACGGGTGAACCTAACACAGCTGCACGAGCTTGCCATTTCCATTGCAATTTTCCAGAATGTAGTTGCAAACAATAAACTGCCCCATCCGCAGAGCCCACCACTACATTATCTTTTTGAATTGCCGGAGAGGAAAAAATGGGGCCTTGTGTAGCATACTGCCACTTTCGTTTTCCGGTTTTTGCTGCATAACCATTTATGATTCCTGCTTGATTCCCGACTATCACCCAATTAGTTGACCAGGCTGGTGTGGAAATGATATTAGCTTGATCAGCCACTTCCCAAACACGTTTTACCGCTTGATATGTTGAATTAATGGCATAAGACGGTCTAGGGTACGAATTGGTTTCTGTTAATTTTCTTTCTTGGAGTGAAACAACATTCCAAACAGGTAGTGTTCTTCGGCCAGGTCTGCGCTCTGCAAAATACACACTGTCTGTTCTCCACTCCACAATATTGTAACCTCCAACCTCTGCCTTGGCACGAAGATTAGAGCGGCCCATAACACCGGGGATACCCTCAAAATCCATTTTTTTGTTTGCATGTCCATGCCCGCAGATGGCCATCATAATATTTTTTTTACGGATCCGATCTGTCACCTCATACCAGTTATCGAGGGAATTGTCCAACGGATAATGATTGACCATAACCACTGGAGTACTAACCGATAAGGCGGCCAACGTACTATCCAGCCAATTAACAGCATCGCGAGGAACATGTCCATCACTCATACGCACGTAAGGACCTGATGCGCAGCCAATAAATTGGATACCTGCATACGAAAAACTAAAACGATCCATCCCAAAAATCTGGGTAAATCCTAATCCACCACTCTCACTCCAGCCCGTATCATGATTACCCGGAATTATGTACCAGGGAATTTTTAGACTATCTAATATTCGCTTGGCAAGCAAGAGCTCCTCCTGGGTGCCTAACTCAGTAATATCTCCAGTCAATAACACAAAGGCTAGGTCTTTTTGTTCATTAATGTCCTGAACAGTTCGTCTTAAATCTTCCTCAGCTGCACCATTGGGCGAACCAATATGCGTATCCGTAACAAAAGCAAAACGAAAGGAACTTTGTTGCGCTCCCACCCCTGCATAGATGAGCAGAGCGATAATTAGTTTATAAAACTTCATAGAGGGAAATTACTAAAGATTCTCAAGGACCTCCTTTTCATTTTTGATTTGGTGTAGCTTTACAAAATGGAAACCCAAAAATCCACCCTGGTATTAGGAGCTTCTGAAAAGGAGGATCGTTATAGCAACCGCGCCATCAAAGATCTGCGTCAGTCTCAACATTCTGTCTATGCGATAGGGGCTCGAAAAGGAATGGTAGACGATACATCTATTGAGACTACTTTGATTTATCCAAATGAGCTTGACACAATCACCCTATACCTCTCTCCCGAAAGGCAAATACCTTACTACAATTATATACTTGAGTTAAAACCAAAACGAATCATTTTTAACCCTGGAACTGAAAATGAGGAACTCCAGTTAATGGCTGAGCAGGCTGGAATCAAAACCCTGGAGGCTTGTACATTAGTGCTTCTACGCACGGGCCAGTATTGAATTTTCGTTTAGTTCTATTCACAAGAGCCTGCACATTCTGTGCATATCTTAATAATTTCTTCATACACTATAACGGGTTTAGCTAGTAAATTAGGTAAACAGAAAAATTATGGAATGGAGAAAATTCAACGGAGACCCGCTGGAACTTCCCATTTTTGAAGCAGTGGAAGCCGCCATCCTCCGAGAAACACAACAAGGGCACCGATTAAAAGTATGTATTGGCACTGACTCCCAGGTAAAAGGAAAGGAAACGGAATTTGCAACTGTCATTGTTTTCCTTCGAGAGGGCCAGGGAGGTTTTATGTTCATTCACAATGAAAAAACTCGTCAGCCCTTTACTATCAAGGAGCGAATGCTGATGGAAGTGTCTAAGAGTATTGAAATAGCATATCAATTATGTTCGCTCTTTACACAATACGATGTGGACATGGAAGTACATGCAGACATTAATACAAATCCGCAGTTTAAAAGCAATGATGCGCTTCGTGAAGCAATGGGCTATATCCTGGGTATGGGTTTTGCATTCAAGGCCAAACCCGAAGCTTTTGCTAGCACCAGTTGTGCCAATAAAATGGTGAATTAGCGTCCTTTACTTTTTGTCTGATGTAAGCTTCGTATGTAACGAAGCAGCTCCATCCGACCTTCCTTTGCAACAGCAGAAGTTAAAAAAATTGGAGGAAGAGCTTCCCATTCTTCAAGTAAGCGACTTGAGAACAGATCTACGTTTCGCTGCGTAGCACCCGGCTTGTTTTTATCAGTTTTTGTAAAAACAATACTAAAAGGCACCTGCCATTCCCCCAATTGATGTATAAACTCAAGATCGATTGGCTGGGGGGTATGACGACTATCAATCAATACAAACAAATTTTGCAAATTCTCTCTTTTCCGAATATAAGATTCGATCATATTCCCCCAATTACGACGCGCCTTTTGAGAAACCGTAGCTGCATAACCGTAACCGGGTAAATCAACTAAATACCATTTTGTTTTGTCGGTATCAATCACTTCAAAATGATTGATCAAACGTGTTTTACCAGGAGTGGCAGAGGTCTTAGCCAGTTTTGTTGAGCCAGTCAATAAATTAATTAAAGAAGATTTACCAACATTACTGCGACCGATGAATGCATATTCAGGCTTGTCTGCAGCCGGACATTGTTTGTGCGTCTCACTACTGATAATATACCTGGCTTGTAAGGTAGGCTCTTTCATTTGGTAACACGAAGTAACCATTTTCGTAGCAATCAACAAGCAAGCAAGTTCTGCCCTCCTACTCGTACATTTGCGAAATGCAGCTACCCCACGACCCAATAAAACCACTGCAGCATTCCTCGCTGCCCAAAAAAAAGCAGGTAGCCGAGATGTTTGACCGCATCGCAGCCCGTTATGACTTTATGAATAGAATCCTTTCGGGTCGTGTAGATCGATATTGGAGAAAAATTGCATTACGAAAACTAAAGGCTCAGCAACCTAAATACCTATTGGATGTGGCTACCGGGACGGCCGATTTTGCATTAATGGCCTACGAAATGCTTGCACCCACACATATTACTGGAATTGATATTTCCCCAGGTATGCTTGCTGGGGGAAAAAGAAAAATTCAATCAAAGGGCCTAGCTGCAAAAATCGAACTCAAGGATGGTGATGCAGAAACAATAAATACCCCTACCAACACGTTTGATGCTGTGACGGTTGCCTTCGGCGTAAGAAATTTTGAAAATCTGCTGGCAGGGCTTCGTGAAATGCACCGTGTGCTTAAGCCTGGTGGACAAGTGCTGGTTCTTGAATTCTCAACCCCCCGTAACCCCTTGATTCGTTTTTTATATAATACATACATGAAGGGAATAGCTCCCATGTTGGCAAGGTTCTTTGGAACTGATCATCACGCCTACACCTACCTCAATCGCTCCACCAATGCTTTTCCTGACAGAGAGAACTTTATTTATTTGTTGAAGGAAGCCGGCTACATCAACCCTACCTTTCAAACTTTGACTTTTGGAATATGTTGCATCTACACCGCCAGCAAATAAATCATTTAATCACAATCACCCTACTACTTTTTTCACAAACAGTAGTAGGACAATACTATAATAGTCGTGTAGAGATAAATCTCCCCGAACATGACAGTAAACCGTATTACTTTGGCATTACAATCGGTGGAAACAGCTCTCGTTTTCATACCAGCTTTCATCCAACTTTTTTACAATCTGATAGTGTTTTAGTAGCAGAGCCCAACAATACGGGCGGCGCCTCACTCGGTTTATCTGCAACCGTTCGTCTGTCAAATCGTTTTCAATTTCGCTTCAATCCTCAACTTTTTTTTGTTGACCGAAGCATACGGTATGTTTTAAGTTACCCCGATCCCGCTTCGTTCAATCAAACAGAGGTTGCAAAAAAAGTGGAATCAGTTACGATGTCTTTTCCCGTACATTTTAAATTTCAGAGTGACCGGATTGGAAACTTCAGAGTCTATACGCTCGCAGGAATCAAGGGGGACATCGATATGGCAAGTAATGCCAGGGCAAAGCGTGCCGAGCAACTGGTTAAGATTGAAAAAAATGATTGGGGGCCTGAATTTGGTGTGGGTTTCAATTTTTTCTTCCCTACATTTATTTTCTCTCCAGAAATTAAAATAAGCAATGGCGTTCGGAATATCCATGCACGTGATCAGGATTTACGATTTTCAAATGTGATTGACAGAATTCAAAGCCGAATGATTATTTTTTCCATCCATCTGGAAGGATAACCAACCACCTCACTGGATTCGTATAGTAACAATACGAGTTGTATCCTGTAATTTTCTCTGTTCTTTGGTTTTTATTCCCTTGGGGGATTTAAAAAGACAGTTTATACTCATGCATGTTTGTTACCACCTACGGGAGTGCATTGATTGGAATTGAAGCCAGAAAAATACATGTGGAGGTAAACTGGTTATTGACGGGCAAGGCGTCCTCGCTAGTAGGGTTACCGGATAGTGCTATCAGAGAAAGTGTAGAGCGAATTGAAAGTGCATTTAAAACGAATGGTTACAAATTTCCTCGAACCAAGTTGGTAATCAATCTGGCACCAGCAGATATTAGGAAAAGCGGGACTGCTTTTGACCTTCCCATTGCAATTGGCATTTTAGCCGCGTCTGGCCAAGTAAAAGACATTAGCTTATTAGGGAAATACTTATTGATGGGAGAATTAGCCTTGGATGGGAGTATTCGATCAATTCGGGGAGCGCTTCCCATTGCACTACAGGCAAAAAAAGATGGGTTTACAGGAGTGATTCTCCCCACCGAAAATGCAACAGAAGCATCCTTGATTGATTCCATAGAAATTATTGGTGCCCCACACTTAAATGATGTAGTAGCCATACTTAATAAAACAGACCATCATTCCCTAATCATAAAGAAATACATACAACCTGGCTTTCAAAACCATGCTACGCAGCAAGAAGTAAAAGAAACCGTAATAGGACAAGACTTAGCAAAACGCGCCTTGGAGATAGCAGCTGCGGGAGGGCATCACCTGCTTCTCTACGGTGCGCCGGGTGCCGGAAAAACAATGCTGGCAAGACGTTTATCACAGCTCCTACCCCCACTCTCCTATCCTGAGGCAATTGAAGCCAGCTTAATACACTCGG
Organism: uncultured Chitinophaga sp.; assembly: GCA_964576375.1. Lineage (GTDB taxonomy): Bacteria > Bacteroidota > Bacteroidia > Chitinophagales > Chitinophagaceae > JJ008. The sequence continues at coordinate 59,670 of CAZNUR010000011.1, forward strand.
TAGCAGGACAAGGTGTCCACTCAACTATTTTAGCCGGTAAACGCCCTTTTCGTGATCCTCACCACTCAATATCAGATGCTGGTTTGATAGGTGGAGGAAGAAATTTACAACCTGGAGAAATCTCACTGGCGCATCATGGCGTATTATTTCTGGACGAACTACCTGAGTTCAAGCGAAACGTTTTAGAAGCACTTCGCCAACCCCTGGAAGAGAGATGTATTGTATTGGCAAGAGCAGGACATGCCTGTAAGTATCCATCCTCTTTTTTATTAGTGGCCGCTATGAACCCTTGCCCCTGTGGCTATGATGGACACCCCACTATCAAATGCACTTGTACAACAGGAATGATCCAACGTTATAAACATCGCATCTCGGGACCCCTACTGGACCGAATTGATTTACATATTGAAGTAAAACCCCTGCCTGCAAATCACTTCATTCAACCTGACCGAATCGACAACTCTGCTATAAGAGCTACCTTAAATCGAATTAAAAAGGCAAGGTATATTCAAACGGAGCGATGGAAAGATAATTTTTACCACTATTGTAATGCCCAAGCAACAGGACAATTGATAAGAGCCACTTCAAAAATTGAAAAGGAAGGCCTTAAAATTTTAGAAAAAACAGCCATCAAGTTTGGCTACTCTGCGCGTGTTATTGACAGGCTGATCAAGGTGGCGAGGACCATCGCAGACCTAGATGAACAGGCTTCCATATTACCGAATCATATTGCAGAGGCAATTCAATTCAGAAATATCATATAAGCGCTGTTTTCTTTCAGTAAAGGGTTCTCGATAATTTAAACGACTTTTGCTGAAAGAGAGTCACAGTCATGAAAATTTTATTTCGATATTTAAAACCGCATCGTTGGCTGGTCAGTCTGGTGCTAATTCTATCGGCAATCAATATTGGATTTTCGCTAGTTGATCCTATCATTTTTGGAAAATTAGTCAACCTTGCTAATCATTTTGCACAACACCGAGATCAATACACTAATCAAAAATTCTTTTTCTCCTTTACAGCAGACCCACACTATGGGGTATTGGCCTTACTACTGGCCTCTGTGTCTGTAGCCATGGTAAGCCGAATTGCAAAAGCATTTCAAGATTATACACTCAATCTAATTACTCAAAAATTTGGAGCAGCCGTATTCACAGAAGGTCTTCAACATGCGATGAAGCTACCCTTTCGCGAGTTTGAAGATGCACGCAGTGGAGAAACACTGAGTATTCTACAAAAGGTACGTGTTGACACAGAGCGGTTGGTCTCCTCCTTTATCAACGTGCTATTTCCTGTAATCATCGGAATTGTTTTTGTAGCAGTTTATGCCACAGCTATTGACTGGCGTCTTCCCATTTTCTATTTCGGAGGCATTTTTTTACTGGTTTACTTTTCAAATAAGTTCAGCCAAAAAGTTAAAGTAATTCAGAAAAAAATTGTAGCGCAAACAACAGCCCTGGCTGGTGCTACAACAGAATCACTCCGAAATATTGAGTTAGTTAAAAGCTTAGGATTGACTGAACAAGAAGTAGCGCGACTCAATCGAAATACCTTCAAAATCTTAGGGCTGGAACTTACGAAGGTCAAAAAAATAAGAAGCATTAGTTTCCTACAAGGAACTTTCGTAAACACCTTACGACAAATTATACTATTTATGTTGCTATTCCTGGTATTCAAAGACGAAATGAATGCAGGAGAATTAGTGACCATGCAAATATTTTCCTTTTTTGTATTCGGCCCGCTTCAAGAAATTGGCAATATCATTCTTACATATCGTGAGGCACAAACTTCGTTAGAGAATTTTAATCAACTGATGGAAAAAGCTCCTGAGGCCGTTCCTACCAATCCCACACCGCTTGGAGCAATTGATACATTGGCCTTTGACGCGGTAGGATTTCAACACCCCACAGCACTTCAAAAAGCACTTAACGGGATTAGCTTTAAGGTGAAAGCAGGAGAAACTATTGCATTTGTAGGCCCCTCTGGTTCAGGCAAAACAACTATGATGAAATTATTGGTGGGATTGTACCGACCAGATAGTGGTCAAATTCTGTATAATGGCATTGACGAAAACAGTATTCATTTTGAAGACTTACGAAATCAAATTGGCTTTGTGACGCAGGATACACAATTGTTCTCAGGTACTATTCGAGAAAATCTCTTCTTTGTAAATCCCCAGGCTACTGAAGAGATGATACTGGAGGTTTTGCATAAAGCATCATGCCAAAACTTACTCCACCGTGCGGAAAACGGCTTAGATACTATGATTGGTGAGGGAGGTCTGAAACTATCAGGTGGAGAAAAACAACGTCTGTCCATAGCAAGAGCCCTGCTTAGAAAACCAAAACTCCTACTATTTGACGAGGCTACTTCAGCACTAGATTCCTTGACAGAGGAAGAAATCACTACTACTATTCGGGAGGTCTCAAAAGCAGGCACACAAATCACCATCTTGATTGCACACCGACTCTCCACGATCATGCACGCAGATCGTATTTACGTTTTAGAGAAGGGTGAAATTGTAGAAACAGGTAAGCATGAGGAACTCCTTGCGCAAAAAGGACTTTACTATGCCATGTGGCGGCAGCAAATTGGGGAACGTAA